>JAQBES010000075.1:0-36730 GCA_032123755.1 Nitrospirota bacterium
GTCGAAGCGCATCGGGCCAACATGATGAAAAAGATGCGCGTGTCGAACACCGCTCAGCTGCTCAAAACCGCGATCCAGGACGGGACGATCAAGATTCGGTAGGGTTCGCCGCCGGCACGACGCCCCTGCGACGCTGGCGGACCACTTCGAACAACGTGACGGCTGCTGCAGCTGAGACATTCAGCGACTGTATGCGCCCCTGCATTGGAATCCTGATGTGGTCGTCGCACTCCCCCAATACTCCAGGGCGGAGGCCTTCCCCTTCCCCACCAAGCACCAGCGCGATCGGTCCGGTCATGTCGATGTCGGTATGGAGCTTCGCCGCCTGTGGGTCCACGCCATAGACCCACAGGCCGGCCTTTTTAAGATCCTGAATCAGACGAATCAGATTGCCCACGCGCCCGACGGATATGTGATCGAGCGCCCCGGCCGAAACTTTCGCCACCACCGATGTCAGGCCGACTGCCCGGCGCTCCGGGATAAACACTCCATGGACACCCGCCGCTTCAGCCGTCCGCAAAACCGCACCTAAGTTGTGGGGATCTTCGACCCCGTCAAGGAGAACCAGAAATGGCTTTTCACCTCGTACCTTCGCCCGCTCGAGAATCTGCTCCGTCGTGTCGTAGGACTTCGCAGCGATGAGGGCGATCACCCCTTGATGGCTTCCGGTCGGCACCAATCGATCGAAGGCAGCTGGAGGCTCGATATGAACGGGAACTCGTTGCGCTTTCGCCAGCTGCGCGAGATCGGAAAATTGCCGATCGGTCCGCAGCATGAGCAGCCGTTGCAGCGGACGAGAGCCGGCACGCAAGGCTTCGCGCACGGCATGCAGCCCGTAAATCAGTTCCAGTGGACTATCGCTTCCACCGGCTGGTGCCATCGGGCTTGTCCTCGATGACAATGCCGTGGGACGCGAGGAACTGACGAATCTCGTCGGCCTTCTTGAAGTCTTTCTGTTTCCTGGCTTCATTGCGTTCGACCAGCTTTCCTTCTATCTCTTCATTGATCAAGCTAGGAGCCCTACCTGAAATTGACAAACTCCCAGGATGTGGCGTGACGGCTAGGTTAAACTGCCATTGATCCAACTGAAACAGTCCGAGCGTATTTCCAATCGACTGGAAGGCCTCGCGGGCCCGCCGCCGCCCTTCGGTCGAGAGGCCCTTCTCCAGGAATTTGTTCGCGTCACTGCGGAGCTTCTGTAGTTCTGCAATCGCCATTGGTGTATTGAAATCGTCGTCCATCGCTTGCCGAAAGGCCTCGTAGACACGATCGATCGCATTCGCCAACTCCGCCTCACCAGTGGCGCGATCTCCAACCTCACTCAGGCGCTGGAAAAGATCGTAGAATCCATCCAAAGCCTGCTTGGCTTCTTGGATCGCGTGATCAGAGAAGTCGAGCGGGCCGCGATAGTGGGTCGCGAGCAGGAAGTAGCGCAGCATCTCGCCGGTGACCTCTTCCGGCCACTCCGACTTTTCGAAGATCTCTCGAATCGTGAAGAAGTTGCCCAGGGACTTGGACATCTTTTCCTGGTTGATCTGCACGAAACCGTTGTGGACCCAGTAACGCGCAAACTCCTTGCCGGTGGCGCCGCAGGACTGGGCGATTTCGTTCTCATGGTGAGGAAAAATGAGATCCATCCCTCCACCATGAATATCAAAGGTCTGGCCCAAATGGCGCATCGACATGGCTGAACATTCGATGTGCCAACCGGGACGCCCGGCCCCCCAGGGACTGTCCCATGACGGCTCACCCGGCTTGCTGTTCTTCCAGAGAGCGAAATCCATCGGATGGCGCTTTCGTTCATCCACCTGCACCCGCGCGCCGGCCTGCAAATCCTCGAGCTTGCGTTTCGAGAGGCGTCCATAATCCGAATATTTCTCGACCTGGAAATAAACATCGCCGGCCACTTCATAGGCGAGACCTTTCTGAATCAGCATACCGACCAGTTCAATGATCTCGGCCATATGTTCGGTCGCTTTTGGCTCGTGCGTGGCCTGTCGAATCCCGAGCTTCCCCATATCCTGATAGTAGGCCTCGATGTACTCGGTGGTGATCGCGCCGCACGAGACGCCTCGTTCATTCGCCCGCTTGATGATCTTGTCGTCCACATCAGTGAAGTTCTTGACGAATTCAACTTGATAGCCGCTGAATTCGAGATAGCGCCTGATTACATCGAACACGAGCGCGCTGCGAGCATGGCCGATATGGCAGTAGTCGTAGACGGTCACGCCGCAGACATACATCCGAACGGTCTTCGGCTGGAGCGAGTGGAACGGCTCCTTCTTCCCTGTGAGCGTGTTGTAGATCGAGAGCATGGGTTGGTTACAACTCCGGAGTGATGCGGCGCTTCGGCCAATGGGACCAGAGAAAATACCCCAGGGCGAGCGCCAGGCAGAGACCGATCACGATATCGAACTGATGGAAGTAATCTCGCAGGTGCTCCCACTGCTCTCCCATTTTCACGCCGATATAGGCCAGAAGATAACACCAGGGCAATGCACCGAGAAATGTGTAGAGCATGAACCGATAAATATTCACTCTGGCGATGCCGGCCGGCAACGAGATGAAGGTTCGGACCACCGGAAGCATCCGGCTGAAAAATACGGCTGCCTCGCCATATTTGGCGAACCATCGATCCGCCATCTCAAGCTCTTTTCTCGATACCAACATATAGGGCCCGTATCGCTCGACGAAAGGCCGACCGCCCCACACACCGGCGTAGTAGGCCACAATCGACCCCGCGACGTTCCCAATAGCACCGGCCAATGTCACGCCCAGGATCGTGAACTGTCCCGTCGTCACGAGATAGCCGGCGAACGGCATGATGATTTCGCTGGGCAATGGAATGCAGGCGCTCTCAATCGCCATGGTGAGGAAAATGCCGGTGTAGCCGAACGTCGAAATCATCGACACGATAAACCGGCTGAGCTCTGTAATGATCGCTTCGATCAGATTCCCCACAGCACCCTAGCTCCTCTGCTTGCCCTTCAACTTTGACGATCCACCTACCCGACGCACATTTGGTCTACGCACCACTTCCCACTTTCGGAATCGATCCAACACTTCATGATTCGTCGTATCGAGGTGAATGGGAGTGAGGGAAACCGCCCCTTGCTCAAGCGCCTCATGGTCGGCATCCTTGCTTCGGCTCCACGACACACGGGTCCCGGCAATCCAATAGTAGATCCGGCCGTGTGGATCGACCTTTTCAATAATCGGATTGTCGAAACGCCTTCGACTCAGACAGGTGACTCGGACTCCGGTAATGGACCCGAAGGGCCGGTTTGGAACATTGAGATTCAGGAGCGTTTCGTCCGGCAAACCTTCTTTCAGGATCAACCGAGCGATATGAACAGCGTACCGGGCCCCGACGTCGAAATAAAAATGCTCCTGCCCCTCCTGTGACACAGCCATAGAGGGGACGCCCAGGATCGTTCCTTCCATCGCTGCCGAGACCGTCCCTGAATACAACACGTCGTCGCCAAGGTTCACACCTTTATTGATTCCCGACACGAGGAGATCGGGCGGTGCCGGCATGACCTTCAATACGGCCAGATTTACGCAATCAACCGGCGTTCCGCTGACCGCGTAGACCCGGGTCCCCAGCTGCTGTACTCGCAGCGGCTTATGGAGCGTCACGGCATGCGCCGCCGCAGTCCGCTCGCGATCCGGCGCGACCACCCACACCTCGCCCACTCGCGACAAGGCCTTGGCAAGCGCCGTCAAACCAGGCGAGTGAATCCCATCATCGTTGGTGACCAGAATGCGCATGGGTCTGTGAGGAATAAAAAAAGCTGCCGCCGGCAGCTTTTTCGGTCGGTGTTGGCTCAGGCAGTGATCCGGGAGATCTGTCCGACGCCTCCTGTCACGCCTGATCCCTTACCCTTCGCGATATTTGGTCGGGGCGAGCCGATTTGAACGGCCGACCACTCGCACCCCAAGCGAGTACGCTACCGGGCTGCGCCACGCCCCGACACGCTCTATTCAATTTCACCGTCTCCTGCATTGTCTGCCTGGAAGAGGCTGGAATGCAACCGGCTCGGAAGAGACGAGGCGGGACTGTCGTCAGTCAGAATGCGACTCCAAAACTTTGAGAATCGCCTGGAGATTCCCCCGCAGTTTCTGTGCGAGTTCCTTGGGGCGCAGCCGTTGGCTTGCGACCCTGCCTCGCCTGGCCCAATACCGTTTGACACCAGCAAGTGTATGCCCTTCCTCATAAAGCATCCGCTTGATCTCCAATACCGTTTCGACTTCTCGCCTGACATAGAGTCGTTGATTCCCACGACTTTTCTTCGGCTTGAGAAACGGGAATTCTGACTCCCAGAATCGCAACACGTAAGCCGGTAGCTTGGCAATCTGGCTAACTTCGCCGATTTTATAAAAGACCTTGCTGCCCAGCCTGGGCTCGTTCCCCATGACCGGTCCTCGTGGTGGGATGAGTTAAGGTGATTGAACGCGGCTATGAATTGACGTATTTTTTAAACACTTGACTGGGACGAAAGGTCACCACACGACGAGGCGTGATTCCTATTTCTTCTCCGGTTCGAGGGTTCCGGCCCTTCCGTGCCCCTTTACTGCGTACCACAAAATTTCCGAATCCAGCAATCTTGACCGACTCTCCCTTATGCAACACCGCTTTCAACATATTCAGCACGAGTTCGACAATATCTGCGGCTTCATTTTTCGAAATACCAACCTGCTTATAGATTTCGTTCGCGATATCTGCCTTCCTCATGCTTTCCCCTCCGACACCCGCACAGACTTCCGGAATGATCGCCCGTGAACTTACCTTGAACGATTAGCAGTTTCGCTATAAGTTACGTGAGGTTATAAGACCTGTCAAGAAGAAAGATGCCGGAGTTGCGATCTCCCTCATTCGTCTTTGGCAAGCAACTTGTATTCAATGCTGTCCGCCAGCGCTTGCCAGCTCGCTTCCATGATGTTCTCAGACACGCCGACGGTGCCCCACTTATCCTTCTGATCGCCTGATTCGATCAACACCCGGACCTTGGACTCCGTCCCCCGATTAGCCGACAGCACGCGCACTTTATAGTCGAGCAGTTTGACTTCTCGGAGCTGAGGATAAAACTTTTCCAACGCTTTCCGCAGCGCATGGTCGAGCGCATTAACCGGACCGGCTCCATCCGCTGCCGCATGTTCCACCACATCGCCGACCTTCACCATCACTGTGGCCTCCGACAACGTGGCTCCCTGGTCCTGCTTTTTCTCGACAATCACCCGAAAGCCCAGGAGTTGGAAGGAGGGCCTGTGGGTCCCCATCGCTTTCCGCATGAGCAACTCGAAGGAGCCTTCCGCCGCCTCGAATTGGTAGCCCTCACTTTCACGCTCCTTCAAGGTATCGATCAGTTCCTGCAACTTGGCGTGCCCCTTCTCCAATTTAATTCCGTAGGCCTCGACCTTCTCCAGCAATCCACTCCGACCTGCCGCATCCGATACCAACATACGCTGGCGGTTCCCGATTAACCCCGGAATCACATGTTCATACGTCGCGGGATTCTTCAGCACAGCATGGATATGGATCCCGCCCTTATGGGCAAACGCCGAATCTCCCACATAGGGCTGATGCGTATTGGGCATGAGATTCGCGATCTCGGTCACAAATCCAGAAACCCTTTTGAGATGGCTCAAACGGTCTCTCAACACCGGACGTTTCATCTTCAGTTCAAGATTGGGAATGATCGAACAGAGATTGGCATTGCCGCACCGCTCGCCGATCCCGTTAATGGTCCCTTGCACTTGCAGCACACCGGCTTCGATCGCCACCAGCGAATTCGCGACAGCCATTTCGCAATCGTTGTGGGCGTGAATCCCCAAGGGCACGGCACACTCCCGCCGAACGACCTGGCAAATCTCTTTGATTTCCCAGGGCATCGTCCCGCCATTGGTGTCGCAGAGAATTACCCGTTCGGCACCGGCTATCACAGCTTGGCGGATGGTCTCCAGTGCATAGTCCGGATTGGCCTTGTACCCGTCAAAGAAATGCTCTGCATCGTAGAACACCCTCCGGCCTTTCGAACGGAGATGGGCCACGGAATCGCTGATGAGTTCGAGATTCTTCACAAGGGAAATACCAAGCGCATCGGTGACGTGCAATGACCAGCTTTTTCCGAAGAGCGTGATAACCTTGGTCTCTGCCTCCAGCAATGCCTTGATATTTTGGTCGCTCTGTACCGCATTGCTCGCTTTTCTGGTCGACCCGAACGCCACCATCGTCGCCGTCTGCAGCGGAACGGTCTTGATCATCCGGAAGAACTCGATGTCTTTGGGATTCGCCCCGGGCCACCCGCCTTCAATGAACTGGACGCCCAGTCCATCCAACTGTTGGGCGACCCGAACCTTGTCTTCGGCCGAAAATGTGACATCTTCTGCCTGAGCCCCGTCCCGTAAGGTCGTGTCATAAATCTCTAGTGCTGCTGGCCGCGCGGCAGGAAGACGTGTGCCTGACGACGTGGGGCCGAGCGGCTTGCCTTGTGAGGGTCGTGGTTGTGAAGATTTTCGAGCCATAAGAGAAACGATACCAGGAGCAGGACAAACCTGTCGAGACTCACCTCGCCAAAATCCCCTATTTGGGGTTTCGGTCCCCTGCCGGCGACTGATCCAACCCGAACGCGGTATGGAGTGAACGCATCGCGAGCTCAGCATATTTTTCGTCGATGACACAGGAGATCTTGATTTCCGATGTGCTGATCATGAGAATGTTCACGCCTTCCTGCGACAAGACTTCGAACATCTTGGCGGCGACTCCTGAATGGGAACGCATCCCGACGCCGACCAGCGAGACCTTCGCGATCGCCTCGGTCACGGCGACCGATTTGGCGTCGATAGCTTTCGCCACGTCCTGGATCAGCGGCAGGGCTTTCTTGATGTCTGCCCGTGGAATCGTGAAGGAAATATCTGTCAGGCCCGACTGACTCATATTCTGGATGATCATGTCGACATTGATGTTGGCCTTGGCCACCGGCCCAAAGAGTTTGGATGCAATACCCGGTTTGTCCGGCACGCCCACAATCGTGATCTTGGCCTGATTTCGATCGCCGGTAACTCCCGACACCGCAACCGCTTCCATATCCTCATCTTCACGCGTCACAAGCGTCCCCTTTCCTTCTTTGAAGCTGGAGTTCACCTCGACCGGCACATTGAACTTCGCAGCAAACTCGACGGAGCGGCTCTGCAGCACTTTGGCACCCAGACTGGCCATTTCCAGCATTTCCTCATAGGAAATCTTGTCGACTCGTCGAGCCCCCGGCACAATGTTGGGGTCCGACGTATAGACACCGTCGACGTCGGTAAAGATGATGCACCGATCGGCCTTCAGCGCCGCCGCCAGCGCGACTGCTGTGAGATCGGAACCTCCGCGCCCCAACGTCGTGACATCCGACTGCTCATTGATCCCTTGAAAACCGGCGACCACTGGAATGACCCCCTTGAGCAGGGCCTCGCGGATTCGATCGGCACTCACCCGGGTAATACGCGCTTTGGTATGGGCACTGTCGGTCATAATCCCGACTTGGCGCCCCGTAAAGGATTGGGCATCGAGTCCTCGGGCCCGCAAGTCCATCGCCAATAAGGCGATGGTCACCCGCTCTCCGGTCGACAGGAGCATATCGAGTTCGCGATCGTCCGGCAGCGGCGTCACTTCATGTGCCAACCGAAGCAACCGATCCGTTTCGCCGCTCATTGCGGACAAAACAACTACGACGCGATGGCCATCCTTGTGCGCCCTCTCGATGCGGTCGGCCACACAGCGGATCCGCTCGATCGTGCCCACAGACGTTCCCCCGTATTTCTGGACAATCAGCGCCACGACCCTCAGGATCCTTTTGCGAACAGTCGCACGACAAACTTCGTTGCATCACGAGGAGGCACTGTCGAAGCTTGAGCATCAGCCTCGATAAATCTCCGTCCGGCTCCGGCAGAGAGGGCTGCCGCACTGTCACGATAGGCAAAAAATCCCGGACCCTCCGCCGCTTGGCCTTGATGCACATTGCCTGAATCGCAGAAGGCCACGATGCGATGGGAGCCCAATTGAGCCAGCCCTTCAAGCAGCGGCCCTACCAGCTCACGATCGACCGCTTCGATACCCTTCACCTTGGCCGCGACATCCGACCCGTAGACGACCTCGTCCGGCAACTCTACATGCACGTAAGCAAAGTCCTTCTTCTTCAGTTCCTCCAGGGCGACCACCGCTTGGGTACGAAGATCCGCACCTGCTAATCGCGCGCCGTCCACGGCTTCGAGCCCGGCCAGGAGGCCGAGACCGCGATGAACATCGCTCTGTGAGACCACCACACCGGACATCTTCATTCGCTCAGAGAGGCTTGGCCAGAGAATGGCCCGGCCTTGGCCCCAGAGCCACAGACAATTGGCCGGCCTCTGCCCCGCCTCCCGACGTTCATCGTTGAGGGGGTGATCGCGCAAGATCTGAAACGAGGCGTCCATGAGTTTCCAAAGAATGTCGGATCCGTCTCCCGTCGGCAATGCATCGACGATCGGTCGACCAACCAATGATTGTGGATCTGTACAGACCGCTCGCGACTTCCCGTTGACCCACACCATGAGATGACAGTGGCCTAACCCGGGATAGAACTGAATCATCTCAGACCCGAGCTGTTCATTGATCGCCTCGATCAATTCGCGGGCCTCTTCTGTCGAAATCAGGCCGGCGGTCGCATCATCCATCGCCACGTGCGGTCCAAGCTTCTTGATCTCGTTCAATCCGCCTTTACTCCCGGACTGGGCGTCTGCCCGCAACGTGACCATCGTACAGCGATAGACCACATCCTGCTCGCCGATAGCGACCCCCAGACTGGCCGCTTCGAACGGACCAGGTCCCTGGTAGTATTTCTTGGGATCGTATCCGAGAATGGCGGTTCCCATCAGACCGCTTCCCTGTCGCACGTTCTCAGGTGCCGCGGCCAGGAGCCCAAACTCCCCACCTTGCGCAAGGCGATCCAGGTGAGGGGTCGAGGCCGCTTGAAGAGGAGTCCGTCCGCCCAATTCCTGCCGGGGATGGTCTGCCATCCCATCGGCATGGAGAATTACATATTTCATCGAAGCCCTGCGCTCATTGTGTCTACACCCTTAACAAACGAGCGACATCCTCCCGCGTCGCTCTAACGGTTTTCGGTTGGGCCGATACGCTGATGGCTGTGTCGGCATCTTTCAATCCATGGCCAGTCAAGGTACAGACGACTGTCTCACCTTCACGCAATCCGCCTTGCTTACTCAACTTCATCACGCCGGCAACCGATGCGGCAGACGCCGGTTCGCAAAAGACCCCCTCCGTCGCCGCCACCGCCCTATACGCCTGGAGAATCTCTTCATCCGTCACCGAATCGATCGAACCCGTGGATTCTTTCACGGCATGCAAGGCCGCTTCCCAGCTGGCTGGATTGCCGATCCGTATCGCCGAGGCCACCGTCTGTGGATTTTCCACGATGTGGCCAAGCACGATGGGCGCCGCACCGGCTGCCTGAAACCCGACCATGCGAGGCAACCTCGTGGATTGATTGGCCGCACGGTATTCCTGGTACCCCTTCCAATAAGCCGTAATGTTACCGGCATTCCCGACCGGCAGCACATGAACAGTCGGGGCATCGCCAAGCTGATCGCAAACCTCCATCGCAGCGGTTTTCTGCCCCTCGATTCGATAGGGGTTGATCGAGTTGACCAGCTCGATGTGGTAGGTCGCCGACACTTCTTTGACGATGGTCAATGCCTGGTCGAAGTTTCCTTCGATCTGGATGACCGTGGCTTGATGCATCATGGCCTGGGACAGCTTTCCCATCGCGATCTTCCCGGCAGGAATCAACACATAAACTACCAATCCAGCCCGCGCACCATAGGCCGCAGCGGAGGCAGATGTATTCCCCGTGGAAGCACAAATCACCGCCTTGGCACCGGACTCAACGGCCTTTGAGATGGCCATCGTCATGCCGCGATCCTTGAACGATCCTGTCGGATTTATGCCTTCGAATTTGAGATAGAGATCGATCCCGGGAGCGATCTGCTTAGCCAGTCGCGTCGCCCTGATAAGCGGAGTGTTGCCTTCACCGAGCGTCACCACGGGGGTACGTTCGGTCACCGGCAGAAACTTCCGATATTCTTCGATCACACCACGCCAGCGATTCATCGCATTATTCGTCCTTGCCCTCGACCCGGATCAAGGTGGTGGGCTCGGAGATGAAGGCCATGCGATTGATCCCTCGCAATGCCGTTTGGACATCGCGCTCCGTGGCGGTATGGGTCTTGATCACGACCGGAACCGTTTGCCCTTCGCGTCGTCCCTGTTGGAGGACGGACGAGATACTAATACCGCACCGGCCCAGCTCCCCTGCGATTTGCGACAAGACACCGGGGCGGTCCAACACCATAAAGCGGAGGTAATAGAGCGAGCTGATTTCTTCCATCGGCCGCATCCGAAGCGGACGCCGCTGGTCCTGCTGAAACGAGGCGGGCGGCACTCGCCCAACCGCTCCTTTCAACAGATTGCGCGCGATGGCGATGATATCGCCAACCACCGCACTGCCGGTCGGCATGGACCCCGCGCCCCGTCCATAGAGCACCACGTCGCCCACGGCATCGCCGACAAGTTGAATCGCGTTGTAGACTCCTTCGACTTGGGCGATCGGCGACGAGGAGGGCAGCATCGTAGGATGCACTCGGGCTTCAACTTCGTTACCAACCAGCTTGGCAATGCCCAGCAGCTTGATCGTACAACCGAACTCTTTGGCGTATGCGATGTCGAGCGGCGTAATATGGGTGATCCCCTCGGTGTACACATCTTTTACATTGACCGGTGTTCCATAGGCCAGCGCCACCAGGATCGCCAGCTTGTGGGCCGAATCGATACCTGCCACATCGAATGTCGGATCCGCTTCGGCATAACCAGCCTGCTTCGCTTCGTCGAGTACCGTCTCAAAACTCTGGCCCTCATGGGTCATGCGCGAGAGTATGTAATTGGCCGTCCCGTTGATGATCCCATAAATGGATTGGATAGTATTAGCCGCCAGCCCTTCTCTCAATGCCTGGATGACGGGAATCCCCCCTCCCACGCTCGCTTCAAATCCTAAGTCGACGCCCCTGCGGGAAGCCGCGGCAAATATTTCTTCTCCGTGTAACGCGAGCAAAGCCTTGTTGGCAGTGACGACATGTTTGCCTGCCGCAATGGCCTCCAGAATTATGCGTTTGGCAACATCGTAGCCCCCGATCAACTCAACAACGATGTCGATCGACGGATCGGTGAGAATCTCCTTCGCATCGGTCGTGAGACAGCCAGGCGGCAGGGTAAGACCTCGGTCACGTGTCACATCAAGGTCCGCAACCCGCACGATCTCGATCGGCACACCAACCCGGCGGCTGATCAAAGCGGCATTCTCCACGAGAATCTTCGTGACACCCGTCCCGACCGTTCCGAACCCAATGATGCCGACGCCCACGCGCGAGATCATTCTTCCGACCCCTCAAGCTTCAAGGCCTTGCGAATGCCTCGCACGGCTTGTCTCGTGCGATGTTCATTTTCGACAAGGCCGAACCGCACATATTCATCCCCGCCTTCACCGAACCCGATCCCGGGAGACACGGCCACTTTCGCCTCACGGAGCAGGAGCTTCGAAAACTCCAACGAACCCAGAGACCGATAGGGTAGGGGAATTCTGGCCCAGACGAACATGGTAGCCACGGGCTTACTCACCTGCCACCCGATGCGATTCAGTCCGCTCACCAACACATCTCGACGCTTCTGGTAGCGCAGGACTGTCTCTTTGACACAGTCCTGTGGCCCATTGAGGGCAATGACGCTGGCAATCTGCAAAGGCTGGAAAATTCCGTAATCCAAGTAGCTCTTGATCTTGGCCAAGGCCCCAACAACCTCGCGATTGCCGCAACAGAAGCCCACGCGCCAACCGGGCATGTTGTAGGCCTTGGAGAGGGTGTAGAACTCGACGCCGACATCCTTGGCCCCGGGAGCCTGCAGGAAACTCGGCGCCCTATATCCGTCGAACACCAAGTCGGCATAGGCCAAGTCATGAATGACAATCACGTTATGTTCTTTAGCAAAGACGACAATTTTCTTGAAAAACTCGAGATCCACCACGGCGGTGGTGGGATTATGTGGAAAATTGATGACCAAGATCTTCGGCCGAGGGAAGGTCTGGCGATAGACCCGCTGTAAATCGTCGAAGAAGTCACTGTCCGGACGCAACTCGATCCCTCTGACTTCCCCCCCTGCAATGATGAAACTATACATATGAATGGGATAGGTCGGCGTCGGCGTCAGCACGACGTCACCGGGTCCGATCAAGGCCAGCGCCAAATGTGCCAACCCTTCCTTGGATCCGATCGTGACGATGGTCTCGGTCTCAGGATCCAGGTCGACATCGTAATTCCGCTTGTACCAACCCGCGATCGCATGTCGCAGTTTCGTAATCCCGCGCGAGGCCGAGTAGCGATGATTTTTCCCCTTCCGCGCCGCCTCGATCATCTTCTCGACGATATGGCTCGGCGTCGGTTGGTCAGGATTCCCCATTCCGAAATCGATAATATCTTCGCCCTGTTGACGAGCCTCAAGCTTGAGGCTCTGCACCTGGGCAAACACATAAGGAGGTAGCCGCTTAATCCGATAAAATCCGTCGCCTAATCCCATCAATCCCCTGTCAGTGATCCTCACACGCACGGAAGCATCGAGAGACAGGCCTCCTCCGCATCAGGGGGCCTATTCTAATGGCGGGGGGCGTATCGAGTCAAATTATGGTGTGATTCTGTGGGGTTCGGTATTCCAACCCTTCAAACTGATCGGGGCCACACGCCACCAACTCTCCCTCTCCAAGTCCTTGCCCCACCCTGTTGATTTCTGTTACAACTGCAACGCCTTTCACTCTCATCACGCAACTCAGCTTCTCCTTGTTCCACATAGCCAGAACGGAGGACCGTGCCACGACTTGGGGTGAACATCGACCATGTGGCCACGTTGCGGCAGGCCCGTGGTGGAACCGACCCCGACCCTCTTGCCGCCGCCGTGCTGGTGGAATTAGCCGGTGCCGACGGCATTGTCGTCCACCTCAGAGAAGATCGGCGACATATTCAAGACCGCGATCTTCGCCTCTTGCGGGAACTCATCCGCACTAAGCTCGATCTGGAGTTGGCCGCCGATGAGACGATGGCCAAAATTGCCCTGACCGTAAAACCAGACATGGTCACGCTCGTCCCGGAACAGCGTCAGGAACTCACGACCGAAGGCGGCCTCGACGTGGCCAGCCACAGAAATCGTATCCAGCAGATCATCGCCCTGCTCCACGATAGCGGCATTCCCGTCAGTCTGTTCATCGAACCGGATTTGGCCCAGGTCAAAGCCGCACACAGAGTCTCAGCGGATTTCATCGAGCTCCATACCGGCCGCTATGCGAATGCCAGACGCTCGAAAGAAACCGATGCGGAAGTGGAGGCTATTACGCAGGCCGCGAAGCTCTCCTACAAGCTCGGAATGGGCGTCAATGCCGGGCACGGATTGGACTATCGCAACGTGATGCGGTTGCGGAACATTCCGGAAATCGTCGAATACAACATCGGCCACAGCATCATTGCCCGAGCGGTTCTGGTGGGCCTCGACCAGGCCGTAAGGGAGATGAAGGCGTTGCTGAGTTGAACCGCGCGCCGGTGCGGCACCCCGTGCTCTCTGGACAATGCGATTTGCCCCGCTCATGACATTGCGACGGAAGAAACAGATCGCTCTCCTCCCCCCGCGCACCCAGTCCCACGAGCGCAATCGATCCCCTATGGTAGACCACCGATGAAGATCGTAACCGGAACCGAGATGCAGACACTTGATCGCCGCACGATCACCGAGGCGCATATCCCTAGTGCTGTCTTGATGGAGCGGGCCGGCGAGGGAATTGTCAAGCATCTGGAGGAGCACTGTGGGCCAGCGCGAGGTAAGACCATCACCATCCTCTGCGGAAAGGGTAATAACGGAGGGGACGGATTGGTTGCAGCACGCCTGCTATGCCGCCGACGCGCTCGGGTTCGCGTGGTGCTTCTCGCGGCAGTCACCGATCTGAGTCGCGATGCCGCGGCCATGTATCGTCGGTTCGTCCACATTACGGGGCGCTCAGCGGTCAGTCGATTCCGGTCATATGACCAGACACGGGGCCTCGTCGCCTCCAGCGACATCCTCATCGATGCCCTCCTTGGTACTGGATTATCCTCTGAAGTATCAGGAACCTATCGTGAGGCCATTGAGCTCATCAACGGTGCCGGGAAGCCGGTCATCGCGGTGGACATCCCGTCCGGCATCCATGCCGATACCGGCGCCCTCCTGGGGCAAGCAATCCGCGCCACGTTGACCGTCACGTTCGGTCTCCCGAAACTCGGCCTCTATGTCGGTGCAGGAATTGACCATGCGGGCACGATCCGCATCGTGGATATCGGCATTCCGCCTGCCTATGTAGACGCCCTCGAGAGCCGGACCCTGCTGCTGACCAGCGACAGTGCTTTTCAGTCTCTACCGGAACGCGTACCCTCCGCGCATAAGGGAACCTTTGGCCATGCGGGGATTATTGCAGGGTCAGTGGGAAAAACCGGAGCGGCAGCGTTGGCTGCCCATGCTGCGCTCCGTGTCGGAACGGGTCTGGTAACCGTGGCAACCCCCAGCAGCGTCAACGACGTACTGGAAGCGAAGTTGCTGGAAGTGATGACGATGCCCCTCCCCGAGACAAAGGCCCGCACGCTGGCCCGTTCAGGACTCGATCGCATCTTGGCCTTCATTCAGGCGCGCACGGCGATCGCCATCGGTCCTGGACTCTCGACCCATCCTGAGACCGTTGAACTCGTTCAGTCGTTGATGAAACATCTGGATCGTCCCTCGGTCCTCGATGCCGATGCGCTGAACGCCTTGACCGGTCGCGTGTCGTTGCTGACCGAATGTAAGACTCCACCCATTCTCACCCCGCACCCTGGTGAGATGGCTCGACTCGAAGTTGATGCCACAACGCAGAGCGTGAACGCAGACCGAATCGGCACGGCCAGACGGTTTGCCCGTGAACGCGGCGTGTTCGTGGTCCTCAAAGGTGCGAGAACTGTGATCGCCCGTCCGGACGGGCTTGTAGCCATTTGCCCGACCGGCAATCCGGGCATGGCCACGGCCGGAACCGGTGACGTCTTGACCGGCATGATTGTTGGCTTACTGGCACAAGGGGTTCCTGCATGGAATGCCGCCTGTGCCGCGACCTATTTTCACGGAGCTGCCGGCGACTTGGCCACCCAATACCTCGGGCAGCCCGGTATGCTCGCCCGCGACCTGATCGCTCAGATTCCTTATGCGCTCCAGCGAACTAAAACGACCTGACGTCACCCAGCCAGCCAAGGCGAAACAGGCTACAGTTCGCCGGAGCGCCACGTCGAGCCTGCCGTGGAAACTGGTGTCCACATCGCACCAGCACACTGATCGGCTCGGCCAAGCGATCGGCCGCGTGCTTCGCGGGGGAGAAACTATCGCGCTCTACGGACCGCTCGGAGCCGGCAAGACGGCGCTGGTTCGCGGAATCGCGCAGGGTCTGGGCGCATCGCCGACGGCAGTGACCAGCCCGACATTCGTCGTGATTCACGAATATGACCATGGGCGCCTGCCGCTTGCCCATGTTGATCTGTACCGTATTCGCTCGCCCCGCGAGCTTGAATCGACAGGACTGATCGAGTATTTCTCCGGCCAGACTGTGACGGCAATAGAATGGGCCGACAAGGGCCTGGCCGCGCTACCGGACGACCGGATCGAGATTGTGCTGGACCATCGTGCCGCGCGGAGCCGGACGATTCAGTTGAGCGCGACGGGGCCGAAGTCTGACGAGGTCCTCGCCCTCGCGCGCAGGCAGTACAGCAAGACCAGCAGGAAGCATCGAGCGTCTCCCCGCGGGGCCTTGATCAGACAGGAAACAACGAGGTCATGATTAGACTGATTCTGGTCGGAGTGCTTCTGCTCCTCTCCCTGGCGTTTTTCCTTCAGAACCAGGAGCAGGAAGTCACGCTCCGGTACTTCTTTGGTCTCTTTGAAGCCTCGACGCCGATCTATCAGCCCATCCTGGCGGGGTTCGCAGTGGGGCTGCTAGTATCCGGCATTCTTCTCTTTCCTCCCTGGGTGCGGAGCCGTATCGAACTTCGCCGAAAAACCAAAGCGCTGCAGGAAGCTGAAGTGGACTTAGAACGATTGCGCCACTCGTCAGAAAAAATCACCGGACGTGTATCCCCCGCCCTGACCGGCGAAGCACATCGAGACCGACGCGATGAGTGACGCAGACGCCTCGCCGCTGATGCGGCAATACCGCGAAATCAAGCGCGGCTATCCCGACGCCATTCTCTTATTCCGCGTCGGCGACTTCTACGAAATGTTTTACGAGGATGCGCAGATCGCCTCCAAGCTGCTCTCCATTGCCCTCACCTCTCGCGACAAATCCAGCACCAACCCGGTTCCGCTCTGCGGAGTGCCCTACCATGCCGTGCAAGGTTATATTGCAAAGCTTCTCAAGGCCGGGCGGACCGTCGCACTCTGCGAACAGGTGGAAGACCCGAAACTCGCGAAAGGTCTCGTGCGCCGCGAAGTCGTTCGTTTGTATACCCCGGGCACGCTGGTCGATACTGAATTCCTCTCTCCCGGAGAATCGCATTTCCTGGCGGCTGTCGCCTTCTCCGACGCCACGGCCCCATCAGCCAAAGGGCAATCCGTCATCGGGCTGGCCTGTCTGGACGTCTCCACCGGAGAGTTTTGGATAACAGAGTTCCAAGGGGCACAGGCAGAGATCCAGCTCATGGATGAACTGGCTCGGCTGGAACCGCGAGAACTGCTCCATCCCGAGTCCGATGCAAATGCCAGAGCGTGCTTGACTCGCCTGCGTGGACCATACCTCTGCGCACAACCCTCGGCCTCCTTCAACTCCCAAGATGCCGCACAACTACTCCAGACACAGTTTGCGGTGCATTCGCTCGACGGATTTGGCTGTCGCGGCCTGACCGCAGGAATTGGAGCCGCCGGAGCGGTCCTGCGATATTTTCGCGAAACCCAGCCAACTGCCTCCCTCGCACACCTCCGCCGTTTACAGACGCGCTGGAACGGCGACGCCATGCATTTGGATAGCGCCACGATTCGCAATCTCGAACTCGTGCGACCATTGGGAGTCGGTGAGCACCGAACGGGGCGGGATCAGCCGACCGTCTTGTCGGTGTTGGACCGCACCGCGACGGCCATGGGCAGTCGCTTGTTACGCAATTGGCTTGTCAGACCGCTCCTCGATCGTAACGCCATTCACGCTCGTCTCGAAGCGGTCGGCGAGTTGAAAGACCTGATTCAACAACGCGTGTCACTACGGACTACGCTCCGTGATGTGCAAGATATCGCCCGTTTGAGCAGCCGCGTGACGCTCGGCGTCGCAGGACCTCGCGAACTACTCGCGTTGAAACAGTCCGTGAGCGCCCTGCCAGAATTACGGTCCCACCTCCAGCCGTTCCGCGCCTCCTTGCTGGCCGGAGTCAGAGAGTCGTGGGACGACTGCCGAGATGTGCATGACGCGATTGAGCAGGCTGTCAAGCCGGATGCGCCGATGTCACTCCGTGAGGGCGGGATGATTCGGGAAGGGTACCATGCCGGGGTCGATGAACTGCGCAAGGCGAGCACGGAGGGCAAGGGCTGGATCGCCTCGTTGGAAGCCACAGAACGGGAGCGAACAGGGATCGACTCTTTGAAAGTTCGCTACAACCAGGTGTTCGGCTACTATATCGAAATTACCAAGACACATCTGTCTCGCATCCCGCCTGATTACATTCGCAAACAGACGCTGGTCAATGCCGAACGATTCATGACGCCGGAGCTCAAAGAGCTAGAAGAACGTGTCACCGGCGCTGAAATTAAACTACTGGCGCTCGAACAGGAACTGTTCGAACAATTGCGCGTGCGCTTGGCGAACGAGGTGCCTCGTCTTCAAGCGATGGCCCAGACCGTCGCGTTGCTCGATGTCCTCGCCGGGCTGGCCGAAACCGCCGCATTACACCGCTATGTCAAACCCCTCGTCGATGAGAGCAGCACGATCCTCATTCGGGAAGGCCGCCACCCTGTCGTTGAGCAACTCAGCGGTGATCTGACCTTCGTACCCAACGATACGGCCCTCGACTGTGAAGGCAACCGGCTCGTGATCCTCACCGGGCCCAATATGGCGGGAAAGAGCACCTACCTCCGTCAGGTCGCGCTGATCGTCCTGTTGGCGCAAATCGGGAGTTTCGTGCCGGCGACCGAGGCCCGCATTGGACTGGTCGATCGAATTTTCACACGCGTAGGAGCCTCGGACAACCTGGCCGCCGGACAGAGCACTTTCATGGTGGAGATGATCGAGTCGGCTCACATCTTGAACAGCGCGACCTCCCGCAGCTTGATTCTCCTGGATGAGATCGGCCGAGGGACCAGCACCTACGATGGACTGAGCATCGCCTGGGCTATTGCAGAGCATATCCAAGACCGCCGGCACTTGGGCGCCAGGACATTGTTCGCCACTCACTATCACGAGATGACGCAACTGGAAGGGTTACGCGAGGGGATCAGAAACTATTGTGTGGCGGTCCAGGAACGGGATGGAGACGTGGTCTTCTTGCGTAAAATTGTTCCAGGCGGCGCAGACCGCAGTTACGGTATTCATGTCGCCAAGTTGGCGGGACTTCCTCCGACGGTCATCGCCCGCGCGAAACAGGTCTTGGAGCAGTTGGAACAACCGGATACCGCCATCGCGGGCACATTGATATCTTTGGAGCAGGAACCGCAACGGGCCTCGCTTCCCCACCCACATCCGATCATCGAGGAAGTGAAGCAAATCGACCTCTTCTCCATGACGCCGCTCGATGCGCTCAATCGCCTGGCTGACTTACAGCGCCGGTTCGCTCCAACCGATCAAGACGATCACAAGAAATAACAAAAGGCGGCATCCCCTTTCGGAGATGCCGCCTTTACAAACAGAGACTGACTCAGTTCAGTGAGCGGACCCGAGGTTGTACTTCGCGGTCCAGGGAATCAAGCCTGCAATGGGCTCTCCACCTGGGAGCAACACATCGTACTGCATGGGTATGGCAGCCCCATCTGGAGACTTCGGCGCAGTAGTGAGCTGTTGCTTGGCCGCTGCGCAACCTGCCTCAAATTCGTTCTTCCCCACGCACTCCTTCAAGCGCAGACCGGAGATGCTGAGCGGCTTCCCCATGGAGCCGGCCACTTCCGGAAGCTTCTTGACCGAGGAGATGACACGGTGATTTTGCTCTGGTTCTGTTGCGATAAACTCGATCAAGTCAGTCGTGCTGGAGGGAGGCACTTCCTTGGCTGCAGCCGGCCCCGCATGGGGACGAGCCAACTTCTTCAACTCTTCCCAGGCACCCTTATCCGCGTAGAACTTCAGATTCTTGCCCGGTTGCATCTTCTGCCACCACAGGCCGCTCTCGGCATTCCCGCCGAACACGGCCACGTTAATCCAGACCGCCTCATCGTAGGGATCGAGCACGATCACGCGACCCTGCAATGTCGTCGGCTTGCTCATATCGCCCCACTCAAAGCGCTCTTGAAACGATTCAATCGCCAAAGCGGTCGAGGCCACAGAGCCCACCAGCGCTACGGCGGCCATTACGGCCCAGCCTTTTGAATGAAACTTCATAATCTCGTCCTCCTTAGCAGGACAGGAAAACATTAACGCTTGTTAAGGTCTATTCCCTAATAATCTTGAACCCGGTGATCGTCCGACCATCCAGGCTCACTTCCATCGCGACGAGTTCCTGGGAAGCCTTGATGATCTGGTCCATGAGAGCCTTGTCCTTCACAGCCAGACGGACCGTCGTAGCGGCATGGTACCAGCCCGAGTATGGACTGTTCTTATCGGTGCCACCGACAAAGCCCCATGCGCAGCAGGAAAACAATGGATCCGGCGGTTTCACATCGAGATCGGAAGACGAACGTCCGTTCGGGGTTCCCGAACCAGGCTCTCCGGTGTTCCAATATTGAATCCCGAAGAGCAACTCTCTGTCTGGATTGTCGGCCCACTGAGACCATACCCGGCCCTTAAGAGTCTTGGTGACTTCCCCCTTCATGGGCTTCCCACCAGTGATATTGTCAGTGGGCCCAACCCCAGTACTAGGCATATCGGCAGCAACGGCAAATTCGGCCGTCAGCATGCCGAGTACAGATAACACTGTCACGGCGGCGATAAGTATGACCCGTGGCATACCTAGTCCCTCCTTCATGAAAATTACAAACACGTTAACCGATGGATGCTTAGTGTAAGGACGACGAAAGATACGAAAATGTTTCAGCGATCACGCAGCCACGAGTGATGGTTTTTCAGCCGCATCGCTTTGCTCTTCCTGGTGCTGCGTCTATTTGAATAAAATACCTGTCATTATTGCGGCCATGGTACTGAAATCATGAAACTGTGTCAAGAAGTTGTTCGCCCCCTGGGTAACCTCGAATATGATGTGAAATGTATTTAACAATCAATATATTGCGGACAATCAATCACGCTTATTTTTTATTCAGTTTTTGAGGGCTCTACGCGTTCCTATTAAGAAATCCTCACCTGTAGGCCTGCAGACTGCGCGAGGCGAGAGGACCGAGCCCGGTAATCGCGAGGGAGTCCAGCTTGAAAAATTGGCGTCCCACGTTGAAGACCTGCTCCTCATTCACACGATCGATATGAGCCAGCATGTCTTCCAGTGACACGTGCCGACTATGCGTGAGTTCATCCTTCGCCAATTTGCTCATGCGGCTGTGGGAGCTCTCCAAGCTCAACATCAGGCTGCCCTTCATCTGGGTCTTCGCCTGCTCAAGTTCTTTCCGTCCAACGCCTTTGAGGCCGATGCGACGAATCTCACGACAGACAAGATCGACGACGCGATCTACCTCTTTCGGCCTCGTCGCCGCACACACAGTGATCATGCCGCCGTCCGAATAGCCCGACAAGGAAGAGTAAATCGAGTAGACGAGTCCACGTTTCTCTCGTATTTCCTGGAACAGTCGAGAACTCACACTGCCCCCCAACACGCTGTTGAGCGCGTACAGAGCATAGCGATCCTCGTGGCCGGCAGCGATACCTTTAAGCCCGAGGCACAAATGCACCTGCTCCAACCGTTTCTTCTTCAGCAAGACGCCACCGTGCAGGTCAGGAGAGCGGCGGCCGTTGGCCTGCTTCTCCTTTGCCCATAGGCCTTTCCCGAAATACCGCGCGATCATCGGATCAAGACGGGCTTGATCGAAGTTCCCGGCAATTGCAACGATGGTCTGCGCCGGATCGTAATGGGTGTCAATGTAGTGCAGGAGATCTTGCCGACGCAGCCCTCTGATCGTCTTCTCCCGACCCAGAATAGGGCGGCCGAGCGGGTGACGTCCCAATACTTGACCCGAGTGCAGCTCTTGCACCAAATCTTCCGGATCGTCCCGAACCATGCGAATCTCTTCCAGGACAACCTGTTTTTCTTTTTCGATTTCTTTGGGTGCAAAACGGGAATGGTGGAACAGATCGGAGAGGAGTTCGAGCGCTCGCTGCAGTTGCTGGTCCAGCACCTTCACGTAATAGGTCGTCGTCTCACGCGAGGTAAAGGCATTCATCTCTCCGCCAAGCGCGTCGATTTCGCGAGAAATTTCGGCGGAGGAACGCCTGCTCGTTCCTTTGAAGAGCATGTGCTCGATGAAGTGGGAATATCCTGCCTGAGAAGGCTGCTCGTCCCGCGACCCGGTGTTGACCCACACGCCGACGGTGACCGACTTGAGCGTCGGCATCCGTTCGGTCACTACCCGCACCCCGTTGTCCAGGACGAGCTTGCGATACAAGACAGTTACCCGCCGGACGGACCCGGCGCACCAGCCCCGGTTGGAGCGGGCATGGCTTCCTTGCGACTGAGGCGGATCTTTCCTTGCCGATCCACTTCCAGGACCTTCACCAGTATTTGATCGCCTTCCTTCACCTCGTCGGACACCGCTTGGACTCGATGGTGCGCCAGCTGCGAGATGTGCACCAACCCATCGGTTCCCGGCAGGACCTCGACAAACGCACCGAAGTCCATGATTTTCCGAACCGTGCCCATGTAGATCTTCCCGATCTCGACCTCTTCGGTAATCCGACTGATCATTTCTTTGGCCTTCTCGGCCGAGGCGCCATCAACCGACGCGATCGTGACGGTTCCGCTGTCGTCGACATTGATCTTGACCCCACAATCCGCAATGATGCCTCGGATCGTTTTGCCGCCCGGACCGATGATCTCGCGAATCTTGTCCTGCTTCACCTTCATCGTGAAGATCCGTGGCGCAAAGGCCGATAGGGTGGTTCTTGGCGCTTGGAGCGCCTTCTCCATACAGCCCAAAATGTGCAACCGACCGGCTTTTGCCTGTTCCAAGGCCTTCTGCATCAGGGCCGACGTAATGCCGCCAATCTTGATATCCATCTGCAATGCCGTCACGCCCTGCTTGGTACCACAGACCTTAAAGTCCATGTCGCCCAGGTGATCCTCGAGCCCGAGAATATCGGAGAGGATCATGACCCGATCGCCTTCCTTGATCAGTCCCATCGCGATCCCGGCGACGGCTTCTCTGATCGGCACGCCGGCATCCATCAAAGCGAGGCTCCCGCCACAGACGGTCGCCATCGAAGAGGATCCGTTGGATTCGAGGATGTCGGACACGATACGAAGCGTGTAGGGGAAGGCTTCCTTGCTCGGAATCACCGGGGCCAACGCCCGTTCCGCCAATGCACCATGACCTACTTCCCGGCGTCCCGGCGAGCGAAGCGGCCGCGCCTCGCCGACACTGAACGGCGGAAAATTGTAATGGAGCATGAACGTCCGCATGTACTCCCCTTCCAACGCATCGATCCGCTGCTCGTCGTCCGTGGTCCCCAACGTGACCACGGCCAAACTTTGAGTCTCGCCCCTGGTGAAGATCGCGGAGCCATGTGTCCGTGGCAGCACGCTGACGTCGCAAGTGATCGGACGAATATCAGCCGGGCCACGTCCATCCGCCCGCGACCCTTTCTCCAGGATCATGTTCCGGACTTCCGTATATTCCAGCTCATGGAATACCAACTTGACGTGCCGCTCTCGATTCGGATCGTCAGCATTCTTGAGTTTTTGAACGGCGCCGTCTTTGACCTCATCCAACCGCTCCTGCCTGGCCGCTTTGTTCGGAATCATGATGGCCTCGCGGATCCCTTGCGCCACCAAAACCTTCACTTGAGCGGCGAGCGCGGAGTCGATCTGTTCCTTCGCCACCTTCCGCTTAGGCTTGCCGGCCACGGCTTGCAGTTCGCGAATCTTGGCCACAATCTTCTTGATCTCGGCATGGGCGAGTTCGATTGCCTCGAGCATGATGGCTTCGGACAGTTCGTTCGCCCCTGCTTCAACCATCATGACCGCATCAGCCGTCCCCGCTACAACCAGTTGCAGCTCGCTCTTCGCGACCGTCTCAAGGTCCGGATTGACTACGAACTTGCCGTCCAACCGACCGATCCTCACGCCTGCGATAGGATTGTCGAACGGAATGTTCGAGATGGTCAAGGCCGCAGAGGCGGCGATAATGGCGAGGGTGTCGGACGAGCCAGTCTGATCGGCCGAGAGGACTGAGGCGATGACTTGGGTCTCGAAGTAATAGCCCTCGGGAAAGAGCGGACGGAGCCCCCGATCAATCTGCCGGCTGGTCAGCACCGCTTTTTCTGATGGACGCGCTTCCCGCTTAAAATACCCGCCTGGAATTTTCCCGGCTGCGAAGGATTTTTCCTGATAATCGACCGTGAGGGGAAGAAAATCTATGCCCGCTTTGGCGACCTGTGACGCGACGGCTGTCGCTAGCACGACGGTATCGCCGTACGAGGCCCAAATCGAGCCGTCCGCTTGTCGTGCCACACGACCGGTCTCGAGTCGCAGGGTGCGCCCGGCAACCTCTATTTCAACTGTGTGTACCATCTGGGTCTCCTCTGGTTAGGCCCCACAGATGCCCACAGAGATGCGCTCGGGTCCGAGCGCAAGGCATAAGGAAAAAGTAAAACGGCAAAAGTGAAGAGGTCTCTACTTTTGACTTTTTCGTTTTTACTTTTGCCTTGTACGCACGAGCGCATCTCAGTGTTCACCTGTGCGACTGACTACTGCCCGCTGTTGCGCCTCCTGGCGCGACAGCGAGACGGGATACTACTTTCTGATGCCCAATCGCTCGATCACCGCACGATAGCGTGCATCGCTGACACCACGAAGATAGTCCAGCAAACGCCGCCGCCGCCCGACCAAGAGAAGCAGGCCACGCCGCGAATGATGATCTTTCTTGTGGAGCTTGAAATGTTCCGTCAGGTACGTGATTCGGTTGGTCAACACCGCGATCTGGACTTCTGGAGAGCCGGAATCCGTCTCATGCTGCCGGTACTGCTTGATCAACTCGGTCTTTGCTTCTTTGAGTAATGCCATGGGCTCTTTCCTTCCTGTTCCTTTCCTTCATCCGCAACGAAGTCTCATACGTCCTGATCGCTCAACACCTTCGCAACCGTGAGTGCGCCGCCCGCAGTCTCCGGACACTTCCCGATCGCCACCAGGTGTCCGTCGGTATCGTGGATACGGATCAGCCCGTGTGACTCACGTTCACCATCAGCAACCCCCTCCCAACGAAGGATCTTGGCCGCAGGCACCGAGGCCCCGTGTCGCACGCGGTCGGCAGTTTGTTCATCCACCACCACAATCCCTAGTTGGTCCAACGCACGATCCAGCGACAATAGATCGTCTCCCAACCGACCGAGGGCATGACGGGTGACCACCTCATCGACCGTCAGCGCTTGCTCGATCGTCAAGGGACCTACTCGCCTTCGCTCCAACGCCAACATGTGGCCGCCGACACCTAAGGCCTCCCCCATGTCGGCACAGAGCGTCCGCACATAGGTCCCCTTCGAACAGACGACGCGCAGCGTCACATCCCGTTCCTGAATCGCCTCCACTTCAAGAGTATGGATGACGATCGTTCTTGCGTCCCGCGCAATTGTTTTGCCCGCCCGGGCGGACTTATACAGGGGAACGCCCCCGACTTTCACCGCCGAATACATCGGAGGAACTTGCTCAATCGGCCCGCGGAATCGACCGACCACCGCATGAATCGCCTCCGGCGTCACGAAATCCGTCGCGTGGCGCGTCAAGACCGTTCCCGTCGCATCCTGCGTATCAGTGGTCTCTCCGAGACGAAGCACCGCACGATATTCCTTGTCCCACTCGACGAGGTATTCGGCAATGCGGGTTCCCCGCCCGATCAGCAGGGGCAAGACTCCCGTTGCGGCAGGATCGAGGGTGCCGGCATGGCCGACCTTTACGCCACCGAGAAGATGCCGCACTTTTGCCACGACGTCGTGGGAGGTCCATCCGGATTCTTTCTTGATTGTCAGCACGCCGTCGACAACGGCGCAGCGCTGTGCGAGACCCATCATCACATCCCCGATGCTACGACCCGGCCTTCTCCTCAGACGACACGTCCTCGGCTTCCGTCTTGACGTGCAGCTCGTCCAGCAACTTCAACACACGATCGCCTCTCGGTCCGCTGACATCCTTGGCAAAGACGATCTCAGGAAGATACCGGAGTGAGAGCCGACGGCCCAGCTCACCGCGTACAAACCCGCTGGCTTGGGCCAACCCGGCAAACACGTTCCGCTCTTCTTCTTCCGTGCCCATGGCCGTCACGAAGACACGCGCAATCCGCAGATCGCTGGTCATTTTCACGTCGGTCACGGTGACGGACTGCACGCGCGGGTCTTTGATTTTCCGCATGAGGATATCGGCCACTTCCATGCGGATTTGATCGGCCACACGATCGGCCCGCTGATATCCCGTCTTGGCCACCGCGCACTCCGCCGTCACAATAGTTCTACTCGAGACTGGACGATTTCCACTGCCGGAACGCTCCGAATCACGCTCAGCGCCTGGTCCAACACTTGGTTGACGTATCGTCCTTCGTTAGCCACACAGGCAAGACCCAATACGGCCTTCTGCCACAGATCCTGTCCATCGACTTCGGCTACGGACAGATTGAACTTTTCCCGCAATCGATCCTTGAGACTCAACAGCACCTTCCGCTTGTCTTTCAACGACTGACTCTCTGGAATAAACAGCTCGACCGTACAGAGTCCGACAATGATACCCACAGGGCAGACTCACGCCTCAGAGCTTTGCGGCAATCTTGTCTATCGCATAGGCCTCGATGATGTCCCCGGCCTTGATATCGTTGAAATTCTCGACGCTGATTCCGCATTCGTAGCCCTGCTGTACTTCACGAACATCGTCCTTGAAACGACGCAACGAGCCAAGCTTTCCTTCATAGACCACCACGTTGTCGCGCAGTACCCGTACTCCGACAGCCGCACGGGTGATTGTGCCGTCCACCACATAGGCCCCCGCAATGACCCCGGCTTTGGACACCGTAAAGACCTGTCGCACCTCGGCCCGCCCTAGAGTCCGCTCCTTGAGCGTCGGTTCGAGCAGCCCTTCCATCGCGGCTTTAATCTCGGCCATCGCGTCGTAAATAATGGTGTACAGGCGGACGTCGACGCCTTGCTGTTCAGCCAGGGCGGAAGCCTTTGGCTCCGGCCTGACATTGAACCCGATAATAATGGCGTTCGACGCGGCAGCCAGCAACACGTCGGATTCCGTGATCCCGCCGACGCCGCTGTGAATGACACGCAGCTTGACCGCGGCGGTCGCCAGTTTTTCGACGCCTGCGGTCAGTGCTTCAGCCGACCCCTGGACGTCAGACTTGATGACCAGTGCCAGCTCCTTGACCGACCCTTCCTTAATTTTAGCAAACAAGTCGTCGAGCGTGACCTTCGCTGACCCAGACAAATCAGCCGTCCGCTGCCTGCTAGCTCGATCTTCCGCAATCTCTCGCGCGACCCGCTCGTCTTTGACGACCTGAAATACATCACCGGCAGACGGCACACCCGGGAGCCCAGCCACTTCTACCGGAATAGAAGGACCAGCCTCTTGCACTTTTGCTCCCGTATGCGTAATCAGCCCGCGAACTTTCCCGCTCACAATCCCGACAACAAATACGTCGCCGACGCGAAGCGTCCCGCTCTGAACCAGCACCGTCGCCACCGGGCCACGCCCTCGCTCCAGCTTGGCTTCCACCACAACGCCCTTCGCCAACCGATGCGGGTCGGCCTTGAGCTCCAGCACTTCTGATTGCAGGAGAATCATCTCCAGCAAGGTGTCCAGGCCGGTCTTCTCTTTGGCCGAGACCTCAACCATGATCGTGTCACCGCCCCAGGACTCGGAAATGAGTCCATGTTCAGACAAGGCGTTCTTCACACGCTCGGAATTGGCGCCGGGCTTGTCGATCTTGTTGATGGCCACAATAATCGGAACGGACGCGGCCTTGGCGTGATTAATCGCTTCGATCGTTTGCGGCATCACTCCATCGTCTGCGGCCACGACCAGGATGACGATATCGGTGATCTTGGCGCCACGACCTCGCATGGCGGTGAAGGCTTCGTGGCCCGGCGTGTCCAGGAACGTCACCTGCTTCCCGCGTACCGCAACCGTGTATGCGCCGATATGCTGCGTAATTCCACCGGCCTCGCCTTCCGCCACCTTCGTTTGCCTGATGGCATCAAGCAGCGAGGTTGTGCCGTGATCGACATGGCCCATGATGGTCACGACCGGTGGCCGAGGTTCTAGCTGGAGATCCTCCTCCGTCTGCACAACCGACTCCAGCAACTCTTCTCCGGCCTTCTCCATCGACACATCGATCTTGATCCCGTTCTCCTCCGCAATGATCACAGCTGCATCAACGTTCATCGTCTGATTGAACGTGAGCATTTGACCCATATCCATCAACTTGCGCATGATGTCTGCCGGGCGCTGGCCGATCAGCTCGGCAAACTCCTTCACCGTCATGCCGGGCGTAAGCTTGAAGCTCTTCCTCCGTGGCTTGGTCACTTCTCCCGGCGTGCTGTGATGCACGTGCTTGCTGCGATCGTCGCGGCGCTGATGCACCGGAATGGCACGAAGATCCTGCCAGCGAGCCGCATCTTCACGAAGCCGAAGCTCTTCTTCTTCCCGCGTACGGCCCGGCTTACGAGCTTTCTTCGCCTTCTCTTTCAGCCCCTCGGCTTGCATCTCTTCCAGGGAAAGGGCTTTCTTTTTTCCTGCGAGCACATCGACGCTCGGCACGACAGAGAGCTTGGCGGCAGCCGTGGGAACTGGAGCAGTCGTAGTTCCTATCGCATGCGGTTGGTCGGGCGGCGCTGTCAGGTCAACATGCGCAACGGTTGGGGTCTCAGTTTGCGAATGTGCCGCCGGTGGCGAGCCAACCCCAAGGGTATCGATGAGCGCTCCGCTTGTGTCTGCTGATTCAACTGTGGGCAGGAACGCTCCCTCTTTCGCTGGGACATCATCGACTCTC
Organism: Nitrospirota bacterium; assembly: GCA_032123755.1. Lineage (GTDB taxonomy): Bacteria > Nitrospirota > Nitrospiria > Nitrospirales > Nitrospiraceae > Palsa-1315. Next base: position 28,436 of record JAQBES010000075.1, read on the forward strand.
TTGCGCTTGATCAGAATACGGCGCTTGTCGGACTTGGAAGATTCTTCCACCGCCGAAACTGCCTGAGCCGACCCGGCCTTGGCTCCCGCCGCGTAGTCGGGCGCCATACCAACCTTACTCCGCTCAACCCGACCTGCATCGGCCTCCGTCTCCCTACCCGTCACTTTCCCGTGAGCCTTGAGTTTTGGGCCGAGCTTCTCCAGAACCTTCTGCACCACGTCGTCATCCAACACGCTACTGTGCGACGCGACGGTGATACCCATCCGCTTCAATTCCGGAATGAGATCACGGTTTTCCATCCCGAGTTGCTTAGCCAATGCATACACGCGCATAAGAATTTGACACCTGCTCCTCTTTATCCGGCTTGTCCGGCATCCGACTCCGATTCTGCCCGGGCTTTTAATTCCTGCTCGCGGGCTTCTTCTTGCTGATGCAGTGCTTCGGTTTCCTCCGCTAACGCCGCCTTGATCTCTTTATCCCGTTCGGCCTTTTCCTTCTCGTATTCCGTTGCGCTGATGATATCGATCTTCCAGCCGGTCAGACGAGCGGCCAACCGCACGTTCTGGCCATTCTTCCCGATCGCGAGCGACAGCTGGGAATCTGCAACGACGACCAACGCCGACTTCTTTTCCTCATCGACACCGACCTTCTCAATGCTCGCAGGGTTCAACGCCTCGGCGATAAAGACACGCGGGTCGGAGGTCCAGGTAATGATATCGATTTTCTCTCCGCGCAGTTCACGGACAACCGCTTGAACCCGCGATCCCTTGATCCCCACACAGGCCCCGACCGGATCGACCGCCTTTTCGCGAGACGTCACGGCGATCTTGGTCCGATCACCAGGCTCACGCACGATGGACTTGATTTCAACAATCTTTTCGAGCACCTCAGGCACTTCCAATTCGAAGAGTTTCGACACAAACTGCGGATGGCTCCTCGTCAAGATGACCTGGACATCCTTCGGAGTCCTGCGCACTTCCAAGAGCATGGCCTTCACCCGATCACCGCAACGATAGGTTTCCCGCGGAATCTGCTCCTGAATCGGCAACACCGCCTCGGTCTTGCCCAGATCCACCAGGTAGTTCCGGCGCTCCATCCCGAGAATGATCCCGTTGACCAGATCTCCTTGCCGCGTGGAGTATTCTTTTTGAACCGCCTCCCATTCGGCTTCACGGACCTTCTGGAAGATCACTTGCTTGGCAGTTTGCGCGGCGATCCGCCCCAAATCGCTCATCTCGATGACCGACCCGATCTCGTCGCCAACCTCCGCCTCGCTGTCGAACTGGCGAGCTTCCTGAAGAGAGACTTCGGTTTTTGGATTGGTGACCGCATCGACGATAGTCTTCTTCGACACGACGGAGATCTCACCGGTCTTGGAGTCGATCTCGACTTGAATATTCTCGGCCTGCCCGAAACGTTTCTTAGCAGCCATCTGCAGGGCTGCTTCGATCGCCCCGATCACTCGGCTCTTCTCGATGCCCTTTTGCCGACCAAGTTCATCGATGACTGAAATCAATTCTCGATTCATAGCTCTCTCTCCGGCGGCTGCCCCTGCAGCCACACTTCAATGCGGCGGTATGCTCATACCGCGGCGATCGACTCCGGTACGGCCTAAAACGTGACGACGCGCCGCGCCTCAGCAATCGAGTCGAACTCAAGGACGACCGTCCGCTCAGAACGCGGATCGTTCACCACAACCGTGACTCCCGGTTCATTCACTTCCGTCAACCGCCCGACCACACGCCACTGTCCGTCGATCGGCTGCCTGAGCTTCACGCTCACTTGCTTCCCCAATGCCTGACGATAATCCTGAATACGTTTGAAGGCCCGATCCAGACCTGGCGAGGAGACTTCCAGCGTGTAGGCATGGGAGAACGGATCAGCCACATCCAGGGCTGGACCGATCGCGAGGTGCGCATGCCCGCAATCATCTACCGTGACGCCGCCCGGCTTATCGATATACACACGAACGACTGACCGCGCACCTTGCCCCACACACACGACGTCGACCAATTCTAAGCCCAATGCCCAGAGGATGGGCGATACCACCTCGCTGATGCGATCAACGACCGGTCGGGACTCCTTCACCGACACCCCTAGCCCCGTATCCTTAGGATGGCTCATTCAAGAGATCAAACAAAAAAGTGGGCCTGAGCCCACTTCCATCGCGGGGACCATAGCACGCCACCTATGCCAAAGCAAGAGGGCTAGCCGACTCGACTCGTGAAACCCGCGGCGAGTCGTTGGGTGATCGGACCAGGCCGTCCATCTCCAATGACTTTCCCATCTACACGAACGACGGCCAAGACCTCGACCGTGGTCCCTGTGAGAAAAACTTCGTCAGCCTCATAGAGGTCCGCCTGAGAGACAAAGCGTTCCTGAATGGGCAGGCCCTCGCTCAGAGCCAGATCCAACACGACGGCCCTCGTGACCCCGGACAGAATGCGCGGCCCTTCGGGAGCCGTCACCACCGTTCCCCCCTGGACCACCATCACATTGCTGATCGCCCCTTCGGTGACCAATCCCGCGTTGACTAAAATGGCCTCGAATACCTGGGCCTGCTTCACTTGTTGTCGCGCAAGCACATTGGCCAACAGATTCACGCTCTTGATGTCACAGCGCCCCCATCGGATATCTTCGATCGTCATTGCTTCCACACCGGCCGCTTGTACTGACCTGTCGAGCGGGTGAAACTCACGAACCGTCATGACGACCGTGGGCGTCACTTCATCTGAGTAGGCGTGATCACGGGGAGCGACACCCCTGGTAATCTGAATGTAGACTTTGGCTTCAGGATAGGCGGCCCGTCTAATCCCATCCATGACATGGTCGGCCCACTCGGCACGGGAATAGGGCTGCGTCAGGGACAGCGCCAAAGCGCTACGATCCAGTCGAGCCAAATGGGCCTCAATTTCGAACGGACGCCCCCTGTATGTGCGGATCACTTCGTAGATGCCGTCACCAAACTGAAAGCCTCGATCTTCGATCGAGACTTTCGCCTCGGCCAGCGGCATGAACGCTCCATTGATGAAGGCCACATTCGGCACGATTACGCACTCCTCCGTGACGAGGGATCAGAGGCCGTCACGTCAAAGACGCGCCGATCTTCGGCGGTGAATTTCCACCCCATGCGCTTTTCAAACAGCACCCGATGGGTTCCCGGCTTGACCGCTTTAAACTCAAACGTCCGCTGCCCATTGTCGACCGCATTATTCCCGGCAATGCGAAGATAGTCGTCGGCCAGCAACGCGAGCCCCGTAGGATCGTAGGTCGGAACCCAGAGCTCTCCTCGCGTCCTGTCTTCCCAGAGATGAATCTGAATGGGATGCTCAAGAGTCGTCTCAATGACCTTGGCACCATCCGAGCCTGTGGCACCATCATGGTCGTGACTAGATATCGTGCTCATCGTCAGTGATGCGACAACCCGCTCCTTATTCTTTGCTTGATCATGCTATGGTTTTCTCCGAGGCCCGACAAAAATCTCCGCCCCTTCCACCCGTACATCGTAACTCCCCACACAATATCCACCGCCGTCCGTCCCTTGCCCGTTTCGAACGTCGAATGCCAAATCGTGCCACGGACAGGCCACGACAAAGCCCTTCACACGCCCTTCACCCAAAGGCCCGCCTTCATGGGGGCAAAGATTATGAATCGCAAAATACGTCCCCTCGATGTTGAAGAGCGCTATCTCCCGATCGTTCACCATGACGACTTTTGATTGCCCGGGCGGCAACTCATCAACCAGGGCGACGGATTGAAACCCCTCTAGCATGCTGTCCCGACTCCTCTCCTCATGCGTTCCACCACCTCTCCCGCGCGCATTACATCCGAAGCGTGTATTTCAACTCCAGCCCTATGGTGACCCCTTCCTGCTTGATAAAACCCGCTCCTGTTTGAATCGCGTAGCGGACCGCTTCAGGAGAGGAACTATATTTGGGGCAGTCATCTTCCCGACAGGGAGCGATATTTTCCTTGAGCCCCACTATATGATGGCTTTCATCAATCCACATCATGTCCACCGGAAACCGATACTCCTTCGTCCAGACGTGGTTCTGGCCGGTCGACTCGAAGATATAAAGCAATCCGCTATTCGCTGGCAACGTCTCTCGAAAGGCAAGACCGACGAGGAGTTTTTCCGGTGTATCCGCCACTTCCGTCTCGAGCTCACGGCCATTTGGAAAAGAGACGATAATCATAGCCTCGTCTTTTCGATCGATGAGAAAGAACGAAGCGCTCATCAGGAAAATCGCCATGAGAACGAGCGTGATGATGCGCTTCTTTTTCTGCCCACGATCGCTCACCGGTAGAGTGGCCATAAGACATTCCCTGTCACGACTCGTCACGATTCCCTGGGCCCAAAGGCCCATTAATACAGGGAATCTAGGCCTTCTGAGCAAGTGCCGTTCTGTTGACTTGGAAAAGAGCGGCAGACTAGAATGGCGCTCACGTTGCGGCACGCATAATGGTCGTGACGGGGTGAAATTGTCAACCGTGTGTCTCTCTAGTGAGAAGGAGGCGAGGGTCATGGCGTTGCTGATTACCGATGAATGTATCTCCTGTGGAGCCTGCCTGCCCGAATGTCCGAACGAGGCGATTTTTGAGACTCGCAGCGACGCGGAAACGAAGGGCAATCATGTGGGCGATGGCCAGGGAGTCGGCGATAGTATTTATGTGATTACGCACGACCGCTGCACCGAGTGCGTCGGGCACTTCGACGAGCCGCAATGCGCCGCCGTCTGCCCGGTCGATAATTGTTGCATTGCTGACCCGCTTTATCCGGAAACGACGGAAGTTCTGTTCGAACGGGCGAAGACGCTCAATCCGGATAAGGCGATCGATCCGGCGAAAGTCTGGAGCGGCGTGCGGAACTAATCATCGCTCGTGGTTCAATTAGGAAGGCCCTGCTTCTCTTGGGAGAAGCAGGGCCTTCGTGCCTCTATCTAGCATCTTAGCATCCTGAAAAAAACCACCGCCCCCTCTGCGCGGTCGCAGAGAGGGCGGTGGTCACTCACACCGATCAGAAACTTTTACTTGATCATCAAAATCTTGCCGCCAACATGCGCCGGGTGCAGGTGACAACGATAGGTCAGCGTATTCCCTTGCGTGGCATAGAACATGTCGCTGGTCGGAACACCGATGTACTTCGTTTCGCCTGGCTTCAGCACCACTTCGGCTTTCATCACCCACGGAGAACCAGCGTTCGCAGCATCGGTCATCTGAAATCCATGATCAGCAGTGGAATTGTTCGTCACCTTGAGCAGGACTGGACGACCGGGCCGAACTTTAAAGTCAATGATCGTGACGGGTGGATACCACGTCTTCAAATTTCCAATCTCAATCGCGAACAGCTGGGCATCGACATCCAGCTCCTTGAACGCCTGACCTACCACGGAGCCGGTCTCTAAATCCCCGACTTCGACTCCGCCTGCCTGAAGTGCAAACGCTGCAGATGCCCCAGCCACGACCATCAGGAGGCCGAAGAAGACCCCCAACATCGTCTTGCCCATGACCTACCTCCTTGAGAAAGAAGAAGAGATGTAATCTGGTTAGCGAATAATTACTGCCAAGCCCACTGAGCCGTAAACTTGCTAACCCTGCTTCCCTGAGACCGCCCATCATGTCATAACAGCTCGTCTGCTCTTTGAAAGGCAGCCTAATAGATAGCACCTTGACGAAAACGGAAGCAAGAACGTTAATCCAATTTATTTCTGGAGCCCATTTTCAACGCAGACACTCGCGTCAACAAGCTAATCGGAATCACTTCGATAACTTAGTGCGCACTCCCCGCATCAGGCTGCACCTCTTCAACCATGGACCTGATCAAGAGATGATATGGAGCATCGTCGTCAGTTAACACGACGCCTACCTCCCAGACCGGTCGCCAGCGCCATTATCAGAAGAAACCATCGAGGGGTACGAGTCGACCGGTTCCCACCACTCATGCGGAAATCATCACACACGGGGCAAAAAAACGATCCGGCCCTGCCTCACGAGCCCACAGGATCACAGACCGCCCCAGTTTTTGAAGTAGCGTAACAGATCGCGGACGGAGATGATCCCGACGATCTGCCCCTCGTCGGAGACCGCCAGGTGTCGAATTCCATGTTCTGCCATTTTCTCACTCGCCTCGTGGGCCGAGCTCGCACTATCGATCGACAGCAGTGGGCTGCTCATGACGGCACGGACCGACGTCTCTTGTGTCGGACGCGATTCGGCCATCCCCTTGCGAACCAAGTCCGACTCGCTAACTAGACCACTGTAGTGACCACCCTCGTGCACCAGCAATGCGCCGACCTTCGCATCACACATCAGCCGGGCCGCTTCCAACAGGGTCGCGTCCGGACTGATCGTGTGCAAGGTCCGGCACATCATCACGGCGAGAGGTCGCTGTAGAGGTCCGCTCTGAATCGCCATACGACAATAGGATCCGTTCGATGCAGGGAGCAAATAGTACCCAGCCCTCGTGCACCTGTCAACGAGTGGTTCCTCCCGATGAAAATGACTTTCTATAACATCGTTGCTCGCCCCCGGTACCGTTGCTATACTCGGCCAGATCGTTCTTGATTATAGGAGAGGACAGAAACCCATGCATATCAGTGTGATTGGAACCGGCTATGTCGGGTTGGTAACAGGTGCCTGCTTTTCGGAGTTCGGCGTTAACGTAACCTGCATGGATACCGACGCCAAACGGATTACCAGGCTTGAGAAAGGCGATATCCCCTTCTATGAGCCAGGGATCACGGAGCTCGTCGCCAAAGGAATTCGGGCGAACCGGATCAGCTTTACCACCGACGTCGCCAAAGCCGTCGACAAGGCCCTCGTCATCTTCATTGCGGTTGGAACCCCACCGCGACCGGACGGATCAGCCGATCTCTCGTACGTAGAAGAAGTCGGCCGAGGCATCGCCAGAACCATGACCGGGTACAAAGTTATCGTCACCAAGTCGACCGTCCCGGTGGGAACCGGGGAGAAGCTGCGTGAAGTGATCAACGCCCATCAATCGGGCAAGTTCCGATTCGACATCGTCTCCAACCCGGAGTTTCTTCGCGAAGGGTCCGCCATCGAGGATTTCATGCGACCGAACCGGGTCGTCATCGGCGCAGACAGCGAGCAAGCGATTGCGATCATGAAAGATCTCTATCGTCCGCTCTATCTCATCGAAACTCCGTTCGTCGTGACCGACATCTCGACTGCTGAAATGATCAAGTATGCCTCCAACGCCTTCCTCGCCACCAAAATTTCGTTCATCAACGAAATCTCGACAGTCTGTGAACGGGTCGGCGCCGACGTGCAAATGGTGGCGAAAGGGATGGGGCTCGATAACCGGATTGGATCGAAGTTTCTTCACGCAGGACCGGGGTTCGGTGGATCCTGCTTCCCGAAAGATCTGGCCGCTCTCGTACAGACAGGGGAGCGAGTCGGTTACCCGATGCAGATCGCAAGCGCCGCCGCACTCGTCAACGAGCAGCAACGGGGCCGGATGGTTGAAAAGATCACGAATGCGGTTGGGGGACTCAAGGGCAAGACGTTCGCGATGTTGGGCCTGTCCTTCAAGCCCAACACCAACGACCTACGGGATGCGCCGGCACTGGCGATTGCGCAGGAGCTTATCAAACAGGGCGCCACGGTTCGCGCTTACGATCCCGCTGCGCTTGAGGAAGCCTGTCAGATTATCTCTGGCCTCGTCCCCTGTAAGGATGCCTACGAGACAGCACAGGGGGCGGACGCGTTAATCCTCATGACCGAATGGAACGAGTTCCGAACTCTCGATTTCGACAGACTGAAAACCCTCTTAGGCCAGCCCATCTTCTTCGACTTGCGCAATGTCTATGAGCCCGACCTGGTTGCAGCCTTTGGCTTCCGTTACATCTCGGTCGGGAGGCCCAGTACAGCTCCCTCCCCGACCAAGTAACAGCGGCGTTACGTGAGTCGCGGCGCTTCGACCGCCTTAACTTCATCTTTAACTTTTGGCTTGTAGCCCATCCGGTCCAACACCTTCATCACCCGCGTCTTCAGACGGTCGTCGGCCTCGACGAGCGCCGTGGCCAACGGCTCGACGGCTGGCTTTCCGATTTTACGGATGATTTCTGTCACAGATTGCCTGAGCTCATCTTCCTCCGAAACCAGCAAGGGCACGAGCGACGACACCGCCGGCCCGCCGATCTTGATCAAGGAATCATAGGCGCGCTGCCGGACATCGCCGACCTCATCTGCCAACGCATCGACTAACGGCCGCACCGCTCGAATTTCTTTAAGTTCACCCAGCACTTCAGCCGCATACTTTCGATTGAGCCA
>JAQBES010000076.1:0-4985 GCA_032123755.1 Nitrospirota bacterium
CTGAACGATCCGACGGATCGGCGCTTCCGCTACCCCTTTCTGACCTGCACCCAATGTGGCCCACGCTTCAGCCTCATCACGGACATTCCCTATGATCGCGCCAACACCACGATGAGCCGGTTCCAACTGTGCCGGGATTGCCGGACGGAGTATGAGGATCACCGGGATCGTCGCTTCCATGCCGAACCGATCGCCTGTCCGGATTGTGGACCTCGATTAGCGTTGTGGGATGTTCAGGGACAAGTGGTGGCTCGTGAGCAGGAAGCCTTGCAGCAGGCCTGCGAGATCATCCGGAGAGGCGGAATCCTCGCGGTCAAGGGAGTCGGCGGATTTCAGCTTTGGGTGGATGCCTGCTCGGAATCAGCGGTGCAACGGCTACGCCTGCGCAAGATGAGACCGGATAAACCCTTTGCGGTCTTGTTCCCATCTATTTCAGCTGTACGAGGATCGTGCTTGCTCACAAAAGAAGAAGAACTCTTGCTGCTTTCTCCCGAAGCACCGATCGTGCTACTGCGACAGCGCGAACCGTCCAGGCTGGCCCCCTCTGTGTCACGCGACAACCCCTACGTCGGCGCCATGGTGCCCTGCAGCCCGCTCCACGATCTGCTGATGACCGAGTTGCAAGGTCCGGCGGTGGCCACCAGCGGCAATCGCTCCGACGAACCGATCGTGATCGACGAACAAGAGGCGCTGGTTCGACTTGCCGGGATCGCGGATGCGTTCCTCGTTCACGATCGAGCGATCGCACGGCCGGTCGATGATTCAGTCCTGCGTGTGGTCGAGGGTGAGCTGTTGATCCTCCGACGAGCGAGGGGGTACGTGCCTCGGTCAATCATGATACAGGCGCCCCTTACGAACGGAAGCGCGATGGTCCCGATCCTGGCAGTCGGGGGCCACCTCAAGAACACGATTGCACTGACGTCCGGAGATCAGGTCCTGCTCAGCCAGCACCTGGGCGATCTGTCTACCCTGGAGACCTTTGAGGCGTTTCGTCACGCCGTTGATGATCTGCAACGGCTACTTGACGTCCAGCCCCAACTCGTAGCCTGCGATCTCCACCCCGACTATCGGTCAACAATTTTCGCGCAGGAATTCGCCGAGCGCCACGCGGTCCCGCTCGTTCGAGTACAACATCATCATGCTCATGTCGCCGCCTGTATGGCGGAGCATGGATTGGATGGCGAGGTGCTGGGCGTGGCTTGGGACGGGTCCGGGTACGGACTTGATGGCCGGCTGTGGGGAGGAGAGTTTCTTGTAGCGGGATATCCAGGTCTCAGGCGTCTTGCCCATCTTCGGCCCTTCCGCCTGCCGGGCGGAGAGATGGCCATGCGTAAACCCTGGCGCTGCGCCTTCTCGGTCCTGTGGGAGACCTATGGTGAAAGCTTGGTCGTTGAAGATCTTGCTGTCCGACAAGGTGAAAGAGGGGAACGCGACGCTCTCGCGGTCCTCTTGGCAAAAAACATTGCTTCTCCCGAGACCACCAGCATGGGACGACTGTTCGACGCAGTATCTTCGCTTGCTGACTTCCGTGATGAAGCCAGTTTTGAAGGGCAGGCGGCCATGGCCCTTGAGTTTGCGGCAGAACGCTATGAAAAGACTGCTCCCGGTGATGAGACGGGCTACCTGTTCTCTGTCGCACAATGTGAGGACAACCCGGCTGTGTGGGTAGCTGACTGGCGACCGCTGATCGAGTCTCTTACCAAGGATATGCGTGAAGGGACGAATCGGGGCCGGATCGCGTATCGGTTCCATCTTGCGCTGGCGGACCTAATCGGTCAAATTGCAGAACGAGCCGGGTTGCCGCGGGTGGTGTTGACCGGCGGATGCTTTCAGAATGTCCTGCTGCTCCGGCTCGCGCGTCGCCGGTTGACGCGAGCGGGGTTTACCGTCTACAGCCATCGCCAAGTGCCTCCCAACGACGGGGGACTCTCTCTGGGACAGGCGGTCGTGGCGGCGGCTCACATTTCAAACAGAAGGTCATAGCTATGTGCTTAGCGGTTCCTGGGCAAGTTCTCAGTATCACGAATGACCAACTCCGTACCGCGACGATATCTTTTGGCGGCACCATGAAAGAGGTCTCGCTTGCGCTCGTGCCAGAAGCTGACATCGGGGACTATGTGATCGTGCATGTGGGATTTGCCATCAGCAAACTGGATGAGGACGCGGCAAGAAGGTCACTTGAGATCTTCGCTGCTCTTGCCAATAAGGAGGCAGATAGCGGGACTGACAATCACACGCTCACCTGAGGGCTACTGATGAAATACGTCGATGAATACCGAGAGAGTGCGACCGCTGCGGCATTGGCCGAATCGATCAAGCAGACGGTTCGCCGTCCGTGGACGGTGATGGAAATCTGCGGCGGGCAAACCCATTCGATTGTGCGGTTCGGCCTCGATGCTCTGTTGCCGTCGAACCTCACCCTGGTGCATGGGCCAGGCTGTCCCATCTGTGTCACGCCGATCGGCTTAATCGATCAGGCACTCCAGCTCGCGTCGTTGCCACGAGTGATTTTCTGTTCGTTCGGGGACATGCTACGCGTACCTGGCTCGCAGGGAAACCTGTTCGAAGTCAAGGCTGCCGGGGGTGATGTACGCATCATATATTCTCCGCTGGACGCGCTGGAGTTGGCCCGCGCGAACCCTGACCGCGAGGTCGTGTGTTTTGCAGTGGGGTTTGAGACGACCGCGCCGGCTTTTGCGATGGCGACGATCCAGGCGCGGCGCCTGGGTCTCACCAACTTCAGTCTGCTGGCAGCCCAAGTGCTCGTGCCGCCAGCCATGGAAGCCATCCTGTCCGCTCCTGGCTGTCTCGTGCAGGGCTTTCTGGCGGCCGGTCATGTCTGTACCGTCATGGGCTATGAGGAGTACGAAGATTTGGCTACACGCTATCGCGTACCCATCGTGGTCACGGGGTTCGAGCCGATCGACATCCTGGAAGGGATTGCGATGTTGGCCCGCCAATTGGAAGAAGGACGGGCAGTCGTCGAGAACCAATACACCAGATCGGTGCGTCGGGAAGGCAACGTGGCGGCACAAGCGGCCGTGCGAGAAGTCTTCGAACCAACGCTACGCGCCTGGCGCGGCATCGGCGACATCCCTCACAGCGGCCTGAAACTCACCGCTGCCTATGCCGACTTCGATGCGGCGGTGCGATTTCGCGACGCGCTCTCTCACTTCCGTCCGGTAGGGGGAGAAGATCCAGACTGTCGGAGCGGTCTGGTCTTGCAAGGCTTACTCAAACCGCCGGACTGCCCGGCCTTTGCCACGCGCTGCACGCCGGAAAACCCTCTCGGCGCGCCGATGGTATCGAGCGAAGGAGCCTGCGCGGCCTATTATCGGTATCGAAGTCATGTGAAACGTGAAACGTGAAGCGTATCTCGTCGTTCATCCGGTATATCGGGTGTTACGTCTTTTGACCGAACGTGTGCGCGATACGCTTCGCGAGATACGAGGCCAGATCCATGGGTGACAACAATTCTTTTGAACCAGAGTGTCCGCTGCCTACATTCGAGAAGAAGACCATCCTCCTGGCGCACGGTGGCGGCGGACGGCTCATGCAGGAGTTGATTCGAGAGGTATTCCTCCGTTCGTTCGACAACACGTTGCTCCGCCAGCTCCACGACGGCACGACGTTCCCGGTCGACAAGGGCACCCTCGCCTTCACCACAGATTCCTACGTCGTGTCTCCATTGTTTTTCCCAGGCGGAGACATCGGCAGCCTGGCGGTGCACGGCACAGTCAATGACCTCGCCATGTGCGGAGCCACGCCCCTCTACCTCAGCGCGGGGTTCATTCTAGAAGAGGGGCTCGCCCTGGAGACACTCAGGAAAGTGGTAGAGTCGATGGCCAAGACGGCGGAAGGGGCGGGGGTACAGGTCGTCACTGGAGATACGAAGGTGGTGGATCGTGGCAAAGGCGACGGGATTTTTATCAACACTGCCGGGATCGGAGTCGTACCGCCTGGTGCCCGCATCGGCCCACAAGAGGTGAAAGTCGGGGATCGAATTCTATTGAGCGGCGATCTTGGCTCGCACGGATTGGCCGTGATGAGTGTGCGTGAAGGGTTGCGCTTCACCAGCGATATCGAAAGCGACTCGGCACCGTTGCATCGGGTCGTGCGTGACCTGCTGGAAAGCGGAGTGCCTGTCCATTGCCTGCGCGATCTGACGCGCGGCGGACTGGGTAGCGCGCTCAATGAACTCGCAGCCGGGGCGAACGTGGGCATGACCATAGAAGAACCACTCATTCCCGTGCGAGCGTCCGTGCGCGGCGCCTGTGAGCTGTTGGGCCTCGATCCTCTGTATGTTGCGAACGAAGGGCGGTTCGTCGCCTTTGTGCCGGAAGCGCATGTGGAGGCGGCGTTGGCCGCCATGCGCCGTCACAGGGTTGCCCAAGATGCGGTCCAGATCGGCACGGTCACGGGGGACAGTCCTCCGATCGTTATATTGCGCACGGTGCTGGGAACACACCGTATCCTCGATCTCTTGTCGGGCGAACAGTTGCCTCGAATCTGCTGAGGAGTTGCTGCAAGCTCGATCCTGGTAGCCGGAACACGACCAGGATCGCCCACCCCCACCCAAGATGGACATACTTTTTCCTCCAGGCATAGAACGTAGCGTCACTCACCTCAAGTTGTCGGCAGAGGTCACTGCTGGGATGCTGGCTTCGGCTTGACGAAGGGTCTACACGATCTACTCCTCGGAATATCTCGACCACTTGATAGGTCCACTCCTTTCGCAAGCGACCGCAGAAGACGTCAGCTTACTCTCGTGATGACCTACCACCGTTTTCCAGCTTGGAGTAAGACATCTAACGCAACGGATATGAGTACTATGTACCAATATGCAAACCACAATACCAGCGGCTTTCATTCGCTGAGAGCGAGGAAGTCAGCCGCGGCATTGCGAGGAGCCCTACGCGGACGCCTCCACCCGAAACTCACAACCCGACATGAAATCGGTTCATGGCGCTCCGCTCAAGGCCTTG
>JAQBES010000077.1:0-3222 GCA_032123755.1 Nitrospirota bacterium
GGGAGCTGCACCAATTCATCCTATGAAGACATCAGCCGGTCAGCCCACATTGCCAAACAGGGCATGAAGGCGGGATTAAAGGCGAAGACCCCCTTCCTCGTGTCGCCAGGTTCCGAGCGTATCTATCACACCATGAAGCGCGATGGGTTCATCGAGACCTTCGAGAAGATGGGCGGCACGGTCCTGTCCAATTCCTGTGGCCCCTGTATCGGACAGTGGAAGAGGGCCGACGGGGTGAAGGGCAAGGCCGACTCAATCGTCAGTTCATTCAATCGCAACTTCCCAGGTCGTAACGACGGCATTAATGAGACATTGTCGTTTCTAGCCAGCCCGGAAGTGGTGACCGCCTATGCACTGTCCGGAGACTTGGGATTCGATCCTGTCAATGGCACGCTCAGGGGAGCAGACGGCAAGGAGTTCAAACTGGAGCCGCCGCAGGGTGAAGAACTACCGGCCAAGGGCTTTGCGAAGGGCGAAGAAGGTTTCGTCGCTCCGGCTGAGAATGGTGATGCCATTACCGTCGACATTCCGTCGACGAGCGAACGGTTGCAACTGTTGCAGCCCTTCCCCCGTTGGGACGGCAAGGACTTCGAGAAACTCCCGCTGTTAATCAAGACCAAAGGCAAGACGACGACCGATCACATTTCTCCAGCCGGTCCCTGGCTCAAGTTCCGCGGCCATCTGGACAAGATCAGCGACAACATGTTCCTGGGGGCGAACAATACTTTTTCCTCAGAGCCGGGCAAGGGAACGGATGTGTTGACGGGCGAATCAGGGCTAACCATTGCGCAGATCGCCCGCCGGTATAAGGCGAAGGGCATTGGCTCGATCGTGGTTGGCGATGAGAATTACGGGGAAGGCAGCAGCCGCGAGCATGCGGCCATGTCGCCACGGTTCCTCAACGTCCGCGTCGTCATTACGAAGAGCTTTGCCCGCATTCATGAGACCAATTTAAAGAAGCAGGGGGATCTTGGCGTTGACCTTCGCTGACCCGAAGGATTACGAGAAGATTGAGCAACAGGACCGCATCAGCGTGACGGGGCTCAGTAGTCTGGCTCCCGGTAAACCGGTGCAGGTGACGATACACAAGACGGATGGCACATCGCTCACCATCCAGGCGAACCACAGCATCACTGAGCAACAGATTGCATGGTTCAAGGCTGGTTCGGCGCTGAATGCGTTGAACTAACAACGAGCTAAAAGAGGAATAGCCATGACGACCAAAGCAGACAAGATCATTTACACCAAAACCGATGAAGCCCCCATGCTGGCGACCTATTCGTTTCTGCCGATCATCAATGCCTTCAGTAAGGCGGCCGGCGTAGTCGTTGAATTGCGTGATATTTCGCTAGCCGGGCGCATTCTCGCCGTTTTCCCCGACTATCTGACACCGCAGCAGAAGCAGGCGGACGCTCTGTCTGAATTGGGCGAGCTGGCCAAGACACCGGAGGCGAATATCATCAAGCTTCCGAACATCAGTGCCTCGCTTCCCCAGATACAAGGGGCCATCAAAGAGTTGCAGAGCCAGGGCTACAAGCTTCCCGAATACCCGGAAAATCCGAAAGACGACAAGGAGAAAGACATCAAGGCCCGCTACGACAGAGTTAAAGGGAGCGCCGTAAATCCGGTACTGCGCGAAGGTAACTCCGATCGCCGCGCACCGCTCTCCGTGAAGGCCCATACGAGGAAGCATCCGCATAAGATGGGTGCCTGGAGTGCGGACTCCAAGACGCACGTCAGCCATATGAAGGGCGGAGATTTCTTCTCTAACGAAAATTCGATGACGATGACTGTAGCGACCGACGCGCGGATCGAGTTCGTCGGCCAGGATGGCAAGACCACGGTGCTCAAGCCCAAAGTGGCCTTGCAGGCCGGGGAAATCATTGATGCCACGTTCATGAGCAAGCGGGCCCTGCGCCAATTCCTGGAAGAGCAGATCGAAGACGCCAAGAAACAGGGCGTGCTGTTCTCGATTCACATGAAGGCCACCATGATGAAGATCTCGGATCCCAAGATCTTTGGTCATGCCGTGACGGTGTATTACAAGGATGTGTTTGAGAAACACGGCGAGACGCTCAAAAAGCTGGGCGTGGATCCGGACAACGGCATCGGCGACCTCTACTCGAAGATCAAAGCCTTGCCGGACGATCAGCGCAGGGCGATCGAAGCCGATATTCAAGAGGTCTACAAGAAGCGGCCTCCGATGGCGATGGTGAATTCCGACAAGGGGATCACCAACCTGCATGTGCCGAGCGACACCATCATCGATGCTTCCATACCACCGGTCATTCGCGACTCGGGGAAAATGTGGAATCCGGAAGGCAAACTGCAAGATACGAAAGTGGTCATTCCCGACGGCAGTTACGCGCCGGTCTATCATGAGGTCGTTGAGTTCTGCAAAAAGCATGGCGCCTTCGATCCGAAAACGATGGGCAGCGTGCCCAATGTGGGTCTCATGGCGCAGGCTGCGGAGGAGTACGGCTCGCATGACAAGACTTTCAAGGCGCCTGGTAATGGCGCGATGCGTGTCGTGGATGCCTCGGGAATGACGTTGCTGGAGCATAAGGTGGAAGAAGGCGACATCTGGCGCATGTGTCAGGTGAAGGATGCGCCGATTCGGGACTGGGTCAAGTTAGCGGTGAATCGTGCGAAGGCCACTGGAGTCCCGGCGATTTTCTGGTTGAACAAGGCCCGAGCGCACGATGCGCAACTGATCACAAAGGTCGAACGTTACTTGAAAGACCACGATACGCAAGGCCTCGACATCCGGATCATGACGCCGGCCGATGCGACGCGCCTCTCTTTGGAGCGGATCATAGAAGGGAAGGACACGATCTCTGTGACGGGGAACGTATTGCGCGACTATCTCACCGATCTGTTCCCTATTCTCGAAATCGGGACCAGCGCCAAAATGCTCTCGATCGTTCCGCTGCTGAACGGCGGCGGCCTGTTCGAGACCGGAGCCGGCGGTTCGGCGCCCAAACATGTGCAGCAGTTCCAGGAGGAAGGGTATCTCCGCTGGGATTCGCTCGGTGAATTCCTCGCGTTAGCTGCCTCATTAGAACATCTCGCCAAGGTGGCGAATAATCAAGCAGCAAAAAATTTGGCCGACGCTCTCGATCAGGCCAATGGGAAGTTCCTGGAGAGCAATAAGTCGCCAGCCCGCAAGGTAGGTGAGATCGATAACCGCGGAAGCCATTTCTATCTGGCCCTGTACTGGGC
>JAQBES010000078.1:0-18735 GCA_032123755.1 Nitrospirota bacterium
GTATCGGAACGGGATTATGCCCTCATGGGCACGTTCCGAGCCGATATGACTCGCATGGAGCAAGCGGAGCGGCTGCGGGAAGAAGCGCGGGTCGGGATGCTGTCGTACAAGCAAAGTACCGAGAAGCATCTGGCTGAGATGAAATCGGTCAAGAAAGAAAAGAAGGTCTATCTCACCAAGATCACTCATGAAAAAGATTCCTACGAGCATGCCCTCCAAGAATTAGAACGGTCCGCGTCGCGCATCGACAGTCTGTTGCGCGAAATGGAGCAGCGCCGTCGCGCGGCCGCAGTCCGACCTCCGATCGGGGGAATCGCCCCTCGCGGGGTAAAGGGCGCACTGCCCTGGCCGGCTGATGGGAGTATTATCTCCTTCTTCGGCCGTCAGAAACATCCGACCTTCAACACCTATGTGCAGCGCAGAGGCATTGAAATCAAGACGGTCGAGGGGAGCGCCATTCACGCGGTGATGCCAGGGTCCGTCGTTTATGCAGACTGGCTGAAAGGGTACGGACTCGTTATAATCCTTGATCACGCGAATGGGTTCTTTTCGTTGTATGCTCATGCCTCGAAGATATTGGCGATAGTGGGAGCACAGGTGGGAGCCGGGCAAGCGATCGGCGAAACAGGCGACACAGGCATGACGGGTGAAAATACTCTATACTTTGAGTTACGCCAGGGGGCGGAGCCGCTTGATCCTCTCCAATGGTTGGCGAGGCGGTAGGGAACGGGAAGAGGAAGGGACATTATATTATGGAACAGGATCCCCGACGACGGTTCTGGGTGTTAGGCCCGATGGTGGTGGTGGCGTTGGTCTTGGGCGTGCTGCTCGGCAAGGGGTGGGAGCGGACCGGGCACGCCACGGAATCCTACGAAGAGTTAAAAACATTCTCCGAGGTGTTGACCCAAGTTCAGAAGAGTTACGTCGACGAAACGAAGGTAAAGGACCTCGTCCAGGGGGCCATTCGTGGAATGCTCTCAACTCTCGATCCGCATTCGGCCTACATGACGCCGGACATGTATAAGGAAATGCAGGTTGAAACGAAGGGTGAGTTCGGGGGCGTGGGTATCCAGATCGGGGTGAAGGAGAACCGTTTGGCGGTGATCGCGCCCATCGAGGGTACGCCTGCCTACCGAGCCGGGATCAAGTCAGGTGATTTCATTACCAAGGTGAACGACGAGACGACCAAAGACCTTACCTTGATGGATGCGGTTCAGAAGATGCGTGGCCCCAAGGGCTCGAAGGTCAACTTGACGATTCAGCGGGATGGGACTCCCGATCCGCTCCAATTTACGCTGGTCCGCGATACCATTAAGATTGAGAGCGTGAAATCGAAAGTGTTGGACAACATCGGGTACGTTCGGCTGACGCAATTCCAAGAATCGACGGGGCGGGATTTGAGCAAGGTGCTCAAACAGTTCAAAGAGCAGAAGCTCCAATCCACGATCCTGGACCTCCGCAACAATCCAGGCGGACTGTTGACCGCGTCCGTTGAGGTCTCCGAGCAGTTTCTCCCCGGCGGCAAGCTCGTGGTCTACACAAAAGGACGTGAAAATAAGAAGGACGAGTGGATCGCCAAGGGGAAAGATCAGATGGACGATTCGCCCATGATTATTCTAATCAATGAAGGATCGGCGAGTGCGTCTGAGATCGTGGCCGGTGCATTGCAAGACTACGGGCGGGCGGTGATTGTTGGCACGACCTCGTTCGGCAAGGGATCGGTGCAAACGATTCTCCCGCTGGGGGATGGGTCTGGGCTCCGTCTCACGACGGCGAAGTACTACACGCCGAAAGGGCGCTCGATTCAATCAACCGGTATTACGCCTGATATTGTTGTGAAACCCCAACCAGCGACCACTGTCGCTAAGGCAGGCGAGACGAAGCCTGGTGAAAGGGAAGGGGAGCCGAAGCAGGCCAAGCCTGCGGTCGGGTCTGGGAAAGATCATCCGGCTCAGAATGGCAAAGGACAGGAAGAGGGCACTCCAAAGAACGGCACCACGCCTCAGCTCCCTTCCGTTGATGTCTCGGGCGATCCCTCGCTTGAGCAGGATATTCAACTTCAAAAGGCGGTTGAGATGCTGAAGACCTGGAAGATCTTTAAGGAGCTTCCTCGCGCGTCCTAACCCGCATGATTCATGAGTTCATGAATCATGCGGGTTACTGGGGGGCTGCTGTTGTGAGGCGGTGATCGCCTCCAGCAGTCGTTCTTCCGATCCTGAGAACCCTGGTACCGTGCGTAGCAGGTGCGATCGCACCAGCTGTTCCAGATCGGTCAATGTGGTGATGTACAGGCGGGTGTAGAGGTAGGCCACGAGCGATTCGGACAGTCCCGGGAGCTGTGTCCAGGCCTTCACCGCCTCCGGGAGTGGTGTACTCAAGGCGTCATAGGCCTGGATCGTTCCAGTTCTGAGAAATTCTTCAATCTTGTCCGCCAGGTCCCGGCCGATTCCATCAATATCTTCAAGCGCCTGCCGTGCGGCGACGTCCGCAATGTTTTCCTCCAAGGCTTCGATGGTGTCCGCCGCCTTCCGATAGGCTCTGACCCGATAGGGGTTTGCCCGCTGGGCGGCTAATCGTTCGGCAATCGATCGAAAGATGGCTGCGACTTGCTGGTTGTGGTGGGGGGTCGATATCATATGGCCGTGATGGCGCTATTCTGACGTGATCAGGGATGCGGGGCAAGGGGATAGGCCAGACCGGGTTTGTTGACAACCAGATTTCTGGTCCCCTAGGATAGGTGACGATGGCGGAGGCGATTCAGATTCAGGTGAACGGCGAACAGCGGAGCTGTCAGGCTGATGCCACCGTGGGGGATTTGCTGCGTGAACTCGCCATCAAGACCGAGCGCGTGGCGGTGGAGGTGAATTTAGAAATTATGGAGCGCAAGGACTTCGATCACCGAAGTCTGAGACAGGGGGATCGAGTGGAGATCTTGAGCTTCATTGGTGGAGGCGCGGAAGAAGTACGTCATTGACGAGTGATTCATTGTTTCATTGGGCTAGGCTCATGCATTGAACTATTCGTCAATGCATCGATGGATAAATTCTAAGAGGACATCATGGTGGACGATCGACTGATTATCGCGGGACGTGAATTCAAATCCCGCCTCTGGGTAGGGACCGGGAAGTATAAGGACTTTGCCGAAACCAAGAAAGCCATTGAGGCGTCGGGAGCCGACGTGGTGACGGTGGCGGTGCGGCGCGTAAATATTACCGATCGCTCCAAAGAGAACCTTCTCGATTATCTCGACCCGAAGAAGTACACCATTCTTCCCAACACCGCCGGCTGTTACAACGTGGAAGATGCCGTGCGCTATGCCCGCTTGGCCAGGGCTGCCGGTGTGTCCGATTTGATCAAGCTGGAAGTGCTCGGTGACGAGAGGACCCTGTTCCCCGATACGGCCGGACTGATCGAGGCGGCGAAGATTTTGATCAAAGAAGGCTTTATCGTGCTGCCCTATACGAATGACGATCCCATTGTGGCTCAGAGGCTCGTCGACATCGGGTGCCCCGCTGTCATGCCGTTGGCGGCGCCGATCGGGTCGGGACTCGGTATCCGCAATCCGTACAATTTGAAGATTCTCATGGAAATGGTCAAGGTGCCGATCATTGTTGATGCCGGCGTGGGGACTGCGTCCGATGCCGCCCTCGCGATGGAATTAGGAGCAGACGCGGTACTCATGAACACGGCCATTGCCGGGGCTCAAAATCCCATTGCCATGGCCGAGGCGATGAAATATGCGGTATATGCCGGTCGGCTGGCGTACAAAGCCGGGCGAATCCCGCGAAAACTGTATGCCACAGCGAGTAGTCCCATCGAGGGTATGCTCTAGCAGGATGCTGAAAACGTCCGCCAGCTTCGTTCTCGCATCGCTCAGAGGCTCAACGTACGGGTTGAGATTCTCGGAGGTCGGAAGCACTGGAGGGGATTTTCCGTTCGCCAAGATCCATTGCAAGGGCGAACGGCACACACGAAGTGCGGTACGTACCTCCTCGCCTCTTCGCTAGCTGCGGCCTTGCTGGACGACCGTTTTGAGTATCCTGCTCTGCACTTCTGATTCAGTGCTTCGCTGATGCCGAAACTCTCCAGCCGTCTTCTTGTCGTCACGGATCGCCACCAGACCAACGGGCGTCCGTTGGTTCCCCTTCTGCAGCGGGTTTTCACAGCCGGGGCACCTGCGATCCAACTTCGTGAACGCGATCTCTCAGCCAGAGAACTCGTGACGCTTGCGCGGGAGGTGCAGGCCGTGCCGGCCTCGCGCAGGTCCCAACTCCTCATCAATGATCGGATCGATGTCGCGATGGCGCTGGAAGGAGTCGGCGTCCATTTGCGCAGCAATAGTTTGCCTGTTTCAGTCGCACGGCAGTTGCTGGGGGCACAGCGTCTTCTGGGTATATCTGTGCATGCGGTAGAGGAGGCGGTGCTGGGGGAGTCGCAGGGCGTAGACTACATCGTCCTGGGTCCGATCTACGAGACGCCATCCAAACAGATGTTCGGTCCGCCACTCGGTATTCACACCCTTGAGAAGGCTTGTCGACTGGTCCGCATCCCAATTGTCGGGATCGGCGGAGTGACGGCGGTGCGCGCGCGTGAGATGCGGTGTGCCGGGGCATTCGGTGTGGCGGTGATTACGGCGATTCTTGGCGCGGACGATGTGGAGTCGGCGACGCGCGAGTTACTCGAGGCCGTGGCGCTCTACCCGTGATGTACGTCACGCACGGCCATCACCCTGCAGGATGCCGTCGTCCGGTTGACCACCCCAGGAACGGGTGATAGAATCCGCGCAGACAAGGACTTCTCGGTTCAGCAAGGGGTTTTGCTTTCTTCGAGTGGCGCCATGGATGGCAAGAAAGAAAGTCCGAGTCGATTCCGGTCTCTCCGAGATTCCGTCACGCACATCACGAAGCGGTTGACTGAAGGAGAAACGGACGTGGCACAACGCAACGACGAACATGTTCGCGAGGTTGAAAAGCTTCGTGTGCAGATCCAGTCGATGGAAGACGAAATCCGTCGGCTGTACCAATCCCGCTATCAGCTCGACCAAGCCACCAAACAGAACGAGAAGCTCGTCAGCACTCTCCAGGAAGCAAAGGTGCAGATCGAAGCGCTGCGTGCCGAAGTTGAGAAACTGACCGCGCCTCCCTCGGCCTACGCCATCTTTTCCAGCCTCAATGATGATGGAACCGGAAATGTCTATGTGTCCGGACGGAAGATGAAAGTCAGTGTCCACCCATCGATCAATGGGAAGGCGATGCGTAAGGGACAGGAAGTGGTCCTGAACGAAGCGTTGAACGTCATTGAGGTCAAGGGCTTCGATATCCAGGGCGAAGTCGTGCGGCTCAAAGACGTGCTGGAAGGGAATCGTGCCCTGGTGACGCTGCATTTCGACGAAGAAAAGGTTGCAGAGCTCGGTGACCCGCTGCTGGCCGAACGATTGAGCGTCGGCGACCATCTGCTCTATGATCCTCGTTCCGGCTATGTCGTCGAAAAGCTGCCGAGGTCCGAGGCGGAAGAATTGGTATTGGAAGAAGTGCCCGATGTTGACTATGAGCATATCGGCGGGTTGCAGCACGAATTGGAACAAGTCCGTGATGCGGTGGAGTTGCCGTTTCTTCATCCGGCCCTGTTTTCGGAGTACAAGTTGAGCGCGCCCAAGGGGGTCTTGCTCTATGGACCGCCAGGCTGTGGGAAAACCCTAATCGCCAAGGCTGTCGCGAATTCGATTGCGAAAAAGCTCGGGCATCTCACCGGCAAAGAAGTGCGGAGCTACTTCTTGCATGTGAAGGGCCCGGAATTGCTCAATAAGTATGTCGGTGAGTCGGAGCGCCAAGTTCGCGAAGTGTTCAAGAAAGCGAAAGAGCGGGCGGCGGACGGTAATCCTGTCATTGTGTTCTTCGACGAAATGGATGCGCTCTTCAGAACGCGAGGCACCGGGATCTCCTCCGATATTGAATCGACGATCGTCCCGCAGTTTCTCTCGGAAATCGACGGCATGGAGCGACTCCGCAATGTGATCGTAATCGGAGCCAGTAATCGCCAGGATCTCATTGATCCGGCTGTCCTCCGAGCCGGACGGCTCGATGTGAAGGTCAAGGTGGGTCGTCCCGATGCGGTGGCGGCCAAGGATATTTTTTCGAAGTATCTGAGCATCGACCTGCCGTTTGCCGAAGAAGACTTGAACCGCCATGGCGGAGACGCCAAGGCATTAGTCGAACAGATGACCGATCTCACAGTCGGCGCGATGTACGCGTCCTCGGAAGAGAATAAGTTCATCGAAGTCACCTACGCCAACGGTGAAAAGGAAGTGCTCTACTTCAAGGATTTCGCGAGCGGGGCGCTGATCGAAGGGATCGTGTCGCGCGCCAAGAAGTTTGCCGTCAAGCGGGCGATCGCGAAGGAAGGCCGTGGCCTTCGATCCGAGGACTTGATCCGTGCTATTCGGGAGGAGTTCAAGGAGCACGAGGACCTGCCCAATACGACTAATCCTGACGACTGGGCGAAGATCTCCGGGAAAAAAGGTGAAAAGATCGTGCATCTTCGGACGATCAGCGGAGGTCCGGGCGACTCGCGTCAGATCGAAACTGTTACGACAGGGCACTATCTCTAACAGGCTATGGAAAAAATCTGTGGACAGGCCGGGACGTCACAGGTTTGCACGTGTGGCACAAGAGGAGAAGTTCACGCAGGATGCTCAAAAAGGCCGTCCTCGTCGTTCGTGAAACGTGAAGCGTGAAACGTCCGAATCCGGAAATGAAAGACGCTTCAAGAGATACGCTTCACGGATGTCGAGAACGCCGCTGGCGGACTTTTCAGCATCCTGCTAAGACGTCGCACCCATGCAGGAATCTACCGCATTGACGACTCCCCGCGTACTGGGAACAGAAACAGAATTCGGCATCGCGTCACGCGATCCTGCCTCCGTAGACCCCGTCTCCAATTCCATCGCCGTCATCGGGCACTATCCAGGTCTGTCGGCTCCTCTGGCTGTCTGGGACTATGAAAATGAGAATCCGTTACTCGACGCGCGCGGATTCGAGGTCGAGGGGGAGCGGGAGCGGCCCAATCCCGAGTACAATCGCCAGCTGAATAAGGTGCTGGCCAATGGGGGCCGTCTCTATGTCGACGGCGCCCATCCAGAATACTCCACGCCTGAGTGCACCAATCCACGAGAAATAGTGGCCTTCGAACGAGCCGGTGAGAAAATCCTTGCTCAGTGTCTCGAACAGATGGCGCGCGCCACCGGACGAGATTATTGTGTGCTGTACAAGAACAACTCGGACGGCAAAGGAAACAGTTACGGCTATCACGAAAACTATCTCATGTCTCGCGCGGTTCCTTTCGAGCGCATTGTGAAGGTCTTGGCACCGTTCTTTGTGACGAGACCCATTTTCGCAGGGGCAGGAAAGGTCGGCGCAGAGAATCAAACCAGCCCCACGGATTATCAGATCTCGCAGCGTGCGGATTTCTTTGAGTGTCTCGTCGATCTCAATACGATGGTCCGGCGTCCCATCGTCAATTCCCGCGATGAGCCGCATGCGGAGTATGGTAAGTATCGGCGGTTGCACGTGATTGTCGGAGATGCCAACATGGCAGAACTTTCGACCTATCTCAAGATCGGCACGTTGGCCATTGTCCTGGACCTTCTTGACGCCGGTGCAGATCTACCGCAGATCGAGTTGGACGATCCGGTCCGAAGCATCAAGCAGGTGTCACGCGATCTGGGCATGAAGGAGACGCTCAAGCTTACGGATGGCCGCTCGACGACGGCAGTGGCGATTCAACGAGCCTATTTGAAGGCCGCCACGGGATACTATGCCTGTCACGATCTCTGCCAAGTTACGAAAGATATTCTCGTCCGTTGGGAAGACGTGCTAGATAAGTTGGAACAAGATCCACGGCTCTTGGTGCGCGAGTTGGATTGGGTAGCGAAGCGCCAGATGATGGAATCCTATATGGAGCGAAAGGGTTGTGGGTGGGACGATCATCGCGTACGGCTGATGGATCTTCAGTATCACGATGTCCGCCCCGCCAGGGGGCTCTACTTTACGCTTGAACGCAGCCACCTAATCGAGCGAATCGTGCAGGAGGTTGAGATCGCGCGCGCGGAGTTTACCCCGCCTCCGGGGACACGCGCCTATTTCCGTGGACGATGTGTCAGCAAGTTTGCGAAATCTATTTATGGGGCCAGCTGGACGTCGGTGCTGTTCGACGTCGGCAACAACCAGGTCAAACGGGTGCCGTTGATGGACCCGCTCCGAGGCACGGCCTCGTTAACGAGTGACCTCCTCGATCAGGTCGAGACCGTTGACGCATTGCTGGAAAAGCTCAAGGCCTGATGAACAAGGACTCCTCGCGATTCACACTATGAAACTTCCATTTCTCCCCAACCACGATGACCCGAGTTTTTTCGACTTTTTGACCCAGCACCATCCTGCACTGACTCCAACCGGCCGTAGTGGATTCCCACAGTCCCAGGCCGCGGCCGAGCCGATGCGCGGGGCCGGTTCAATGAGCGTGCCTCATGCCACCACAGTGCTGGCGATCAAGTATCAACAGGGTGTGGTGATTGCCGGAGATCGTCGAGCGACGGAAGGATTTCAAATCGCCGATCGTCGGATCGAGAAAGTCTTCAAGATCGACGAATATTCCGCGATGGCGATCGCCGGTGCGGCTGGCCCCTGCATCGAAATGGCTAAATTGTTCCAAGTTGAGCTAGAGCATTACGAAAAACTAGAAGGTATGCAACTGTCCTGTGAGGGGAAGGCCAACAAGCTTGGACAGATGGTCAAGGCTAATCTGCCGATGGTCTTTCAAGGGCTGGTCGTCATGCCGCTCTACGTCGGCTACGACCTGAAGAGCGCAGAAGGCCGCATCTTCAAGTACGATCTCGCGGGTGGCCGGTACGAAGAGTCGGATTACCATGCCATAGGGTCAGGTGGGAAAGATGCGCGCAATACAATGCGAGAGCACTTTCTCAAAGGTCTGGCTGAACAGGACGCTCTGAAGTTGGCCCTGCTGGCCCTGTACAATGCGGCAGACGATGATGTCGGCACTGGGGGGCCGGATCTCGTGCGAGGCATTTACCCCACCGCGAAGATTGTCGACGCGACCGGCATTACCGATGTTTCTGACCAGCAGATCCGTGGCATCTATGACGGGGTGATTGCGACCCGTCGTTCCAAGGAGAGTTAAGTATGCCGCTACCCTATTACGTCTCGCCCGAGCAGATGATGCAGGACAAGGCGGAGTATGCCAAGAAAGGCATCGCCAAAGGCCGCTCCATCATCGCCATCGAATATGTGAATGGGATTCTGCTCGTCGCGGAGAACCCCAGCGCTTCGCTACATAAAATTTCCGAGATCTATGACAACATCGCTTTCGCCGGGGCCGGCAAATACAGCGAATTTGAAAATCTCAGGAAGGCCGGCATTAGACATGCTGATCTCAAAGGATTTATGTACAGCCGGGAAGATGTGACGGCCCGCTCTCTCGCGAATGGCTATTCCCAAAGCCTCGGCACCATCTTCAGTCAGGAGCTGAAGCCGCTGGAGGTGGAAATCCTGGTGGTGCAGGTCGGGCACAACGGCCATGCCAACGAGATGTATCGTATTTCTTTCGACGGCAGCATCATTGACGAGCGCACCTTTGCGGTCATCGGCGGCAAGTCCGAGGCCGTGCAGGCCGTGTTAAAAGAGAAAGGGTTCATGCAACCCCCGGAACTTCAGGCTGCCCTCACACTCTGCATCACCGCGCTCGAACAAATTGGGAACCAGAAGCTCTCGCTGGAGAGCCTGGAAGTGGCGGTTCTGGACCGCACTCGCGACGGCCGAAGATTCCGTCGTCTTACGCCTGCCGATACCAAACAGCTCCTCTCTCCTTAGCAGGCTGCTGAAAAAGCCCGCCAGCTTCGTTCTCGGCTCATCGAAATCCTCAACGTACCCTCCGAGGGTACGCCTGCGGTTTCAACTCGCCTGCGGGAATGTTCTTCTGTCTCGGCACACGTGCTGACCTCAAAGGGTTCATCGTACCAACATGGTTTCTTTTAGGCTGACAGCCTATCTTCATCGTCGGATCGTGCCCTTCTGTTGAAGAAGACAGGGCCGGCTGGTATTCTGTGTATACGCACATGCTGCAACCCACCCCCCTGAGACGACGGATTTTCGGTTTGGAGAATGAGTACGGTCTCATCTTTTCTCCGAACGGTCGGGTCTATTTACCGATGGAGAAAGTGCTGGGGTATATTTTTGAAGGTCTCATTCCGAACAGCTGGCCCTCCAACGCTTTTCTGGTGAACGGCGCTCGGTTTTACCAAGACACAGGCTGTCATCCTGAGTATTCCACACCCGAGTGCGACAACATTCTTGATCTCGTCATCCACGATAAGGCCGGTGAGCGACTTCTTGAAGCCTGTCTGCCGGCAGCGGAAGAACGATTGCGAGAAGAAGGTCTGTCCGGGGAAATCTACATTTTTAAGAACAATACGGATTCGCTTGGCAACACCTACGGGTGCCATGAAAACTTCCTCATGCGCCGAGACGTCGATTTTTGGAAAGTCACGGAGCAACTCATTCCATTTTTCGTCACGCGGCAGATCTATAGCGGAGCGGGAAAGGTGCTCAAAGTATCCGGCAAGCCACAGTACTTCATCTCGCAACGCGCGCAACACATTCACGAGAAGACCTCCTCCTCGACGACCTCCTCTCGCAGTATTATCAATACCAGAGACGAGCCCCACGCCGATGCGGAACGCTACCGGCGGCTCCACATCATCGTCGGGGATTCCAACATGTCGGAGTTCGTGACCTATTTGAAAGTCGGCACGGCGTCGTTGGTGCTATCCATGATCGAGGAGGGGTACGCAGTCCAAGGGATGGAGTTCGAGGACCCAGTAAAAGCCATTCGGGAGGTGTCGCGCGATCCCACCTTGCGGCGCAAGATTAAACTGGACGATGGTCGTCAGATGACGGCGGTGGAAGTTCAGCGGGTCTATCTGGATCGAGCGCAGGAATATTTGGCCCAACAGGAGCACGATCCAATCCTCGACGATGTGTGGCAACGATGGGCTATGGTGTTGGATAAGCTCGAAGAGGACCCGATGCAGCTCGTGCGCGAAATCGATTGGGTGACCAAGCGCCATCTGATCCAGTCCTACATCGACAAGAAGGGCTGCGGCTGGGACGATCCACGAGTGTTCCTACTCGACCTTCAATTTCATGACGTCAAACGGACGCGAGGGTTGTATTATCTGATGGAGTCCCGGGGACTGATCGAACGGGTGGTGGAGGAGGAAGCGGTGCAACGGGCCATGTCGACTCCGCCACAGACTACGAGGGCGAAGGTCCGCGGCGATTTCATCCGGTTTGCCCGTGCGAAGAACCGGTCCTATACGGTCGACTGGACCTATCTGAAACTCAATGGCTACTGGGAAGAAACGATTCTCTGTATGGACCCCTTCAGTGCCGTGAATCGACGTGTGGATGAGTTGCTCTCGCAGGTGGCGGGGCTACGGTTCTACCGATGATGATGGCTCTCAAACAGACGCATCTGCGGATCTCACGGCTGGACCGAACGCTGATTACGGCCGTTGTGTTGCTGTCCAGCGTCTTTCCCGTCGAGTTGTTTTCCAATACGCCTCCTGCGCCAATGGGCCTCGATGGGCAATACAGCGGCAAGCAGGGGCAGGTCCTGGTGGTCAAGGTGGAGGGCGAAGAGCAGGCGACAGAGGTGAAGGGTACGTTTCTGAGCCGAACGATTCCATTTTTCCGGGAGTTCAGGCCTGGAGAGCCAGTTGGCTATATTGGGTTGCTCGGGATCGACATGCAGGACGATCCGGGGACCTATGAATTCGCCGTCGAAGTGAAGCAGGGCGAACAGGCGAAACAGTTGAGCTTTAATGTCCTGGTGGCCAAAGAAAATTTTTCCGTCGAGCATTTGAAGCTGCCGAAAGAGAAGGTCGATCTGAATGCGAAGAGTGTGACACGGTGGAAAGAGGAGCAACAAGTAGTACAGCAGGCGCTCGCAGAGAACTCGCGCCTGAAATTATGGCACAGCAACTTTGTGGAGCCAGTGAATGGCAAGCGCACCGGCATTTTCGGTAGCGTGCGGATCATGAACGGCAAACCGCGCAATCCGCACAATGGAGAGGATATTGGGGCGCCGATGGGAGCCGATGTTGCAGCCACCAACGACGGGATTGTTCGTATCACCGTCGATCATATTTTCTCCGGCAAAGGCGTTTTCGTCGATCACGGTTTGGGATTCTACTCAATGTACTTCCACCTGTCGGAGATCTTGGTCAAAGACGGAGATTTGGTTACGGCGGGGCAAATCATCGGCAAGGTGGGAGCGACCGGCCGCGCCACCGGCCCGCATCTCCATTGGGGCGTCAAACTCAACGGCGCACGTGTGAATCCCTATTCGCTCCTCGATTTACCGTTCAAGAACAGTATCGCGCCTCCCACTGCTGTGCCGGTTCCCACCCCTGACACTTTGCCGACTCCACGAGCTGTTCCGGCCGTGGAGTAGTCCAAGAACTTTGGTGCGCCAGGGCTTAGCCGCTCCCGCGCCTTCCGTAGTGACCCTTCCGGCCAGCCGGGGCGGGAATCCTTCTTAAATTCATTTGGCCACGGTCTTCGACTGTCGTGCTTTGCTCAGTTCCCGTCTTCCTTCCCAGCCGAATCTCGGCGGGTCCACGCTCTTCCGGCAACGTTCGCTCTAACCCGGGTTATTAATGAAGCTTTTGTTGCATTCGTGGATACGCGGCTGTGACGGTCAGTTTCGTTGGTCGCGCGTGAGCAGGCAGGCATTACTGGCTAGATCCCAGCATTCCATTCAGCAAATTCGGCAGGCTGTCGGCATTGGGGTGGTTCTGCATGGCCTGACCGATGTCGTCGAGCAGGGGGCCGGCTTCGGGGTTGAGTTCCCGTAGCGTTTGTTCGAGATTTCCCGACATCAATTCCTCGTGCAGTTGGGCTTCGGTCAGTTTGCCTTCGTTCAAATCCTGTTGAAGAATCTTGCCCAGGGCTTCAACCTTCTTCATCGTCTCAGGCGGCAGCTCATTAAGGAGCTTGAGGACCTCGGCTTGGTTCTGTCCGTCAAGTGGCATCTGCGCCTGGACAGTGTTGCCAAATACAAGACAGAGCCCCAGCAATAGCAGTCTGACGAGTGCCCGCATGACCATCCTCCGTACGGCTGGGTGATGTCACAATCTGCGCTTCTACCAGTAGTATTACAGCACAGCGGCAGGCTGTCAGCAAAATCTAGCAAACTGTAGAAGAAAATGCCGCTCTGTCTGGTCTATCTGGTTTGTTTGGTCTGTCTGGTCATTTTGGTTGAACGAAACTAACCAGATGAACCAAATCAACCAGATGAACCAGACAGATCAGACTAGTCGTTCGGCTCGAGGCTCGACGGGGTTTTGTTGAGGACTGTGGCGGTGGCGCGCGAGAGGACTTCGTCGTGCTGGTGGTCGAGGGTATAGACGCGGAATTGGACCAAGCGGGTAGGCAGCAGGTCGAGGAATTCTTCTAATGGGTCAGTGGAGATGCCTTTGGTGCCGGGGTCATACACGTAGAGGGGATTGCCGCGCCGGTCTTTTGGATCTGGCCGTGGGTCGATCGGCGCCATGTCGACACGGAACTCCACTTTTTTAAGTCGCGCTGGTAATTCTTTTTTGATCTGTTCTTCGAAATGTGCGTGGCTGGGGAAGTCCATGCCGCGTTCCTGGCCCTTTTCCTTGAGCACGGCGCTGTAGGCCATCTTCCATTTTACGTCGCGGACGAGAATCCGCTGCCATTCTGCACCCAGGCGCCGTTCGGTAGCATGGCGTGAGGTCTTCCACCCCCGTACCTGTTCAAGCAATGACCAGTCGGTCAGCGTCAGGTACTCGTCCATCTTCTTGCGAGGATCGTGGGGAAACAGGAGCTTCATGGTGTCGCCGAAGATGTCACGGAGGTGGATGTCGATCGCGCGCGTAGTCCGGTGATAGTAGACGTTGGAATAGAGATACATGCGGGTATTGAGGAACATTTGTAGGGCAGGAAGGCCCGTCTTATGAATGGTAAATCCCTTGTCCGTGATGATCGTGTAGTGAATGAGTCTGGATAGATCGACCGGGCCGACCGCCACGCCGCACATATAGGAGTCGCGCAGGACATAGTCGAGGTTGTCTGCGGTATAACTGCCTGAAATGACTGGCTGGAGCATGTTGAGCCATCGTGGAATGCGGGAGTTGTCTTTGCTCTTTTCCTTGAGAATCACATGCGCGATTTGATCGGGGTTAAGTTCCTCGCCTTTGGCGAAGGGGCCGGACGGGCTGCGCCTGATCTTGCGGATGATCGGACCGAGATGATCGCGGATGATGATCTGCCCGAGTTTTTCGTGACTGGCATGGAAGGCGTGCAAGTAGTTGTCGTCAAAGAAATGGCAGAAGGGGCCGTGGCCGATGTCGTGCACGAGCGCCGTGACGCGGAGAAATTCTTCGACATAATTCGCCGACGGGACCTCCTTGACTGCTTTCTTGAGAAACGGGTAGAGATGCCGTGCAAAGCGGCCTGCCACGTGCATGGTGCCAAGCGAGTGAACGAAGCGGGTGTGTTCCGCCGAGGGGTACACCCACCGGGCGCTCTGGAGTTGATAGATGTACCGTAGTCGTTGAACCCAGGGGGAGTCGATCAGGTCCTTTTCTGTTCGTTCGTGCGGGTTTGCAGTGGAGAAGGGTACGGTGAAGGAGACGTATTGATGGATCGGATCGGCAATCAGCGCCGACCCATCATACGGAGCATTAAATTGATGACCGAATTCAGACATGGCGAGCGATCATCTTAGCGTACATCTTGAGGGGGCGGCAATGGCTCTGGCTGCTCCGGTGGGTGTGACTGCCGATGTTTGGCCACGAAGTAGTAGGCGAGTGGGTAGGCGAGCGCTGCGCCGAGGATGCTCAAGACAAATCCGCCAAGAAAGAAGGGCATGGCGTAGGGCATGATTTGATCATAGATCGCGCCAAAACTCAGGTCCTGCCAGTCAAAGGAGGGGCTGTCCGACCGGCCGAGCAAGAGCGCACCGACCCAGTAGGTGGCACCGAGGATAGGGACTACGGTCCAAGGATTGTTGAGAAAGGCTCCTACCATGAGTGCGAGAAAGTTGAGGCCCAATGCCCAGGCGCAGAAGAGCACCATGACGGTGTGTAATCCGTAGGCCGGGGAAAAGCCAATGAAGACCCCGATGGCGAAGGCCAGCGCCGTTCGCTGTGGCGATTCCCGCAGATGGAGGACCTGTTTCAGCAGTGACCGAAATGAAGGGATCGTGGCCATGGCCTTCGTGGGTGAAGCTGGTTACGCGAAATGTTCGTAACTGGTATTTAACAACCGGTGACGCCGTCCGTGAGAAGGCATCGCCTGTATCCCGAAGCGAAGGGGGTGAATTTCTCCAATGCAGGTCAGGGAGAATCCTTGCTTGAGGGCTGTCCGTTCGAGTCGCGTGCGCTGATGTGGTGACACGGTAAAGAGTAATTCATAATCCTCGCCTCCGGTCAGCGCGAGGTCCACAGGGTCGAGCGTCCGAGATGCGGCATAGGCACGGAAGGCCGGGGATAGAGGGAGGGCACCCAGATCGAGATCCGCTCCGACATGGCTTTCCTCGCAGATGTGGCGGAGGTCGCCAGAGAGGCCGTCAGAAATATCAATCGCGGAGGTCGCGAAGCGATGGGTACTGAGCCACTGGCCTTCCGCGACGCGCGCAGTTGGACGCAGGTGCCGTCCGATCAGAAATTGCCGGTGTCTGGCCGAGAGAGCAGCGGTGCGTAGGTGGTGTTTCGTACGGGGCGGTGGTTCGTTCAAGAGTCTCAGGCCGGCCAATGCGTCGCCGATTGTGCCGGTCACGTAGAGAAAATCTCCGATTCGGGCACCGCCCCGAAACAGAGCCTTGCGTGGAGGGACGGTCCCGGTCAGCGTTACGCTGAGAAACCATCCGCCGCTCGAAGCCGATGTATCTCCGCCGATGAGTCCCACGTGGTGCGGGCGGCAGGCGGCCATCATTCCTCGGTACAGCTGATGCACATGGCGGCTGGTGCCGGTGCGGGGAATGGCCAAGGCGACGAGTAAATGCTGTGGAGTGCCTCCCATCGCCGCGATGTCGCTGAGATTTGCCACTGCGGCACGGAAGCCGATATCAGCCATTGTGGCGGTTCGGAGGTCGAAGTGGACCCCTTCGGTTAAGAGGTCGGTCGTTAGCACCATCCATTGGCCGGCCCGTGGTGTGATGACGGCAGCATCGTCGCCGATCCCTTGAATCACCGAGGGAGTACGGCGGCCATGGCGTCGGTGGAGGGCTCGAATAAGATCGAATTCGTGGATCGTGGGACGGGCCTTCGTGCGGACCGTGGACGCCATGCTAATAGGTTCCCGAAAAACTATTGTGAGTGATGTGGAACTCAACGACCAGCAGATCGGATATGACGAGTCCAAGCCCCTGCAGGACAGCCGAGTGAGACTGGCGGGACGGACGACGGTTCGAGGTCCGAAGTTCGAGGCTGTTGGAACTTTGAACCCTGAGTTTCGAACTTCGGATCGCGCTTTTCTCGCATGTCCCGCGGTTCACGCGTCACAGCCTCTGGAGGACTTTTTCAGCATCCTGCTAGTGGAGCCGTAGGGGAGGCGTGGCCGTGGTGGTTGCATGCACCGGCAGGGAGCGAGCGGCTCGCCCTGTTTTCGTGCGCGTGGCGTGTTTTTTGGAGTGTGCCTGTGGCGTGCGGGCCTTGCCCGTTGGACGTGGAGATTTCGAGTCCCGCCGGAGAGCCACCTTCATCACATCATCCATCGTGTCGGCAAAGACGAGGTGGAGACCCTTCAAAATGTGTTTGGGAATCTCGTCGAGATCCTTTTTGTTGCGTTTTGGAAGAATCACAGTGGTGAGTTTGGCCCGTTTGGCCGCCAAAAGTTTTTCTTTCAATCCTCCGATGGGGAGGACGCGGCCTCGGAGCGTGATCTCGCCTGTCATCGCCAGGTCTCGGCGTACCGGGATTTGCGACAACGTCGATGCAATGGCGATGGCCATGGTAATGCCCGCCGAAGGTCCGTCCTTGGGAATTGCCCCGGCCGGCACGTGGATGTGGAGGTCTTGTGTGGTGAACACATCGGGATTGATGCCGAGGGTGCGCTCGCGTGACCGGACGTAGCTCAAGGCTGCCTGCGCGGATTCCTTCATGACGTCACCCAGTTGGCCGGTGAGGGTCAATTGCCCCTTGCCCTTCATCGCCGTGGCCTCGATGTAGAGGACATCACCGCCGGACTCCGTCCAGGCTAACCCGGTAGCCACGCCGATCTCATCTGTCTCCAATTCCTCTTCGGGCACGAACTTGGGGACGCCGAGATACTTGTGCAGGTTGGCGGGATTGACGGGGAACCCTACGCCTTTGCCTTCCGCCACTTTCTTCGCCACCTTGCGCATGACGTTGGCGATTTCGCGCTCAAGGTTCCGGACGCCGGCTTCACGCGTATAGTTGGAGATGATTTGACGCACCGCTGGTTCGGCGATGCGGACATGTTTCTCGGTGATACCGTGTTCGTTGAGTTGCCGAGGGATCAGGTATTTCTGGGCGATGCCTAACTTTTCTTCTTCGGTATAGCCGGGGATCCCGATCACTTCCATCCGGTCGCGTAAGGCGGGCAAAATGGGGTCGATCAGATTCGCCGTCGTAATGAACATCACTTCGGTCAGGTCGAAGGGCACACCCAGGTAGTGATCCGTGAACGAGTTGTTCTGTTCCGGGTCGAGTACTTCGAGCAAAGCTGCCGAGGGATCGCCGCGAAAATCCATCCCGACCTTATCGACTTCGTCCAGCATGAAGACCGGGTTGTTGGTGCCGGCTTGTTTCATGCCTTGAATGATGCGGCCGGGGAGCGCGCCGACGTAGGTACGTCGATGACCACGGATCTCGGCTTCATCACGGACGCCGCCGAGACTGATGCGGACAAACTCGCGACCGAGCGCGCGAGCGATCGATTTTCCGAGCGAGGTCTTCCCGACGCCGGGCGGTCCGACGAAGCAGAGAATCGGCCCCTTCATTTTGTCTTTGAGCTTCCGCACGGCGAGATACTCTAGGATACGTTCCTTCACCTTCTCCAGATCGTAGTGGTCCTCGTTGAGCACTTTGGCGGCAGCCTTGAGGTCGAGGTTGTCCTTGGAACTCTTGGACCAGGGCAGTTCCACGATCCACTCGATGTAGGTCCTGACGGTCGCAGACTCGGCGGTGTCCGGATGCATTTTCTCAAGGCGTTTGAGCTGCTTTTCGGTTTCTTTCAGCACCTTCTCCGGCATCTTCAATTCGGCGATCCGCTTGCGAAACTCGGTGATTTCCTCCGCGCGCTCGTCGAGCTCGCCCAGTTCTTTTTGGATAGCTTTGAGTTGTTCGCGCAGAAAGTATTCTCGTTGGGTCTTGTCCATCTCCCCCTTGGCTTGCGCTTGAATCTTCTGTTGCATGGCAAGGACTTCGATCTCCTTGCCGAGAATCTCGCTGACGCGCCGGAGGCGCTTGATCGGATCGATGACCTCCAGGACTGCCTGGGTGACCTCGACCTTGAGCCCCAGATTGGACGCCACCATGTCGGCAAGACGTCCGGGATCTTCGAGATTCTCGATGACGATCATCACGTCAGGGATCAAGATTTTGCCGAGACTCACCATTCGTTCGATCTGTTCCTTGACAGTCCGCATGGCGGCTTCGGTTTCAAGGGCGGC
>JAQBES010000079.1:0-3792 GCA_032123755.1 Nitrospirota bacterium
GCCTCCAATCCAGGCGGGTACAATCCCCTCTATCATTTTCAATTGGCGATCGATGCCGGCTGCAATGCCTACGCCGCACCGTTGGGATTTCTGGAGGCCGGGGCGAGTCAGTATGCCGGACAAATCCCGCTCATTCTGAAACTCAATAGTCACGATACGTTGCATGACGAAAAAGATCCGTTACCTTCTGTGACGGGCAGCGTGCGCGATGCTTTGCGATTAGGCTGTGCAGCTGTGGGCTTCACGATCTATCCCGGGTCATCGCACTGCAACACCATGTATGAGCAGCTGCGTGCGATTGCCGAAGACGCCAAGGACTGTGGCTTGGCGGTCGTCGTGTGGTCGTACCCGCGCGGGTCGGTACTCAGTAAGGAAGGGGAGACGGCGATCGATGTAGTGGCCTATGCGGCCCAAATTGCGGCCCAGCTCGGTGCCCATGTCATTAAGGTCAAGCTCCCCACGGCGCTTCTTGAACAGGCCGCGGCGAAGAAGGTGTACGAATCGGTCAAGATTCCGATCACGACCCTGGCGGAGCGGGTCAAACATGTAGTGCAGAGCTCGTTCGATGGGCGCCGGATCGTCATCTTCTCCGGAGGGGCCAAGAGCGAGGACAAGCATGTGTTTGAGGAGGCGCGCGCCATTCGTGACGGCGGCGGGTTTGGTTCCATTATTGGGCGGAACTCGTTCCAGCGTCCTAAAGCGGAGGCGATCAAGTTTCTCCACACCATCATGGGGATCTATTCCGGGGAGATACAGTGACGCGCCGGAATCACCGATTGTGTGTGAATCGTTCGGGTCACTGGGGATGAAGAGCAAGGATCACTTATGAAACTCGTTCGTGCGTCGCTACTACCGGCTACCTTGGTCACTGTTGGGATCATCATCGGGATCGTGGTGGCGTCTGACATGGGTTGGTTGCCGACCGGCACGGCCGGGCCTGAACCGATTCCCAACCCCATCGTTCGTCCCGTGGCTACAGCGCCACAGTTGCCAGTGACAGGGGGGGACGGGAAAAATTTCGTTGAGATCGCAAAATCGGTGAAGCCGGCGGTCGTCAACATTGCGGCGACACGAAGCGGGAAGTCCGGAGAAAATCCGCACAGTTCTCCGCTCGACGACCCGTTTTTTCGCAAGTTCTTCGGCGATGAATTTTTTAAGCGTGATGCCCCCCAGCGAGAGCCCAAAGAGCGTGGCCAAGGGTCCGGAGTCATTGTGGAAGCCAATGGTTTGATCATCACCAACAATCATGTGGTGAACAAGGCCGACGATATTCGGGTCTTTTTATCGGACAAGCGTGAGTTTAAGGGCAAGCTGATTGGCACCGATACGAAGACGGATATCGCGATCGTGAAAATCGAAGCGACAGGGCTCCCAACCGTTCCCTGGGCTGATTCAGACCAACTGGAGGTCGGGGAGTATGTATTGGCCGTGGGGAGTCCGTTCGGGCTCACCCAGACCGTGACGATGGGGATCGTCAGTGCCGTCGGACGAGCCAGCATGGGAATTGCCGAATACGAAGATTTCATCCAAACCGATGCGGCGATCAACCCGGGCAATTCCGGAGGCGCGCTCGTCAACGTGCGGGGCGAATTAGTCGGGATCAATACGGCGATCTTCAGTCAAAGCGGCGGCAACATGGGTATTGGGTTTGCGGTGCCCAGCAACTTGTCGCGCGCCATCATGGATCAGTTGGTACAGACGGGGAAGGTCGTCCGTGGGTGGCTCGGTGTGGCGATTCAAGATTTAACTCCTGAGTTGGCCACACAGTTCGGGATCACCGACACGAAGGGCGTGCTCGTCAGCGATGTCATGGAGGATAGTCCTGCGAAGAAGGCGGGATTTGAGCGCGCCGATGTCATTATCGAATATGACGGTAAGTCGATGGATTCACCGACGCATTTGCGGAATGCCGTCGCACAGACCCCGATCGGAAAAAAGGTCCCGGTCAAGCTGATCCGAGACAAGAAGCCCAAGACGATCGAGGTCTCAATTGTGGAACAGCCGAAATCGTTAGGTCAGCCCAGCGCAGAGGAGAGCAGGGAGTCAGCGGTGCCAACGGGGGTCCTTTCGGGTCTTGATGTCCGCGAGTTAAACGAGGAACTGGCTACCCGGTACGGATTGAAGGCGACCGAGCGTGGCGTGGTGGTGGTCAGGGTCAAGCCCGGAAGCACGGTGGAGGAAATGGGTGTGCGTGAAGGCGATATGATTCTTGAAATCAATCGCATGGCGGTGGGCTCGCTCAAGTCCTATGAACGAGCCGCGTCAAGCCTTGTCAAGGATAAGGCAGTTCTCTTGCTGCTCAAACGGAAGGGCCAAACGATCTATCTCACACTGCGGCCCTAGCGCGTGAGGTGTGAGGCGAGACGAGCAAGACGTGCGCGACAGGCGCGACTCGCGAAGATGAAACTTCCGACCAGTCCCGCTCTTCTCGCAAGTCTCGCGCGAATAATGCGGGCTAACAGGCAGCCTTGTCTATGACCACGACTCGCTCGCCTCGCGGCGAAGCGATCCCTCGTCGGACTCCTCAAGTGGTGGCGCTCGTGCCGGCTGCCGGACGCGGGCTGCGGATGGGTGGCTCCGTCCCTAAACAATTTCTATCGTTGGGTGGTGAGCCGCTCATCGTTCAGTCGTTGCGGATATTGCAAGCCGCTCCTGTGGTCGACCAGATCATTCTTGCCGTTCCTACTGCAGACATCGAATATTGTGAGAACGAGATCGTCTCGCGGCACCGATTTACCAAAGTGACGAAGGTGGTGGCGGGTGGCGCAGAGCGACAGGATTCGGTGCGGCATGCGCTGGCTCAGGTCCCTCCAGACGCCGACATCGTGCTCATACACGACGCCGTGCGTCCATTTGTAACACTTCGGATGATCGCCGAGGTTGTGGCTGCGGCGAGGAAAGAGGGAGCGGCGATTATCGCGCTTCCGATGCGGGATACCGTGAAGCAGGTAGGGACGGATGGCATGATCGAGCGAACGGTCGATCGCACCCCCTTGTGGCTCGCTCAAACTCCGCAGGCCTTTCGACGGGACTGGATAGTGACCGCTCATAGGAACGCGCATACCGAAGGGGTGCGGGCCACCGATGACGCATTCTTGGTGGAACTGTTGGGGCATTCGGTGGCGGTGGTTGAGGGAAGCGGGGAGAATATCAAAGTGACGCGGCCTGAAGACCTGGTGATCGGCGAGGCGATCCTGGCATCGCGGATAAAAGGCGGCTGATTGCAGGGTGACAAGTGACCAGGCTGACAAGCGCACATTCTCCAGGGCGGACTGAAACCTGACGCTTGCACGCTTTCAACTTGTCAGCGGTTTAAGGGAGGAATCATGCGAATCGGCTGCGGCTACGATATTCATCCGTTGGGACCAGGACGAAAGCTGATTCTCGGCGGGATTGAGGTGCCCCACAGCAAGGGTCTGTTGGGACATTCCGATTCCGATGCCTTGGTCCATGCCCTCTGCGATGCACTGCTCGGAGCGATGGGTGAAGGAGATTTGGGCCGACATTACCCCAGCTCCGATCAGCGGTTCAAGGGTATTTCGAGCCTGAAGCTGCTGGAGGATGTGGTCGGGAAGATGCGGGGGAAGGGGTATCGCATTGTGAATGTCGATACGGTCATTATCGCGCAGGCCCCTCGACTCAGTTCGCACTTGGCAGCCATGCAGAAGCAGATGGCGCAGGTGCTCGGGGTCGATCCAAACCTCGTCAACGTCAAGGTAAAGGGCGGAGAGGGAATCGGCATGATCGGTCGGGAGGAAGGTATCGCCGCTCAGGCGGTTTGTTTGATCGAGA
>JAQBES010000080.1:0-9887 GCA_032123755.1 Nitrospirota bacterium
GGAAGGTCGAGGCGGAGGCTAAGGTTGAGCGAAACCCTTAATCCGGACTGAACTTCAGCCTCGCCCTCACCCGCAACTTTAACCTTAGCCTTGGGGATTTCATTCCTCTTGTAAGGTGGATATTCATTTGTTATTCTTCGCCGCGCCTTCCGAGTCACGTACCAACTATCGACTGTCTTCCAAGGAGTCTCTATGGCCGGCATCAAACGGGCATTGATCAGCGTGTCAGACAAGACCGGCGTCGTAGAAATGGCGAAAGGGCTCACGGCGCTGGGGGCTGAGGTTCTCTCGACCGGAGGAACTGCAAAAGCCTTGCGAGAAGCCGGTGTGCAGGTGACCGATGTGGCGGCGTATACAGGCTCACCAGAAATTCTCGATGGCCGTGTCAAGACACTGCACCCCAAGATTCATGGCGGTCTACTGGGACGGCGTTCGGTGCCTGCCCATGTCACGCAGATGGAGCAGCATGGGATTGGACCCATTGACGTGGTTGTGGTCAACCTCTATCCATTCGAGGCCACGATCGCGAAACCGCACTGTCCCCTTGAAGAGGCCATTGAAAATATCGATATCGGCGGGCCGTCGATGCTGCGCTCCGCAGCTAAAAATCACGAAGATGTTCTGGTGGTCGTAGATCCAACGGACTACCAGCGTGTGCTCGATGCGGCGAAGGCAGGGACGGTGTCGCATGAGTTACGACGTGAATTAGCGATGAAGGTGTTTCAACACACGGCACGCTATGACAGTTTGATAGCCGGGTATCTCGAAAAGCAGGTGTTAGGCGGCGAGGGTAAGTTTCCACAAATATTGTCTTTGCAGTTCGAACGGGCAGAGATGCTCCGCTATGGGGAGAACCCACATCAGCAAGGGGCTTTCTATCGGGAGCTACATTTGACCGAGCCATCGGTATCCCGTGGAAAGA
Source organism: Nitrospirota bacterium (assembly GCA_032123755.1). Classification (GTDB taxonomy): domain Bacteria; phylum Nitrospirota; class Nitrospiria; order Nitrospirales; family Nitrospiraceae; genus Palsa-1315. The sequence goes on from JAQBES010000080.1 coordinate 923, forward strand.
TCCTGCACGGCAAGGCGATGTCGTATAATAATTTCCTCGATGCCAATTCGGCGCTCGAGCTGGCAAAAGAGTATGATGAAATTGCCGTCGCTATTATCAAGCACAACAATCCCTGCGGCGTGGCACTTGGGACGACGCCGGTCGAGGCCTATGTCAAAGCCCGGGAGACCGATCCCATTTCGGCGTTCGGCGGCGTCATCGCCTTCAATCGCCCCATAGATCTAGCGGCGGCGAAGGAAATCACCTCCACGTTTGTGGAAGTGGTCATTGCGCCAGGATTTGCAGACGATGCGCTCGCAGAATTGAAGCGCAAGAAGGATCTTCGATTGCTCGATGTCGGACCGCTCACGAAGGTGAAGCAAGAGGGCTTCGATCTCAAGAAATTGGTTGGGGGCTTGATCGTGCAGGATCGAGATCTCGGTGTCTTGACCAATCTGAAAGCGCTCAATGTCCCGACCCTGCGCAAACCGACGGACGAGGAGTACGCGGCCTGCGCCTTTGCCTGGAAGGTCTGCAAACACGTGAAGTCGAACGCGATTATCTACGCGAAGCCGGGGCAGACGGTGGGAATCGGCGCCGGCCAGATGAGCCGGGTTGATTCGGTGAAGCTTGCGGTGATGAAGGCTCAGATGCCGATTAAGGGGTGCGTGATGGCGTCGGATGCGTTCTTCCCGTTCCGGGATGGATTAGATGCTGCCGCGCAGGCGGGGGTCACGGCGGTCATTCAGCCGGGCGGCTCCATTCGCGATGCTGAAATTATCAAAGCCGCAGATGAACAGGGGTTGGCGATGATTATGACGGGCATGCGCCACTTCCGCCACTAATCGGATGCTGAAACAGGTCCTCAACGTCGTTCTCAGTCATTCGAGACCCTCAACGTACCTCCGCTCAGTACGCTTCGGGCCTCTCACTCCTTGCGGCCTTGTTGGATGACCTGTTTGAGCATCCGCAAGAGGGTCGTGCTGGAATTCAGAGAGGTTTTTCCGTGAAAATTCTCGTCGTTGGCAGTGGGGGACGCGAGCACGCCATGGTGTGGAAGCTTGCGCAAAGTCCCCGCAAGCCTACGCTCTATTGTGCGCCTGGCAATGCAGGGATCGAGTCGCTCGCGACCTGTGTGGCGGTCAAAGCCGACAATATTGCCGGTCTGAAAACATTCGTGCAGTCGGAGAAGATCGAGTTGACGGTCGTGGGGCCGGAGGCCCCGCTCGCGTTGGGCATTGTCGACGAATTTCGTAAATCCAAGCTCAAAATATTTGGACCGACGAAAGGCGCCGCACGTATCGAAGCCAGCAAAGTCTTTTCCAAAGAGATTATGGCTAGTGCCAAGATACTCACGGCGAAGGCGCAAAGTTTCGATCGGGTCGCTTCTGCCTTGGCCTATCTTGATCAACATGAGCTTCCCGTGGTGGTGAAGGCGGATGGACTGGCGCAGGGGAAGGGTGTGGTGGTTGCGACGTCTCGGGAGGAGGCGAAACAGGCCGTCCGTGACTCGATGGAACAAGCGGTCTTTGGTCAGGCCGGTCAGCGGGTATTGATCGAACAGTTTCTTGACGGCGAGGAACTGACGATCATGGCCTTCACGGATGGCCGGACGGTGGTGCCGATGCTGCCGGCGCAAGACCATAAACGAGTCGGGGATGGCGATACGGGGCCTAATACCGGGGGCATGGGCGCCTATTGTCCTGCGCCGCTCGGGACAAAGGCGCTGCGTGAGCAGGTCACCCAGCAGGTCCTCTATCCTGCCGTCGAAGCCCTGTCTCGCATGGGCTGTCCGTTTCAGGGTGTCTTGTATGCCGGACTCATGATTGTGAAGGGGACGCCGTACGTTTTGGAATTCAATGCCCGGATGGGAGACCCGGAAACGCAAGTCGTGCTCCCGTTGCTCAAGACCGATTTGCTGGAGGTCATGGAGGCCGTGGTCGAACATCGGCTTGATCAGCTCACTGTGGACTGGCATGATGCGACGGCGGTGTGTGTCGTCATGACGTCGGGAGGCTATCCTGGTGCCTATCAGGCCGGCCGGGTGATCCACGGATTGCCGACCACGACTGATGCGACGGCCGTAGTGTTTCATGCCGGTACGGCACGAACAGGTACCGAGGTGGTGACGGCCGGGGGCCGGGTGCTGGGCATTACGGGACGCGGAAAGACCTTGGCAGATGCGCAAGCAGAAGCCTATCGTGTGACCAGGTCGATTTCATTTGAAGGATCTCACTATCGGACGGATATTGCGCATCGTGCGTTTGCACGGCATGCGTAACGCAGAATGGGGTTGCCCCGCACTATTCATGAACGCTTCGGCTGCAATTGCCGATCCCTGACTCAAGCGAGACGGGCGAGACTGGCAGGAAAAGCGCGACTCGAAGTTCGAAGTTCTGGGTTCGAAGTTCCGAAAACCTCGAACTTCGGACCTCGAACCCTCGTCCGGCTCACGCGTCACGCGAGTCTCGCTCCTCGTGCTTGTCGCGCGGCATTCCACCATTTCGTGACGAATCGTCATGAATAAGGCGGGGTAATGGTTCCTGCCATGGCAACGATCGAGCGCTACGCTGCTTCCACCGCCCTGGGGCTCGCTGATCGGGTGCGGCGCGTGCTCGGAGAGAGCGGTCTTGTCGCCCTGCCGACGGAAAGTTTCTACGGGCTTGCAGTGGCCCCGTTCGACGAACAATCGCTCGCCAGATTGTGGCGGCTTAAAGGCCGATCAGAAGGGAAACCGATTCTGGTGCTGATCGGAGACAGGCTTGATTTGGAGCCGTTCGTTCGAAGCATCCCACCAGCGGCGACCGTATTAATGGACGCCTTCTGGCCCGGGCCTCTCACAATCGTCTTTCCCGCTGCCGTTGGACTCTCTGATGCGGTGACTGCAGGAACCGGCTCGATCGGCATCCGTCTCAGTGCCTGGCAGCCGCTGGTTGATCTCTTGCGTCGCGTCGGGCCGGTGACCGGGACTAGTGCGAATCGTGAAGGTATGCCGCCGCCCTGCAGTGCCGAAGAAGTGCAGCACAGCTTTGGAGATGCGGTCGATCTGATCATTGATGCTGGACCGACCCCCGGTGGGCGACCGTCCACCGTTATTGACGTACAAGGCCCGATCCGAATCATTCGCGATGGAGCGATCGAACGAGGTGTCCTCGCGGCACAGTTGGCCGCTCATAATCTTCATCTCGACGCAGATAGTCGGTGAAGTCGATTGTATCGTTCACACTGAAAGGAGAATGCCGATGACTCGAACAGTGATGGTGCGTAACCTTGTTGCGGTGGCCGCCATAACGATCGTCTCGGTGGGACTGTCCGGGTGCGATTATTGGCCCCCGGCACTTCAGACACAGATAGAACAATTGCGCTCCGAGCTGCAGACTGTGACAATGGAAAAGACTCAGTTACAGAATCAGCTCGTCTCGATTTCAAAGGTGAAAGATGATCTGCAGGTGCAAGTGGACGATCTCACGCGGGCGAATCGCGATAAGTCATCCATGATGAACAGCCTCCAAAATAGCCTGGCGGCCTCTCAGGAACGGTTGGCGAAGTCGGCGAAAGCCGCTACGGCAAAGGCGGGCATAGTCAAGCCCTCTGCAAAGGTCACGAAGAAGGCTCCGGCCAAGAAGAAAGCACCCGCCAAGAAGGCCACAGGTGCGCGCTAGGACGCCGTATTTTCGCCGCCTATTTGGTGGGAGAAGACGATGGCGTGGTCGTCGCTGTGCTGGAGGTGCTTGTGGTCGTGCTCGACGGGGTGCTTGCCGGCACGGACGTGGAGGGAGAAGCTGGCGTAGCAGGAGCCGCAGATATTGTCTGGTCGGACGTGCTGGGCGCGGTCTCTTTCTTTTCCTCAGTCTTAGCTATTGGTAGCTCACTGCCGGGGGAAGGCTTCATTTTCTCGGAGTAGTCCGTCACGTACCACCCACTGCCTTTGAACATGATGGCGGGCGATGAGATAAGTCGCTGTACGCGCTTCCCGCATCGTGGGCAGGTGGTGAGGGGATCGTCCTTCATACTTTGTTTGACTTCGAACTTATCCGCGCAGTCTTCACATTGGTACTCATAGATTGGCACGATTCATTTCCTCCTGCTGAAACAGAAATCTGATGTCATTTTACACTGAAGGGGCCCTCACAAAGAGGGGCTTCATTCTAGCACGCTGCGGAAAAACTCTGTGGGCACGCCGAAATTTCACCGGTCTGCACGTCTGGAACAAGCCCTGTCTGTCCGGTCCACCTGGTTGATCTAGTCTGTCTGGTTAGTCTGGTTCAACTAGAAAGACGAGACAGACCAGATGGACCAGACAGACCGAACAGACCAAATGAACAGAACCGGCTGGAGGACTTTTTCAGCATCCTGCTAGGTGAGTTGTTTGAATGCCGCGTCGAGGCGATCCATTCCCCGGACAATCGTCTCCATGCTGGTCGCATACGACAGTCGAATATGCTGAGTGCTCCCAAACGGCTCACCGGGAACCACAGCGATCTTGGATTCCTGCAACAGGTAGCTCGCGAGGTCGGTCGGAGTTGCGATGGTTCCGCTTGGACTTTGCCGTCCGAGCAGCCCACTCACATTGGGGAACGCATAAAATGCTCCAGTAGGCATTCGGCAGCGAACCCCGGGCATCGCATTCAGGCGCTCGACCATAACGCGCCGCCGCCGATCGAACTCCGTCACCATCTTTTCTATGAACGCAGCACCTTGGCGCAAGGCCACGACGGCCGCCTTTTGTGAAATGGAACAGGCGTTGGATGTACTCTGGCTTTGAATGTTCGCCATAGCGGCCAGCAGGTCTTTGGGGCCAGCCGCATAGCCGATCCGCCAGCCGGTCATTGCATAGGCTTTGGAGACACCGTTAATCACGACGGTGCGGGCTGCGACCTCCGGTCCTAACGAGGCAATACTCGTGTGTGTCGCTCCGTCATAGAGAATTTTTTCATAAATCTCGTCAGAAATCAGAAGGAGATCCTTACGGAGAGCCAGATCAGCAAAGCATTCGAGCGTCTTCCGATTATAGGTCGCTCCCGTTGGATTGCCCGGGCTATTGACGATAATCGCTTTGGTGCGGGAGGTGATGAGCCGTTCCAATTCATGGGCATCAATGGCGTACTCATTCTCTTCACGGGTCGGCAAGAACACCGGCGTGGCGTCGTTCAGCAGGGTTTGGTCGGCATAGGAGACCCAATAGGGAACGGGAATGATGACTTCGTCGCCCGCTTCGAGGAGCGCTTCGGCAAGGTTGTAGAGCGAATGTTTGGCGCCACACGAGACCAGCACTTGCGACTTCTCGTACCGGAGCCCTTGCTCCGCTTGCAGTTTGTCGATAATCGCTTGGCGCAGTTCATCGATGCCGGATGAGGGTGTGTATTTCGTAAACCCCGCACGAATTGCGGCTTCTGCGGCGGCTTTGACCGGCTCGGGTGTGTCAAAGTCCGGTTCTCCCGACGAGAAATCGGCGACGTCGATTCCGCGAGCTGCCATCGCCTTTGCGGTTGCGGCCATGGCCAAGGTAGGGGAGGGCGTAATTCGCCCAGCTCGTGCAGCAAGCTTCATGTTTTTAAACTCCTGATCCGTTCCTGCAGTTGGCGCGCGACCTCGGGGTGAAGAAATTCCGTGAGCGCTCCGCCGTGGGAGGCCACGTCTTTAATGATGGTTGACGAGAGATAGGAATATTCTTCGCTGGTCATCAGGAATACGGTCTCAACCTGTTTGGCGATTTTGCGATTGATGAGGGCCATCTGGAATTCATGTTCGAAGTCCGAGATCGCCCGCAAGCCACGGATGATGGCATGGGCACCGTATCGCTGAACGTAGTCCACGAGCAGGCCGTCGAAGTGGGTCACTTCAACCTGTTGGATGTCCTTCGTCACGACTCGGATCATTTCCAGCCGTTCGGTCAGGCTGAAGAGCGGATGCTTGGATGGATTTGGCGCGAGGGCAACGACCACTTTATCAAACACCCGCAAGCTTCGGGTAATGATGTCGGTGTGTCCATGGGTAATGGGATCGAAGGTTCCTGGATAGATACCAATTTTCATGATGCGGTCGACGCTGAGGTGGATACACCGTACAGATACAGTGCCGTATCGCCATACACGTATCGCCGCACAAGCGCGGCATGGTCGATCGACGCAGGTAGTTCGGTGCGCGAGTCTTGTTCAATAATCACGGCAGCATGTTCCGACAACAGCCCAGGCCTCCAGGCATGGATCAGAGTTTCTAACTCATCCAGAGCAGCATACGGCGGATCCGCAAAGAGTACGTCGTAGGGGCCATCCCACCAGTCTTTCCGCGCGAGGAAGGCAGCCGCCTGTCCCACATGAACCTGCGCTCGGTCGAGTAGCTGACACGCCTGGAGATTTTTCTGTAACAGCTGCACGGCCTTGGGGTCTGATTCGACAAAGGTGACGGCTGAGGCTCCACGGCTCAGCGCTTCAATCCCGACGGCCCCCGTGCCTGCATACAAATCAAGAAAGCGGCCTCCTGACACGTGGGTCCCGAGAATCGAAAAAAGGGCCTCACGAACCTTGTCTGATGTGGGACGCAGGACAGTCCCTTGTGGCCCACTTAAGCGTCGACCTCGGTGGGATCCGGCAATGACACGCATAATTTAAGGTGAGAGGCATTTCGTGAGCGACTGACTCTAACATAGCGTTTTTGAAGGGGTCAAGATGAGGGCGCTGAACCGAGGTGCGAAATGATGAAGTCGAGCCGGCCTGGGAGTCAGGGAGGATGGAGGGAACGAAATGGAAGTGTTTTGACGACCTTCGGGTTGGTGACTATAATGCCGTCTGATGAACGGATCGCGTAAAGCTTGAGCGACGGGGTATCAGTGCGGCTATGTTAACCATCCGGACGATCGAGAGTGCCGACCAGTATCTGGGCGAATCGTAATTGCTCTAGGGGGTCGACACTGTTTGGGGCTTGCGAGCGGCCAAGCTCTTCCGCCGATTATTCGAAATGGTACGATCGATGATCGCGCCGCAGTTGATGCATTTCCAGGCGTAGAAAATTAAGAAGAAGTCAGAGAACCGTTCGAGCATCATGAGGCCTTTACACTTCGGACATTCCATCGGATCCTCCCAGGTTGCGATGTGTACTGCTGCAGGCGTTGCAAAGCAAATACTGCACCAATTTGTTGCTATACGTAATTTCAACAGTTTAGGGGCTACGTATTTGTTACCAAGTGGTCACCAAGGGGTTAGCGCTAGTACAAAAACGTTCAGGGTGTCACTTTTTGTCCGGGGAGGGTGAATGGCCAGCAAGAAGGGAAGGCACAGCATCGCGCAATGGCCTGAAACAGAACGACCGCGCGAACGACTGCTGACGCAGGGCTCGCAGACGCTCACCGATGCTCAACTTCTGGCCATTCTCCTTCGAATTGGTCGTCACGGGTTTTCAGCCGTACAAGTCGGGATGGATATCCTGGATCGCCTCGGGGGGGTGGCCGGACTTGCACAATGCGGAATCGAAGAACTTTGTGCAGTCCCGGGTGTGGGGGAGGCCAAAGCGGCACAACTGAAGGCGGCTCTTGAATTGGGGAAGCGTGCCCTCGCGGGTCCGCTGACCAAAGGAACCAAAATCACTTCCAGCCGAGACCTTTTCACCCATTATCATCCGACCTTGCGTGACTTGCGTCACGAAGTTTTCAAAGTCATTTTACTGGATGCCAAGCATGCCATCATGCGTGACATGACGGTATCGGAAGGCAGCCTGACGCTCAGCATTGTGCATCCAAGAGAAGTTTTCACACTGGCGGTAAAAGAGTCTGCTGCGGCGGCAGTGATATTTCTGCACAATCATCCGAGTGGTGATCCGACGCCGAGCCAGGAAGATCGTGTCCTGACAGCGCGCTTGGTGTCGGCGGGGGAGATACTGGGTATTCGGGTCCTTGACCATCTCGTCGTAGGTGATGGACGCTATGTCAGCTTTGCCGATCAAGGCTGGCTGACAAACCATGGTGACGACGCATGAACGAAAAGGGAGTTGCCGCGATGTAACCATATCATCGCAGGATGCTCAAAAAGGCCGTCCAGCAAGGCCGCAGCGAGCGAAGAGGCGAGGCGTACGCTTCGGTACGTTGAGCTTCTGAGCGATGCGAGAACGAAGCTGGCGGACTTTTTCAGCGTCCTGCTAGAGGAGGGCCCCATGAGCGAGCTACACAGGGAGTCACTCAGAAATGTGGCCATGATCTCCAGTACCGGTGCCGGGAAGACCTCGCTGGCGGAGGCCATGCTCTTTGCCGCTGGCGCGATTCCCCACCTCGGGTCGATCGCACAAGGCACGACTGTCTCGGATTTCGAGCCGGAAGAACTGCACCGGCGCAGTTCCGTCAGTACCAGCCTCCTCCGTTGTTCCTGGCATCACACCACCATCAATCTCATCGATCCCCCCGGCGCGCTGAATATGCTCGGTGAGACGGTCATGGCATTGCGAGCGGTGGATGCTGCGATCCTGGTGGTGGGTGCCTCTACTGGGATCCGGAGTGAACTCATCAGAGTCTGGTCTCGCGTCACAGCGCTCGGGTTGCCATGCCTTCTGTTCCTCAACGAATTGGATAGAGACGGTGCCTCCCTCGACGGGGTTGTTGCAACGTGTCAACGCGATCTTGGGATCATGCCATTGGTGATGTCGTTGCCCTTTGGCGGTGGCGTCCAGCTTGAAGGGGTGATCGATCTTGTTCACCAGAGTGTCATGACTTCGCGTAAGGAGACCTCCACGATTGAGCAGTTGTCGATACCTGAGAATCAGCGGACGGTGGTGGGGGACGTACGGAAGCGAGTTCAGGAGGGAGCGGCCGAGTGTGAAGATCGATTATTGGAGCAGTACCTCGCTGCGGGGGAACTGACGCCGGAGGAGTTAATCAATGGACTTCGCCTGGGCGTCCAGGCCGGCACGATTGTCCCGCTCTACTGCGGTTCCGCTATCATGAATATCGGGATCGTTCCGCTCCTCAATGCGATCGTCGATTTTCTGCCGTCGCCGCTGG
>JAQBES010000081.1:0-11055 GCA_032123755.1 Nitrospirota bacterium
GCACCCGATCGATTGGATGCGCTCGAAAGCCGTATTAGAGATTTGGTTACGCTCGTTCAAGAGCTGAAGAAAAAGAATGCAGTGACTGAAGAAGAGTTAAAGGTTGTTCGACAACGACTTGCGGAGAAGGATGATTCGAATCGACGGTGGAAGCAAGAGCGTGTCGATATCAAGTCTCGTATAGAAAAAGTCCTCGGCGACATCGAGTTGTTGGAGTGCTTTGAAGAACGCAAGGAGGTGGCCCTTGACTAAGACCATTGACGTGGAAATCTATGGCCAGCGATACGCGATTCGTGGCGAGGCGGACGAGGGCGATATCCGGCGCCTCGCGAGCTTTGTAGATGGCCAGATGCGCCATCTCGCGGAAGGGATGAATACGACGACCCCCTCCAAGCTCGCCGTGCTGACCGCCCTCAATTTAGCCCATCAGTTGTTTGAACTCGAACGGAAGCGTGCGCAAGGCGAGGCGGATGTCGAGCGGCGGATGAAGTCGCTCATGGAATCGATCGAAGAGCAGGTACCGACATCGCTCTTTCGCTAGATTCAACTTGCAAAGGGCGGCCTCCTTTGTTATCGTAACTCAAGTGTGTCGGGACGTAGTGGTTTCTACGATAGGGATATGATTAGGTCATGCTCGAACCGGTTCAGTGACCCGAGGATACGATGCGGTCGCCGTGGAATGGATGTGGGTTCTTGATGCTGGCGAAATTGAGGCAGTTAGAATGTGCGCAAGGGTTCGTCCACCTCATGTATAACCTCTTGGCGATGTTGGGTAATGTCATGGAGTTCATGCTACCGTCAGGGAGTGCGGTCTGCGGAAACGGCCAACGGCTGCTTCCGGTTCGCACGCTAAACCCTCTCATGCGGATGAGAGGGTTCCGACGTAGATGGACCTCGTGGGATCTGTCGCGTACAGGACGCACTCGTCATCTTAATCCAGCAAGGCATCCATTCCCGTGGAGTCCGTTCTCGGAGTAAGTCTGTAGACCGCGTTTCTGGCCGTCCTCCTCTATCCTTTTATCTTCCCACTGCGCTCCCTTCTCATTCAAGACCGTCGGATAACCTTGTATCGAGACGAGGCTGAGAAGCAGGATTCTTTTCGTCTCGCGACTTTGAAGGGGGTGACTCCAAATGTCGACCTCAATTATTGCCTATCTGTTGACAGGACTCGTTGGAGGGTTGGTTGGAATCGGGCTCTTTGAGCTGATCCGTCGCTCATTGAGGGCAAGGCAGAAGGCTCAGGAAGGGGAGCAGGCACGTCAGGCTGTGCAGAACGCCCAGCGTGAGGCTGACAATATTGTCAAAGAAGCCAAGCTGGAAGCGAAAGACCTTGTGCTGCAGTCGAAAGGGGAGATTGAAAAGGAGCAGAAGGCCAAAATGGCCGAGCTCGCCGCTGTAGAAAAACGTTTAGTCCAGCGAGATGAGGCTCTCGAGAAACGGATCAGTGCGGTAGACAAGCGGGAAAGTGAGGTTCAGAAACGAGATCTGGAGCTGGCGAAGCGGGAGGAGAAGCTGGCGGCCAAGGAGGCGGCCTGTACTCGCGTGGAGAAGGAGCACCATGAGGCGTTGGAACGCGTCGCGGGGATGACAGCCGACGAGGCGAAGAAGCAGCTCATTCAAGAAATGGAAAGCCAGGCACGGCTCGAGGCCGTTGGACATGCCAAGCGGACGTTAGAAGAGGCGCGCGAGAATGCGGAACGGGAAGCGCGCGAGATCATTACCTGCTCGATTCAACGAGTAGTGCGTGATTACGTTTCCGAGTCCACGATTTCTGTCGTGCCGATTCCGAACGACGCCATGAAGGGGCGAATCATCGGGCGGGAAGGGCGTAACATTCGTGCGATCGAAGCCGCAACCGGGATAGATCTGATTATCGATGAGACGCCTGAAGCCGTCATCGTGTCGGGCTTCGATCCGCTGCGTCGTGAGATTGCCAAGGTCTCGCTCGAACGATTGATGCATGACGGGCGCATCCATCCGACGCGGATCGAGGAGATCGTCGAGAAAGTCAAAGTCGATATCGATAAGCTCATGTACGACGAGGCAGAGAAAATCATCTTCGAGTTGGGACTCTCGGATTTTCACCCGGAGTTGATCAAGGTGCTCGGTCGGCTCAAATACCGAACCAGCTACGGACAAAACAATCTCTATCACTCGCGTGAAGCCGCGTACATTTGCGGCATCATGGCTTCGGAGCTTGGTCTCGATGTGAAGTTGGCGAGACGGGGGGCGCTGCTGCACGACATCGGGAAAGCCGTCAGTCACGAAGAAGAAGGCCCGCATGCCATGCTGGGCGCTGAGATTGCCAAGAAGTACGGTGAGAGCGAGAAAATTGTGAATGCCATTGCGGGGCACCACGAACAAGTAGAGCCGATCTGTCCCGAATCAGTTTTGGTTGCTGCGGCTGAAGCGTTGTCCGCCGCCAGGCCTGGGGCTAGACGGGAAGCCTTGGAGACCTATGTGAAAAGGCTGGAGAAACTGGAGTCGCTTGCCACGACGATCAAAGGGGTGCAGAAGGCCTATGCCATCCAAGCGGGCCGAGAAATTCGTGTCATCGTTCGACAGGAAGACATTACCGATGCCGAGTCGTTCCAACTGTCCCGGGACTTGGCGAAGAAGATTGAACAGGAACTGACCTATCCCGGCACGATCAGAGTGACCGTGATTCGAGAGAGCCGGTATGTGGAGTATGCTAAGTGAAGGTCCTTTTCATTGGCGATATATTTGGAGAGCCTGGGCGCCGAGCGTTGTCCAGGGCTGTTCCCAGGCTGGTGGCTCAGCGACAAATCGACATCGTTATCGGGAATGGAGAGAATGCGGCTGGCGGGTTTGGCATCACACCGGAGTTGGCTGAAGAGTTGTTTGACCTCGGTCTCGCGGTTATTACGACCGGGAATCATGCCTGGGATAAAAAGGAAATACTCGACTACTTTCCCCGAGAACCACGCCTACTTCGGCCGGCTAACTATCCGGATGGAGTGCCGGGTCATGGGAGTGTGGTGGTCGAGTCGGCCGGCGGGGAGAAGCTCGGCGTTCTTCAACTGATGGGGCGGGCATACATGCCGACGTTAGACTGCCCGTTCCAGGTCGCCAAAAAAGAATTGGCTGTGCTGAAGAAGCGAGTTGCGGCCGTGATTGTCGATATGCATGCGGAAGCGACGTCGGAAAAAATGGCGATGGGGCACTATCTGGACGGAGAGGTCGTCGCTGTGGTCGGGACCCATACGCATGTGCAAACGGCCGATGACCAGATATTCCCGAAAGGGACTGCGTACATGACGGATATCGGGATGACCGGTCCGCTCCATTCCGTGATCGGGGTGAAGAAAGAGCTAGCGATTGAAAAATTTCTGACCGGGATGCCACGGCGCTTTGAAGTGGCCTCGGGTCCCTCCGTCTTTTGCGCGGTGCTGCTCGAACTTGATGCGCGACTTGGGAAGGCGCTGTCGATCGAACGAATTCGCATTATCGATTAAAGGAGACTCGCCACGAGCCCTCCAGGTTTTCCTGACCTCTTCTCCCCTGTCGCCCCCCCGAAACGACTATTAACGGTTTCGGAGTTGACGGGGCTGCTTCGCACCTCAATCGAAGAACAATTCTCCGACATCTGGCTGGAAGGAGAGCTCTCCAACCTCCGTGCTCCAGGATCGGGACACGTCTATTGCACACTCAAGGACAAGACGAGCCAAATTCGCGCGGTATTGTTCAGGTCCAGTGCGGTGCGGCTGCGCTTTGCCTTGCAGGAAGGGATGCAAGTGATCGTGCGGGGGCGGCTCACGGTCTACGAACCACGCGGAGAATATCAGATCGTACTCGATACGGTAGAGCCGAAGGGAATCGGCGCGCTGCAGCTGGCATTTGAACAACTGAAAGAACGGTTGGCAGCGGAGGGGCTGTTCGATCAGGACAGAAAGAAGTCCATTCCTGAATTTCCTCGGACGGTGGGTGTCGTCACATCCCTGACTGGCGCAGCCATTCGGGATATCCTGGCTGTTCTTCGGCGACGCTGGCCGACGCTCCATATTCTTATCGCCCCGGTTCGCGTTCAGGGGGAGAGTGCCGGGCGTCAAATTGCTGAGGCGCTGAATGCCTTGAACGGCCTGAGTTTTGTGGATGTCATCATTGTCGGGCGAGGCGGAGGGTCATTGGAAGACCTCTGGAGTTTCAACGAGGAGATCGTGGTGCGCGCCATTGCGGCTTCCCATGTCCCAGTGGTGTCGGCAGTCGGACATGAAATCGATGTGACGCTTGCCGATTTCGTCGCCGATCTCCGAGCGCCGACACCGTCGGCGGCAGCGGAGGCTGTAGTTCCGGTGTTGGCTGAGATCGTGGAACGATTGCGGGAGCTGAAGGTCCGTTTGGGACAGGTGATGCTCCGGCACTGTGCCTTCGAGCGGCAGCGGCTCGATGCCGGCATTCGAGGGGTGACGGATGTACGCTTCCGCCTCCAGGAAGCGGCGCAACGGGCAGATGATATGGTAGATCAGTTGCGCGAGATGGTCCAACAATTGCTCACGGTCGGGCGTGAACGGGTTCACGAGGTGCAGCGTGATCTATCCGGTCTCAATCCTATTCTCGCGATCAAGCAAGGTCTGGCGACAGTCCCGCAATTCTCGAAGCGCCTTGAAGGGCAGATGGGGGCTGTATTGGCGCAGCATCGTCACCGGATCCACGCGGCGCTGGCGCAGCTCAATACCCTGAGTCCATTGGCGATTCTTGGACGCGGCTACAGCATCCTTCAAACGGTCCCCGCTGGTCAGATTCTGCATCGAGCGAACGACGTGGAGGTTGGGCAGGAGGTGGTAGCACAATTGGCAAGCGGGCGATTGAGTTGCATGGTCACGCGTGTGTTTGACGATTCCTCAGTTTGAAATCTCGGTGTGGTCGAGTATAATGGGCCTCCACCCATATAATAATAACGAGGCGTGTTGTGGCAGCGGTGAAATTTGAACAGGCGATGGCGCGATTGGAAGCCATTGTTGGTGAGCTTGAAAAGAGCGATCTTCCTCTAGATGAATCGCTCAAGATCTTCGAGGAGGGCATTCGCCTCTCAAAGAATTGTCTCAAGATTTTAGAAGAAGCCGAGCATAAAGTAGAAGTGCTCGTGCAAGACAAAAACGGCAAGAAACGAATCCACGCCTATTCCCCAGACGACGAAACCGATGAACCGTCCTCCTAGATTCCCTAGTGCTGGCTTCTATCTTCGCCCATGCTCCGATGCGTGGTTTTCCTAGTCTCTTATGGCCTCCCTCCCTCGTGTTCACAAAGAACGGTTAGACCGTGTGCTTGTGGCTCAGGGCTTGGTGCCCAGTCGGGAGGCCGCGGCCAGAACGGTCTTGGCGGGCGGAGTTTCAGTTGACGGGGTCATGGTGGATAAGCCTGCGAAGTTGGTGTCGCCGGATGTGCGGATCGAAATTGTACGGCCTGCGTCTTTTGTGAGTCGATCGGGTGACAAATTGGCTGCGGCCCTTGATGCCTTTCACATTGACCCAAAAGGGGCAATCGGTCTGGATGTCGGGTGTTCGACCGGCGGGTTCACCGACTGTTTGTTGCAGCGAGGAGCCATCCGCATCTATGCCATCGACGTGGGGTATGGACAGTTTGAGTGGAGGCTTCGTAAAGATTCGCGTGTTGTCTTGCTCGAACGGACTAACATTCGGTATGTTGACCGTGCAGCGGTTCCTGAGCAGATCGACCTGGCGGTGATCGACGTTTCTTTTATTTCTCTGACGTTGGTATTGCCCGCAGTCGTCCACCTACTCAATAGCTGTGCAACGGTCGTGGCGTTAGTGAAGCCACAGTTTGAAGTCGGTAAGGGGCAGGTGGGCCGAGGCGGAATCGTGCGAGATGATGCGCAGCGCGAGGCGGTGACTCAAAAGGTCATTGCCTGCGCCGCTCATTTGGGGCTTCAACTGAAAGGCGTGCTCGATTCTCCCGTAATAGGGCGAAAAGGGAATCGGGAGATTCTTGTTGGTTTTGCACGCGAGATAACAACCTGATCGGGTAGGCGGTGGACAGATGATGGCACGGACTCATAGGCGATGGGGGCATGCATGAAGGTACTCGTGACCGGAGGGGCCGGTTTTATCGGGTCGCATTTGGTCGATCGTCTTGTCCAGGAAGGGCATGAGGTTGTTGTTGTGGACAATCTGTCCACGGGGAAGCGGCGAAACCTCAATCGCGCCGCTCGTTTCTGCAAGTTAGATATTCAGAGTTGGCGACTTGAACGGGTGTTTCGCAACGAACGCCCCAATATTGTCATGCATCTTGCTGCACAGATGGATGTCCGTAAATCTGTGGAAGATCCAATCTTCGATGCCCAAGTGAATGTCCTTGGAATGCTGAACGTGCTGCAGCAAGCAGTCAGGCACGGTGTACGGAAGGTGGTGTTCTCTTCTTCCGGGGGGGCCATCTACGGCGAGCAGGAGATCTACCCTGCTCCCGAGTCCCATGTCACGCGGCCTCTGTCGCCTTATGGCATCAGCAAGCTGTGCGGGGAGCAGTATCTATCCTACTATCAGCGAGTGAGCGGGCTTCAAATGGTGAGCCTGCGCTATGCCAATGTCTATGGTCCACGTCAGGATCCTGATGGAGAGGCCGGCGTGGTCGCGATCTTTATTCAGAAACTGCTGAATAACGAGCAAGCGATTGTCAATGGGAATGGGCGGCAAACGCGAGACTTCGTCTATGTCGAAGATGTCGTTGATGCAAACCTTGCGGTGATGGGTCAGGAAACGCAAGGGACGTATAATGTTGGAACAGGGGAAGAAACTTCAATCAACGATTTGCTCAGGATTTTATTAACCCACACGAATTCGATATGCAAGGAAGTTCATGGGCCAGCCAAAAATGGCGAACAGGCACGGAGCGTGATTGATTCGAACAAGCTCCGTCAAGAATTGTCCTGGGAGCCAAAAACAGAACTCAGCGAAGGGCTCAAGCGCACCGTCGATTATTTCCGCGAGCGCATGAGCTAGAATCGACTGTGCCGTTCAGGGCTGAGGGGGTAGAGCACATGTGCCTCGGGTCTTAGTGGGGCTGGGTTAATATCGGGGGACGGTTCCATCCACCTGGGTTGACCAGGCGTCGATTCCCCCCACCAAATTCTTCACATTCGTGAATCCTTGTTGAAGCAGGAAATTCGTTGCATCGGCGCTTCTCATGCCATGGTGGCAGATGGCAATGATCTCCGAGTCGCGCTTCAACCGAGCGAGCGATTGAGGGAGTGTTCCGAGGGGAATTAGGATTGAGCCATCCAGTTTCGCAAGGGAATACTCCCATTCCTCCCTCACATCAACCAGTACTAATTTGTCGCCTTTATCAAGTCTTGTTTTCAGTTCTTTCGTGGAAATGGCATAGTTCATTGAGTGACCTCCTTGCTTGCGGACATCATACTATGTGAGGGGAGAAAAGCCTGTCAATGAGCCTGATGGCCCCCTCGGTCTGGCCTTTTCGGAGATAGAGAGTAGTCAACTGATGAGGTCGCGTCATTTTCTTTGTTGAGAGACGACGGGCAAAAATTGTACATTTTTGTCAAGACCTTGTCTTCATGTGTTTATATCAACTCAATCTTCGGCATGGAAGAGAACTGGCAAGGGTTAGATTGATAAGCACAAGATCATAATATATTGATATATTGTGACAATAATGGCTTTACATACGTAGTAGGCCCAGAAATTGCTTGATTACTCTACTAAAAGAGAATGGCAGGGACCATTGCAGGGCGGAAAGGTTATCTTATAATTGGTCGCGCCCCTTATGAAGAAATCAGCGGAGCAGGTCCTTGTTGTCTTGGTTACGGCGAAAAATCAGGAAGAAGCGGTAATGATTGGCGAAGGAATGGTGAATGCGAAGCTGGCTGCCTGTGCGAATATCATCCCGGGAATTCAATCGATATATCGTTGGAAGGGAAAAGTTGTCAAAGCACAGGAAGTGCTCCTCATATTGAAATCCACCAAACCTCGGTATCGTGCACTCGAAAAAGCAATTAAGGCGATGCATACATATGAGACTCCTGAAATCATCGCGTTGCCGGTTAAAGAAGGCCTTGATCGATATATTGGGTGGGTGCGTAGTGAGACCCACCGCTAATAGTTGTGAGGGGCGTTTATTCATCACCAACGTGAGGGGTTGACTGAAGCGACCTAGACTAGGTAGACTCACAGAGGACTAACTTAGGAAGTGGAGCAGCCCATTCAGCAGGGGGTGAAGGGTCATGGGACAAATGAACGGCGCAGAAAACAGCGATGCCTATACCGTCGTAATCTTTCGGGGCTCCACAGCCAAGCCGCTTCGGTTTAGCTTCCCTCGAAAACTTGTCAGTAAGCTATTGATTGTAGGAGTTATTTTTGTCCTAGTCGACATTCTTGTCATCTCGCACTACGTGATTCGAACCGGCGAAGTCTGGGAACTCTCATCGTTCCGTGAAGAAGCCATGAGTGCACGAGAACAGACAGGAGCCTTTTCTAGTGCTGTCGACGATCTGAAGAAGCGTTTAACGAGCATGAAGGAGGTCAATCAGCGACTTCGTGTCATGTTGGGGATCGAGACCCCGAAGACAGGGGATACGGCTAATGGTCGAGGTGGTGTGGATG
Source organism: Nitrospirota bacterium (assembly GCA_032123755.1). GTDB lineage: Bacteria > Nitrospirota > Nitrospiria > Nitrospirales > Nitrospiraceae > Palsa-1315. The sequence continues at coordinate 8,595 of JAQBES010000081.1, forward strand.
CTCCCCTTCCAGATGGCCATACTCTTCCTACTTCTGAGAAGATCTCCAAGAGTGACGCCGGGGCTCAGTACGTTGGTTCAGTGGAAACTAGTCAGGGTGCTCTGGGGGGCCAAACGAACCCATCTGTCGGTTCGAGCGATCTCACCGAGCAGGAGATGATTGCCTCGATCAAGGATGATATAGATTGGTTGTCGAAAGAAGCTGCGATCCAGGAACAATCGCTTCAAGAGTTGTCCTTGGCTGCCGAACAGAAATCTTCTCGATGGGCAGCAACCCCATCCATTTGGCCGGTGAAAGGGTGGGTGACCTCTGGGTTCGGGCCAAGGGTTTCCCCATTCACAGAAAAGCCCGCTTGGCATGACGGCCTGGATATTGGATCTGCTGCCAATGCGCCAGTGCAGGCTCCTGCTCAAGGACGAGTCACAACAGTCGGGTTCGACTCTAAGCTGGGAAATCTCGTGAAAATTGACCATGGATTCGGTATTGAAACTCTCTATGGCCATCTAGCCAAAGCATTAGTCAAAGAGGGGCAGCGCGTGAAGCGTGGAGAAGTCGTTGGCTTAGTCGGTAGCACCGGATTAGCCACCGGACCCCACTTGCACTACATGGTCAAGGTTCATGGCCAGGCGCTTGACCCGGTAAAATACATCCTCGAATAGCTCGTTAGGCTTCCCTCTTCGCTCACCGGCTTCTTCATCAACCGACTCGGTTCATGACGGACCACACTGAACTCACCTCTCCCATCCAATAGCGCCCACCGAATCCGCTCAACTTCTATGCTATACTGCCAGGCCAGTTCGGCGGTAGAGATCATGTCGGTACTTACCCATGACAGATATTGAGATCAACCGATCAGTGAAGGCGCGTCCAATTCAGGATGTCGCTGATCAGCTTGGCATTCAGGCCAGCGAGTTGGTTCCCTACGGAAAGCTGAAGGCGAAGGTTTCGCTTGACGTGCTTGAGCGGCTTCATGCTGCACCCCTCGGCAGGTATGTACTCGTGACCGCCATTAATCCGACCCCGCTCGGGGAAGGCAAGACGACAACTTCCATCGGGCTTGCCATGGGCCTTTCCCGTCTCGGCCATCGAACGGCTGTCACACTTCGGCAGCCTTCGTTGGGGCCGGTGTTTGGGATCAAAGGCGGTGGAACAGGGGGAGGACGAGCGCAAGTCCTTCCGATGGAAGAGATCAACCTCCATCTGACCGGCGACGCTCACGCTGTATCTGCTAGTCACAATCTCTTGTCGGCATTTGTTGATAATCACCTGTTTCATGGGAATATGCTTCAGGTGGATCAGAATCGGATTACCTGGCCACGGACGTTGGGAGTCAGCGATCGGGCGTTACGGAAGATCTCGCTGGGAGAGGGGACTGCGGGTCGCACGGGCCAGTTTGTGATCACGGAAGCTTCCGAAGTCATGGCGATGCTCGCTTTGGCATCGAGTCAAGCCGACCTGCGACACAGGCTCGGACAGATCATCGTTGGGTTTACAACGGATGGTAAGCCAGTGCGGGCAGAAGAGTTTGGATGCGCCGGGTCCATGGCAGTCTTGCTTAGAGAAGCATTGTTACCGAACTTGGTTCAGACGCTGGAGGGAACTGCGGCGTTCGTGCATACGGGTCCGTTCGGTAATATTGCCCACGGGAATTGTTCAATTATTTCGGATGCCATCGCATTGCGTTGTGCGGACTATGTCGTCACGGAGGCTGGATTCGGGAGTGATCTTGGAGCGGAGAAATTTTTCAACATCAAGTGCCGCCTTTCCGGATTCAAGCCTGCGGCGGCTGTGGTGGTGGCTACGCTTCGCGCACTCAAAGTCCACGGTGGTGGGGGTGTGGTCAAGGCTGGAGCCCCGCTTCCGGCAGGGCTTATCGGGCCTAATCAGGAGGCATTGGTAAAAGGCTTTGCAAACTTACAACAGCACATTGCGAACGTAAAAGCCCATGGGGTGCCTGTGGTGGTCGCGGTCAATGCGTTCGTTGATGATCCGCTGGCTGAACTGGAATGGGTTCGAGAGCGGTCCCGAGAGGTTGGTGCGGTGGATGCCGCGGTCTCCACCCATTGGGCAGATGGAGGCAAAGGGGCTGAAGCGTTAGCGAAGGTGGTGGTCAGAGCCACAGAGGAAAGGTCTACGTTCAGGCATTTATATGACGTCACCTGGCCGATCAAGAAGAAAATTCAGACCATTGCCACGCAAATGTATGGGGCCTCCGCCGTGTCGTTCGACGCAGAAGCCGAACGAGACATCGAGTTGGCGCGGCAGCATGGACTTGATCGGTTGCCCATCTGCATGGCGAAAACGCCGTTATCGCTGTCGCACGATCCGGCGTTGAAGGGGCGCCCATCTGGGTTTACGTTGCCGATCAAGGAGGTGCGCATGCTCGCAGGGGCTGGGTTTCTCACGGCGGTCTGTTCAGGCATTCAACTCATGCCGGGGTTGCCTAAGAAGCCGGCGGGGG
>JAQBES010000082.1:0-12093 GCA_032123755.1 Nitrospirota bacterium
CGACTTCAAACTCCATATTGGGCATGTCACTGACATTCTAGAAGAACTCGTCTGGCATGCGCACATCATTTTTTCTTTTTATATACAACGCCGCTTCCTGCAGGCCAAAGGCTTCAAGTCGATAGCGCTTGGTCCGGAGGATGGCGCTGGCTCCGCAGGAATCCTTCTCTGGGTCGGCTCCCACCCGCGTGACCATGGAGGCTTGCCGAAGGACCTTCTTGACGTCCTCCGGGGTGTTGGCCTTCTCCATCGGCGCCCGCCCAGCTTCCAAAGCCTTCTTCGCCTCTTCCATTGATAGCTTCACATCGATCGCCAAGACCGGCTGGAGACCGACGACCGTCAACAGGCCCACGACCGCACAGATGGCGACGCCACCAACTCGCATCAGTGATATCAGGCATCGCACGCTCATCACTCCTTCCGTAAACTAGACGACAAATGAATGATGGGGCGGCATTGTACGGAAACCCCTACCCCTTTGCAATCAGCCTGGGAAGCGGGCCCAGTTGGCATAGGGCTTGGTGGCATAGAGCTCACCGAGATCGACCAGCACTCTCACATCAGCTTGCGCAAGCAGCTGAGCGACCAGACGGAGCGGCAGGCCGACCACCGTCGGGAAATCTCCGTCAATGGAAGCGACCAGGTCGCCGCCCTTCCCTTGGATCGAGTACGCACCGGCCTTGCCGAGACTTTCTCCCGTCGCGAGGTAACGTTCATGCACTCGTTCATCGAACGGCTTCATCCGAACGACGGCCGTGGACAGGGCGACGACATCTATCGCACGAGCTGAACAGACGAGCGCAACCGCCGTGCGTACGTGATGATCACGGCCTGCCAGCCGCCGAAGCATCGCACGGGCCTCCATCAGATCGGCTGGTTTCCCGAGCACGTCATGATCCAACTCAATCACCGTGTCGCTCCCCAGCACGATTGCCTCCGGCTCTTGCTTTGCCACGGACTGAGCTTTTCCTCGCGCAAACCCCTGCACCTGCTCAATCGCCGGGCGGCCAGACACCAGCCGCTCCTCGAAGGATGGGCTTTTGACATCGAATGGGATGCCTAGCAAGGCAAGCAACTCGTGACGTCGCGGAGAGGTGGAAGCCAGAATGAGTGCCATCTAGCAGACTGTTGAAAAGCTATGTTGGCAAGCCAGAGACAATCCCGGTCTGTCTGGTCCATCTGGTTGATCTGGTTTGTTTTGTTCAACCAAAAAACCAGACAAACCAGACAAACCAAACAACGGTCTTGTTATGCTGGCAGACTTTTTCAGCATTCTGCTACAACGCCGGAGAGGGTTCAGAGGAAGCAAGGGGTTCGAGCAGTATCTGGTTAGAGACCTCGGGGAGACTCAAGTTGTGCATGCGAAAATCGGCGAGCACCTGCTCCAGGCTGGCGACCGACGAGACTCGAAACATATCGGCTCGGAGCGAAGCGGCATGAGGAAACCCTTTGCAGTACCATCCCAAATGTTTGCGCATCCGCTTAAACTGGCCCTGCCCACAAGCCGCCTCGAACCGTCGGGCATGACCGAGCAACATCTCGAAGCGAATGTCGAGGGACGGCACCCATGGTTCGGGGCCATCTTCAGGCAGATGTTGCTGCAAAACGAGCCGCGTCGCTTCTTTCTGCCGAAAGAACCACGGGGCTCCAAGCGCGGCTCGCCCGACTAACACGCCATCGACTCCGGTGTCACGCACGCGACGGACGATGTCGTGGGAACTGTGCACGTCACCATTGCCAAACAATAAAGTCCCGCTCCCCTGCACGATCTCCGCCGCTCGAGCGATGGCGTTCCAATCCGCTTCCCCTCGATACATTTGCTGCAACGTGCGGCCATGCAGAGAAATCACTGCCGGCTGTTCCATGAGAAGGTGTTCGATCCAACGGTCGATGACCACCACGTCGTAGCCGAGGCGTGTCTTGACAGACAGGGGGATCGTGTGTCGGACGAGCGGACGGGCGTCCTGGCGTTGCTCATTCATCCGCCAGATCGCCGCCACTCTGGTAGGCTTGAGACCCGCTCCCTCAAGGGTCTGACCGGCCGCCCAATCTGCGATCCCCTGCCGGGCGGCTTGCATAATGGCCTGAGCCACATCCGGCGTTCGGATCAGTCCCGCTCCCGATCCAGACGAGGCCACACTTCGCGAGGGACAACCCATGTTGATATCCAATCCGTCAAACCCCAACTCACACACGGCCTGGGCAGCCTGATAGAAGAGGTCCGGCTCTTTTCCATAGAGTTGCGCAACAATCGGTCGTTCAGCCTCATGATAGATGAGGGAGTCCAACAGGAACTCCGGTCCCCGACAGACGTCGTGCACATGCGTGAACTCCGTAAAGGAGACGTCCGGCTTCCCATGCATGGCTACGGTATGGCGGAACGTCGCATCGGTAACCCCATCCATCGGTGCCATGCCGATGATCGGTCTGATGAGTGACTGCCAGAAACTCATCGGATTCGCTCCATCTCCATCACAGGTTCCACCACTTCATTCGCCTGAGCATAGGCCAGACGCAACATATCGCATTCCTGTTGTACACAGACACGTGCATCCGGCGCGCGCTCCGTGACGAACTCAAGAAATCGTTCGATCTTGAGGAGGAAGAAATCATACGACTGCGTGATCGGTCGTGGCAACCGAAACCAGAAGACCACGAACTCAGTCAGGCAGATGCCCCGCTCCAATAAAGCCAGGCAGGTCTGCGGAAACATCTCTGCAAGGTCTCCTCCCCAATGGAGAATCTCGTGCGGCACATAGGACGTACGGTACCGTGTTAAGCCGGTCTCTTCCGCGGCCACTTCCTGCCACTCCGGGCCTGCGATGGGGGCTTGTCCCGAGATGATTTGCGCATAGCGCGTATACTCGTCGCGCAACTGCTGTCGATCAGACTGGCACATCGGCTCCTGGACCGCGAGGGGAGGACGCGTCAGGTCCATCGACTGTGCAGGGGCCATTCCTCTGACCATCGTTTGCTGAACGGGAAGGGAGAAACGCCGAACAGCCTCTGCATACTCCTCCACAATCGTGTCGATCGTCTTAGTATCCACTTCGAGCGCCACCGCCCTGAGGCTCACGAGGTTCGGATGGACCAGGACCTGTTCGAGCATGGTGAAGAGGATCGATGGAATCGGCGCAGCATGGGCATCGATCCAGGCAGGAAGCGCCTCTCCTCGCTCGGCCCCATCAGCCGACTCATGGCAGGCCAATCCCGCCACGTGAATTTCGACGACCCGCTCCAAAGGAAATTCGTCGAGGAACTCCTTGACGAATTGCTCAAGGGACATCCGTCGACAGGCGGCGGTATAGCGATAGACCGTCCAGAGGTGTCCGATGTCCAGCACGAGACCGCAGGGCACCAACGCTGCGACGAGCCGAAAAAAATGGGGGATCGCCATCGTCCCGGCGGCGAAATATGTGAGCGGCGGCATCTCCAAGAGAAAGAGCGGCGCCGCCCCGTCTGGCCGGCCACACTGCCGATCCATTGCCTGCTGAACCGTCGCGATATTTTCGGCTACCACCTCTGCACTCATCGACGTATATAATGGGGGGAGATACGTGCCAAACGAGTAGCCCGCCATCTGCTTCATCGCACATTCATGATTTAGCCAAAAACCCTGTATTCTGTTGAGTTGCGTGACCATCTCGCCGACATCCTGCTGAAAGAACGGAGACTCTTGAACGTCCGGCTGGGTAATCCACAGGCCTTCTCCATGATACGCGAGCGGTATATCCGGCACAGCCTGTCGAACCGTTGTCAGTGCGGTCGTCGTCGCCTTAAAAACTTCGAGATAGCCCGGACGGAGTCCTCGCTCCCTGAGCTTGTTCACCAGCTCAAGCAAGTTGGGAGAATAGACGTCGACTGACAGCCCCATTCCCTGTGGGGGAATTTCCCTGAGGCGATGCTGAAAATCCTGTTGAACCAAATCGGGATCAACCATCGATACCCCTTGTGCTGCTCTAGTAATTGGCCTAGTCTATTCGCCGAACCCCTTGTTTGACAAGGGAAGCCCCAATCACTGACCAGGGGGACCCGTCTGCTATACTTGGCGTACGTCGCTGGAGGCGGAACCCTCACGAGTCGTGCAGCGCGAATCGGGGAAGGGTTCGAGCCCATGGCGAACGACGATGGCAAGCCCGTCAAGACAACACATCTCATACACACTATGGTTGCCCATATGATGACACCAGGGGTCGTGCAAGTTCCGGGAGACATATCTGTCAGCGAAGCGGCACTACTGCTCGAACGGGAACAGGCGCCCTGCTTGCTCGTGAAGGATACCGACACGCGGTTCGGCCTCATGACGCCGACCGACATTGTGAAGAAAGTCGTCGCTCAGGGGCTCGAACCGCACGACATTGAAGTCCGCACGATCATGACACGCCCGGTTCAGTTCATCGAATACGATGAGGCCTTGGCAGAGGCCTCGACTCTCATGATAGCGACAGGTGCTTCGCTCTTAATTGTCACTAAACAAAATCAACCAGTTGGCGTGCTCACGGCACAAGACCTGATGCTCACGCCGGCCCGACGTGGCACAAAGATCCCCGTCGTCGTGAGTGTGGTCGGACGAGCTTCGTCGCAGGGACTCAACTTTAACGCCATGATTACCCAGCTGAGCCATGTCGGAGCGTTAGTCGAATCAACCGTGAAGATCCTGACAGGAACGAACGTCGTACTGGCGTTTTCCATTTCCGGTCAAAACACCCCCCTAACCATTCGTGGAACAGTCCTGACCAGCGGAGTTCCGGGGGCAGAGCCCGGTGAGCCAGCGAGCGGGAGCCGCACCTGGCATGTCGATATTCAGTTCACTGACCTCTCATCGACCGATCTCGCGCGTATCAGGGCCTGGGCGCTACAAACTATGCTTCCCTCACCCAATCGCTCCTAGCCTCACACATATGCTCCGTTCTTTTGACCAACAGGCGATCAGCTGATAGAATTTTGTCTCCTTAGAATAGAAACCACCGCATATGGACAACCAAATGAAGACCTCCCAGACCCGTTCCCGGCCCCTCCCCTCGAACGAGGAGCTGCTCAGCCAGATTCGCCTCCTGCTCGACAGTCCGGAAGACGATCTGCAAGCCGCGATCATGAAGGAACTCCTGGCCGGAACGCTTCGGCTCCACGACTCTCATCTGGACGTCCTGGACCTCAAAATCGTCAACCGCGCCGTCAAAGAACTGCGTCACGCCTTCCGCGTCTTTCATGACTATCGCGATCGTCGTAAGATCAGCATCTTCGGTTCGGCTCGCACTGCCGCGGATGATCCCAACTACCAGATGGCCTTCCAGTTTTCCCGTCAAATCGTCGAAGAAGGGTTCATGGTCATTACCGGGGGAGCCGACGGGATCATGCGCGCGTGCCAGGAAGGCGCCGGACGCGAGAACAGCTTCGGGGTCAATATTATGCTGCCCTTCGAACAGGGCCCGAATGCCACGATCGCCGATGACCCCAAGCTCGTCACGTTCAAATACTTCTTCACCCGCAAACTCATCTTTCAGAAAGAGGCCAACGCCATTGCATTGTTCCCGGGCGGCTTCGGAACGCATGATGAAGGTTTTGAAATTTTGACCCTCGCCCAAACCGGCAAGAGCGATCCCCAGCCGATCGTGTGCCTCCAGGCTCCCGGTTGCGACTATTGGGACGCGTGGTACACCTTCATCACACGCCAACTCTTGGCCCGGAACCTGATCAACCCCGAAGATCTCAGCCTATTCAAAATCACCACGTCCGTAGACGACGCGATCGACGAGATCAGGAGTTTTTACCGCCGATTCCATTCGATTCGATATGTGGGTCGGCTCTTGGCCATGCGGCTGAAATCGAGCCTCTCCCCCGAGCAGGTAGCCGGCCTCCATGGCACATTTGGCGATCTTTTGTCTGAGGGCACCTTTGAACTGCGCGGGCCACTCCCCGAAGAGCTCGACGAACCGGATCTCAGAGACTTACCTAGGTTGACCTTCACCTCCAACCGCCGGAGCGCGAGCCGGCTGCGTCTGCTGATCGACCATCTCAATACCCTCTGATTGCTCCGCATAAAGACGCTTTAGTCTCGGCGGAGCATCATGGTATGCTCCGCAACGATGGCCGGTTCCCGCATACAACACCCATTCTCTGAGCCCCCCACAGTCGTGCTCTATCACGCCGATTGTGCCGATGGGTTTGGCGCCGCCTGGGCGATCTGGAATCAGTTTCCAGCGGCGCGGTTCATTCCTGTCAAACACGGGAATCCTCCTCCCACAGGGTTGCAGGACCAACGGGTCGTTATCGTGGATTTCAGCTATGCCCGCGAAACGCTAGAAACCATGGCTGCTCAGACGCAGGCGCTCCTCGTGCTCGATCATCACATTACCGCAGAAAAAGCCCTCGCCGGCCTTCCCTATGCGTATTTCGACATGAAGAAGTCCGGAGCGGTCCTGGCCTGGGAATGGGCGCACGATCAGCCGACGCCATGGCTCCTCGACTATATCCAAGACAAAGACCTCTGGACTTGGGCACTCCCATCCAGTCGGGAAATTAATGCAGCCGTTGCCTCCTATCCTTTCGATTATCACCTCTGGAGTCACTTCAAGCAGAAGGAGTTGGAGCAGGAAGGCCGGGCTATCCTACGTTATGAAAACGAGCTCGTGAGCAAACTTGCGGCGCAAGCAATGTTGGTCGACTTTCACGGAGCCGTCGTTCCGTCAGTCCACAGCGCGGTCTTGACGAGTCAGATCGGCGAACGACTCTCCATGGAGCATCCTTTTTGCCTCATGTGGCACGATCGCGATGGGCGCCGCTATTACAGCATGCGCTCGCGAGAGGATGGGGCTGACGTGGGGGCCATCGCCGCGTCTTTCGGCGGTGGAGGCCATACACACGCCGCGGGGTTTTCAATCTCCCTCGGACCTGATGGCTCCTTGCCGGAGAACCCGGCACTTCCTCGATCGGTCATCGACCGTCGCCGAACTTCTCCTCCCGGTGAGGCACCATGATCCCTCTGCATGACGACAACCCCACCAAGCTGACTCCAGTAGTCACGATCGCTACTATCGCGGTCTGCGTCCTTGTCTTTTTCTACCAGGCAAGCCTTCCCGCCGGCCCAGGAAACACGTTCGCCTTTCAGTACGGGGCAATCCCGGCCCTCGTGTTCGGGCAGACCGACCTCCTCGAGACGGTCATGCCCATTCCCGCCTATGCGACGTTAATCACGAGCATGTTCCTCCACGGCGGCTGGATGCACCTCATCGGGAATATGCTGTACCTCTGGGTCTTCGGGAACAACATCGAAGACGTCATGGGGCATGCGAAGTACGTCGTATTTTACCTCGCTTGCGGAATTCTGGCCGCCTTGAGCCACGCCCTGACCAATCCGTCCTCGCCTATTCCCATGGTCGGAGCAAGCGGCGCCATTTCCGGTGTCTTAGGCGCCTATCTACTGTTGTTCCCACGAGCCCGCGTACTGGTTATCATGCCCGGCTTTGGCACAACGAGAGTAGCAGCAGGCTTCGTCCTCGGCATGTGGTTCGTGATGCAACTGTTGAGCGGGGGGATGAGCATCGGCAGTGAGGGCGGAGGCGTAGCCTTCTTCGCCCATATCGGCGGGTTTGTCGCTGGGATGGCACTGATTGGTCTCTTCAAACGCCCGGACGTGCCCTTCCTTGCACCAAGCCACAGAGACCGCTAGGACGGGCTAGCAGGACGCTAAAAAACCACGCCGAGTAAGAAAACCGTGTTTGGTTTGTCTTAGTTGTTTGGTTGAACCAGAGAAACCATCCGCTGCTCAGGTATCCAGCAACTCACGCACCTTTTCCACCAGCCCAGCTTGTCGATAGGGACGCCGCAAGAGATACAGCGGGTTGAGGCGATGAGACACCATCGCCTCGTCATCATACCCAGAGACAAAGAGCGGCTTCATCATCGGGCGTTGCGTCAACAACCGTCTGGCTAAGTCGCGCCCACCGATCTCCGGCAACATGAGATCGCTCACGGCCACGTGGATGGCTCCGGGATGTTGCTGCGTGAGCAGCAACGCTTCAACGGAGGAGCTCGCCTCCAAGACTTGGTAGCGATGCCGCAACAACGTGGAGAGCGCGAGCTTACGGTCGATTTCATTTGGTTCCACCAGCAGAACCGTTTCCTGGTCTTTGGCTGAGGCGTGTGCGAGGATTGATGGAGCAGGCGGCCGGCCCTGCCGTACAAGGGGAAGCGTCACCCGCACCACCGTGCCTTCGCCAGGCCGGCTGACAACATCAACCTGGCCCGCACTTTGTTTCACGATGCCATAGACCGCGGTGAGCCCAAGTCCCATATTCATTTCCTTTGTGGAAAAAAACGGTTCGAACATGTGGGACTGGGTCTCTAGGCTCATCCCGCTTCCGGTATCGGTCACTTGTATCAGCACCTTGGATAGGTGCCCCCCCCTTTCATGCACCGGCCCGCTCTCATGCCCGGGGAAAGCCTGCCTCGCTTCAATCAGGAGCCGACCACCATTTGGCATGGCATCCCGCGCATTCACCGCAAGATGAAGCAGGACTTGTTCGAGTCCTTCACGATCGGCCTCGACATCCATCGGCGCATCTTCAATGACCATGCTTAGATCAATGGATGCGGGCAGCAATCCTCTCATCACTCCCCGAATCTCCTCCAGCACGGCCTTGACCGAAAGCACCTGTCGGACGTGACTGTCGTGGAGACCCAACCCAGCCAATTGAGCGGTCACGGCTGCAGCCTGCCCCCCACTTCGAAATATGTCATCGACCGGCCCATAGAGTGGGTCGTCCGGCTTGAGACGAGATAGAACCACACCCGTCTGCCTCCCGATAACAGAAACGAGATGGCCGAGTTCGTTGGCAATCCCCCCGGCAATCCGACCGATCGCTTCCATTTTTTGCGCTTCATGCAGTTGCTGCTCGAGGCCTTCTCGTTCCTTCTTCTCCTGCTGGACATACTCATTCGCCCGTGAGAGATCACCCTTGAGACCCTTGATACGAACCTCCAACTGATCCCGCGACGCTTGCAAGGCCTGTTCGGTCTCTTTCAGCGCTTCGATGCTCCCCAGTAGTAGAGTTTTTTGTTGCCGTTCGGCCCCGATCGTTTGCAACGCAAGCCCGTAGAACATTGCCATCACCAACAAAACCGGCATTCCCAGCAGATGCCCGGGCGACAAAGAACCAGTTTGTACAACCCCTTGATAGAGGATGACGCCATACCCGACGCAGAGCAACAGAGATAACCCAATGACATGGGAGAGTCGGCGCACCGAGGCGGCAATAAGCATGAGGATGAAATACGATAGATAGAGATCCGACCGGGCATTACCCGAAAGATAGATGGTCGCGGTCACGAGAACCGTGTCGATCCCGATCACGGTCCCACTGAACCACGCGGCCTGTAGGATCGAGGTTGGCACGTACCACAGGCAGAGGACCATCGCCACCAACCAGCCGACGATCACCCCGCTCGTTGGGCGGCTTACGATCAGCTCCACTCCAGACAATAACTGGTAGGCCAACATGACGCCGACCAGAGACTGAAGCACAACATATCGTGAACGCGAAATTGCACTGTCGTGACACAAATCCTCTGAAGGCAACTCAACATGATTCTCAGAGGGGAAGGCAAGACTGCTCATTGATATGATCTCCTGTTCGGGCGACCGAAGACTAGCAGGATGCTGAAAAAGCCCACCAGCAGCGTTCTCGCATCGTTCAGACCCTCAACGTACCCCAGAGGGTACGCCTCGGCCTTTCAGTTGCTGCGGCCTTGCTGGACGGCCATTTTGAGCATCCTGCGAAGGTGTTCTGCTCTTGTCCAAAACGTGCAGGCGATCGAAATTCTGCTGTGCCAAAATGGTTGCTCCGCAACCCGCTGGGAGTGGAGCAAGTCCTGTACCGATACCCACAGAGGGCGAAACCATGCTTTTCCCGTAAGCTATGCCCTGAGGAACTGAACCGTTTGATCCTTCTCCCTACAGCAAGTCACAAAATAGAACGATGCAGGGTGACCAAAAAACGGCTCACTGATGAGGTTTGCCTGGGCGGCAGGATAGCCGAGCGAGACTAGCGGGATAGGCGAGACGCGCGAGACGCGAGGCTCCGACGTCAGAAGTTTTCAGAACGTCGAACCCAGAACTTCGAACTTCGTGTCCCGCCAGCCTCGTCCGTCTCGCGCTTCACGAACGACGTAGATGGTCGCGCATTATGTGCCGAAATTGCTTCGCACGATCTAGGGCGAGGCCGAGCGTCTCCCCGAGGAACGTGACATGTCCCATCTTGCGACGGGGACGAATCGCACGTTTGCCGTAGAGGTGGAGTACCGCACCGGGAATATCCAGCAGGGCTCGACAGCCTGCGCCATTGTTCATAAAGATTGCGGCATCGTCGCCAATGAGATTCACCATGACGGCGGGGCTCAGTAGACGCACTTCACCAAGCGGCATACTACTAGTCGTACGAACCTGTTGCTCAAACTGGGACACGCTACAGGCATCAAGCGTGTAATGGCCTGAGTTATGGGGCCGCGGAGCAATCTCGTTAATGAACAGTTCCCCGCTGGGCAGTTGAAACAATTCGAGACAAAACACTCCGACCCCTTCCAAACGATCCACTACTTGGCGCCCAAGCGCGGCTGCTTGCTCGGCCACAGCTGAAGATCCCGGGGCCGGCACCATGGTGGTTCGAAGAATCCCCTCGTCATGTTCATTCTCCGCCAACGGAAAGGTACAACCTTGTCCATCAACTCCACGGACCACCAGAATCGAGAGCTCCCGTTCAAACGGCACCAAGGACTCCACGATCCATCGCATGCCCGGGCGAGCGGATTCCGATAAGGCTCGCTCCACCTCCCGGACATCGGACTCTCCGTGGATTCTCCACTGTCCCTTGCCGTCATAACCGGCCGTGGCCGTCTTACAGAGGGCGGGATACCCGACCTGTTGGACGGTCGGCGCCAATTGATTGGGAGCAGTCAGGCAGGCGAAGGGAGGAACGGGAAAACCGTTGGAGGCCAAAAACCCCTTTTGTTCAAGACGATCCTGAATCACGCTCAAGACGGCACTCGACGGACGAACCGGCTTCCGCTGTTCCAATGCTCGACAGAGCTCCGCCGGTATATTTTCCCATTCATAAGTCACGACACTGACCAGGTCGGCAAAACGCGCAAGAACGTGCGGGTCGTTGAAGGGAACCGGAAAGCTGTGCGTGGCAACACGATGAGCCGGTGCCTCTGGATCTGGATCCCAGACTGCAACGTGATACCCGAGACGGCATGCCGCCATGGCAAACATGGCGCCCAACTGTCCGCCGCCCAGGACGCCCAGGACAGATCCTGTCTCGATGACCACGGCCTTCACGACCGGCGACTCGGACGGCCGGGACCTTTCGTTCTGGTCACCAAGCCCTTCGCTTCAGGGGACTGGAGCACCCCGTCCGTCTGTGTCTGACGGAATAATTTCACGCGGGTGGCAATCGCCGGATACCGGCCCGCCAGAATTTGTGCCGCAAGCAAACCGGCATTCTCCGCCCCTCCGATGGCCACTGTGGCGACGGGGATCCCCCTTGGCATTTGCACGATGGAGAGGAGCGAATCAAGTCCGTGAAGATTCTCCGTCGGGATCGGGACCCCAATGACCGGCAGATGCGTCTTCGCAGCCAGCATCCCGGGAAGATGGGCCGCCCCGCCGGCACCGGCAATAATGACTTCGATCCCCCGGCCGGGCGCCTGTTCTGCATAGGCAAACAAGCGATCAGGAGTCCGGTGTGCGGAGACGACCAACAATTCGTGTGGAACCCCGAGATTCGTCAGAATCGCAACGGCCTTTTCTAAGATCGGAAAATCCGATTTGCTTCCACCCAACACTCCGACCAAGGGATGCGGACGCTCCGGTCCTCGCCGCCGTGATGGTGATTCTTTGCTGTGACGAGGCATATTTTCGCGGGCCTTTCTCACTGGCTCCTGGCTCTCAACAGAGCCCCCACCTTAGCGATTCTCTAACTGATGGTCAAGCTCGTCCCCGCTTCACCAGCAATCCGTGAGACGTGAATCCTCAAACGTGCAACGTGTCGGATAGAAAGCCTTCAGCAGTCCTACGTTTCATCTTTCACGTTTCTT
>JAQBES010000083.1:0-7440 GCA_032123755.1 Nitrospirota bacterium
GACTCACCTATGTGCACGGCCCCCTGGCCGGCCGGCGAGCCGTTCATCTGATCGATCTGCATCTCGATCGCTATCAGCCACGGCATGATCTCATCGTCGCCGCCATCGGCGAACTCAGGCCCGACTGGATTTTTATCACCGGCGACCTGCTCAACGTGTCGGAGGGACTGCCGCATGTGTTTCGATTTCTCGCCGGCTTGCGCAAGATCGCACCGGTCTTCGTCACCTTGGGCAACCATGATCACTACAGTGGCGTGCCGATCGATCAGTATTGCGAACTCGCCGATCGCCACAAGATCACTCTCTTGATCAATCAGGCCACCTTCATTCATACGGACGGTGGCGAGATCGCCATTGTCGGCGTCGATGATCCCTCGCTGCATCGGGCGGACTTACGCTGTCTGCCTCCGCGCGCGCAGGATCGCTTCATTCTCTTGCTGGCCCACGCGCCAAATATCCTCGATCAGTTGGAAGCACACCACGCCGTCGATCTGATCCTCTGCGGACATAGCCACGGAGGCCAGTGGCGCATACCCGGCGTGCCAACGTTCTGGCTCCCGCCTGGATGCAACGGCCGGATCGGGGGGCATCACGGAGGGCCTGGTCGCCGGTTGTATATCAATCGCGGGCTCGGATGGTCGTTTCTTCCCCTGCGGTTGAATTGCACACCGGAGATCGCCTGCATTGAATGGGTCAACGAACAGGCGCAACCAGAAGGCTGAAGGCCGAAGTTCGGGGTTCGAAGTTCCAAACACTTCAGCCTTCAGCCAGCCTTACCCGTCCCGCTTTTCTCGCAAGTCTCGCGCGTTCGAACAATTTCATGACTACTTGATCCGCTCCAGCGCCTCCTTCGATCGGCTCCTGACGGTTTGATCCCAGTCCTCTTCCATAACAGTCGTCAGTTTTTCCTTCGCCTCACTGGCGCGCAACCGGCCCAACCCCAACGCCGCGCAGGAACGTACATAAGCGTGGTCATCTTCCAGCGCCTTCAGCAGTAACGGGATCACGGTCCTATCGTTCAGGACGCCAAGGTAACTGGCCGCCATTCCCCGCATCCGATGCTGCTTGTCACCCAACGCCCGCTGCAACGTCGTCGCGAAAAGGTCTCGTAACGCGGGCGTCACGGATTCCAACCCTTCCGCCCGGTACCCATTCACGTCAATCAGTGTAAAGGCAATCTCCAGCTTCTTCTCCTGTACCGTGGCCCGTTCGAACGCAGCCAATAACTTCGCACGTTCCCGCCGTTGCTTCCTGCGACGGGTGAACGCCCGGACCAACATCCACAGCCCCGCCGCAATCACCAGACCAGCAAACGCCATGGGGATGGCTTGATCGATCACATACTCCTGAACATCAAGCGACAGACGTTTCCACACCCAGACGCCGGTGATAACGACGCCGACGAGAACCGCAATAGCAGCCAGATTGGTCTGGCCCGAATCAGAACGAGTGCGCATGGGAGCAGTATCATAGCAGGATGGGGAAGGAGCGGCCAGAAGGGATATGGGTAGCCTGTTCGTCCTCCTGCTCGTGGAACGCGCGCCCTATCTTTTCCCTTGAAGGCCGGCTAGATGGTCTCCCACTGCGCGTGTCCAACGAGGGTCTTCTGAGACCGCGCGTTGCACGAGCACAGGAGACCATCTAGCCGACCCTCTTCCCCCCTTGACCCTTCATTCCAGCTAGGACTATTCTCTGTTTCATGGAGCTGCCGCACCCCAAGGACGATCCCTACCTCACACTCATTCGCCCGCTAGTCGAGTCCTATCTTGCCTTCTGGCGTATCGACATTCGCCATTTCAAGTCCCTGAAGTTTGAGACAATCTGACCCATGCGATTAACCATTCTCGGCTCCGGCACGAACATCCACCCTATGCGAGCAGCCGCGGGTTATCTCGTCCGCACCGATCATACGATGCTATTGGACTTTGGCCCACGCACCTTGACAAACCTCCTGAAAACCGGCGTGAATCGGCATCGGATCACTCACATTCTTTTCTCCCATTACCACGCCGACCACTTTTCCGACTTCATCACCTATTTTTTCGATGCGATGATCTTTACGAAATACCAAGGAGGAACACGCCCACCGCTGACCGTCATTGGCCCTCGCGGGACCAAGAAATTCTTTCAGGCCCTCTTCGCCACCTTACCCGGCTTTACGCACGCGCCGTTCGCGGTGCAGTTCAAAGACGTGGCTGATCGGGCGTTTGCGATCGGAAAGACGACGGTTATTCCCCGAACAGTGACTCACACGCAGGGCCTCCATTGCCTGGGGTACCGAATCGAATATGGCGGGAAATCCCTGGCCTATTCCGGCGATTCGCAATACTGCGGCAACCTCGTTCGCCTCTGTAGCGACGTCGATCTCGCGGTACTGGATTGTTCCGCTCCGGCTAGTCGGCCGAACCCGGTCCATCTACATGCCGGTCAATGTGGGCAGGTGGCCAGAGAAGCCGGAGTCGGCCAACTCGTGCTGTCGCATTTGTATCCGATCACCGAACGATACAATGTGCGAGAACAGGCAGGGGAAGCATTCGGGGGAAAGATCGTGGTAGGGCGGGACTTACTGACAATCACACTCTAGCAGGCTGCTGAAAATTCCCGCCAGCTGCGTTCTCCCCTCGAAAGCATCCTCAACGTAGCCCAGAGGCTACGCCACCGGTGCTTTCATCGGCTGCGGCCTTGCTGGACGGACTTTTTGAGCAGCCTGCAAAGTTGATAAAGCTTGTAGCCTGTCGCGCTTTTCTCGCATCTCTCGCGAGTCTCGCACGAATATCGGTTAGAGCCCGCCTTCGCGGTTGTCACACCCCAGGATTTCAATGAATTTCGTCAGGCGGGCCTTCTTGAGGGGGTCGTCCAGTTTGGCATAGATGGCCAAAAGGTTCTTGATCATGCGGGAGAGAATCGCGCGCACCGGACTCTGTTGCAAATATTTCTCGTCGAATCCATAGCCGGCTTCCGTGAGAAACCGCTGGCAATTCTTCTCGGTCAGCAACGCTCCCCCGTTGAAACAATCGACGAAGACTTTGTAGCGATCCGATTCGTACTTCACTAAGAAATGACCAGGCATCCCGATCCCATGAATCGGAAGACCCAGCCGCTTCCCGACAAGGAGGTACACCGTCGACAGGCTGATCGGAATACCCGTTCGTCGGTCGATTACGCAATTGAGATAACTATTCTCCAACTCATAATAATTCTTCGTGTTGCCCTTGAAGCCCTGCTCCGTAAAGAGGTAGCGGTTCAAGGTCTTGATCGTTTCCTCCCCCGACGCCCGTGGACCGATCCGGTCCTGCACCTCCTGCGCCATCTCATCGAGCTGTCTGGCATACGATGCGACTGTCAGGGCGGGATAGGCATAGCGGGCGATCAGGAAGGCGCCCTGCTCGAGATCCATCGGGCCATCCGGCAGTGCCGCCAGCTGCATGAGTTCATCCTCGAGATTTCCACCACGGATTTCCTCGAGCACCGAGACAAGACGATCCGCCATTTCCGGCTGTTCGATTTCCGCTTCCTGAAGCAGGGGAACCGCAGAGGGGCCGATGCCGATGAGTTTCCCGCTGATGGTCCGGACGATCTTCTCGTCCTCATCGGCCAACAGTCGAATCAGGGCCCGGATTTGGCTCTCGTTTATCAACATGGTGGGACTCCCAAAAAGCCCACTCATCAGCCCATCGCCCGACGGAACACTTTGGCGCTCCCGTAGAGACAGAGGGCGTCAAAAATCACCATGACGACGACCACCATCCCGACATGGGGGAGAGCCTCGGTCCAGCTAGAAAGGATCAACGGCCGCACCGCGTCGATCGCCCAGGTCATCGGATTGAAACGCGCTAAGAATCCCATCCACGCAGGCATCGCCGCCAAGGGCACCAACGCTGAGCTCAAGAAAATCATCGGGAGCGACAGGAAGCCCAGGACCGAAAAGAAATCGCCGTGGCTTTTTACGGAAAAGGCCATCGCCATGGAAATCGCGGTGAGACCAACGCCAAAGAGCATCCCGATCATCAAGATCACGGCGACACCCAGGAACCCAGTCGCCGGCTGGACGCCGAACAGAAAAGATACTCCAAGGATCACGAGCACTTGGAGCGAGGTAATCGTCATTACGAAGATGAAGCGGCTCAGGATCACAGAGCTGCGATGGATCGGCGTGGTCATCAACCGCTCCAAAAACCCATTCTCCTTGTCGAAAAGCAGGTCGACGCCACCGGCAAGTCCATTGTTGAGCACCGTCATGACGACCACGCCGGCAGCGAGGAAACTGATGTAATTCGGGGCCTGCGTCACTTGCACATCCGCAGCCCGCTGGAACAGGTTACCGAAGAAGATCAGCCAGAACAGCATCGGCTGCACCAGCGTGAACAACATACTAAACTTCTCGCGGCTGAGCCGCCGGACCCACCGCATCGTCAACGCATGAATTTCCTGCCAGTACTGCGCCACCGTATCTCCTTATTCTGCCTGAATGTCTTGGACCGATTCGGTCATAGACCGCCCCGTATGAGCGATGAACACGTCGTCCAGCCGTGGCCGGTGATACTCGATAAACTCCAGTTGGCAATCCAATCGATTGGCGGACTCGAGGATCGCGGGCAGGGCCTTCTCGGGCGAATCGACCCGGATATCCAAGCCGGTCGGCGTCGCCTTGACCGCTCGCATCGCCGGTTGTCCCGTCAACGCAGACACCAACGCGGGGATCTTCGTCTGCTCCTTCAAGGTCAACGACACGATATCGCCGCCCAGTCCGACCTTCAGCTCAGCTGGCAATCCGAGCGCCATCAACTTTCCCTTATCGATGATGGCCAACCGATCGCAGAGCTGGTCCGCCTCATCCAAATAATTCGTCGTCATCACGATCGTCATGCCGCGCGCCTTCAACATACGCAGGTAATCCCAAATTCTGAGACGACTCTGCACATCCAAGCCCAGCGTCGGCTCGTCGAGGAACAGGATCTTGGGATCCGGCAAGAGACCGCAGGCAATGTCGAGCTTCCGCTTCATCCCCCCGGAGTATGTTTTCGCCGCGCGATCGGCAGGCTCTTCCAATTCCACGAGCTTCAGCAACTCGGCGATACGCTTCGTGGCTTCGGCCTTAGGCAGGTGGTACAATGCGCCGAGGAGTTCGAGGTGTTCCCGACCGGTGAGAAAGCGATCGATGGCCCGTTCTTGAGGCACGTAGCCGATGAGTTGCCGGACGACGTCCGCTTCGCGCACGGTATCGTGACCCAAGACGCTGGCCGTGCCCGACGTCGGCGTCAGCAGCGTGATGAGCGTCCGGAGCGTGGTGCTTTTCCCCGCTCCGTTCGGACCGAGCAGACCGAAAATCTCGCCTGCATAGACCTCAAACGACAGATCGGAGACGGCCGTATGGCCATCATAGGCTTTCGTGAGCCTGGATACTTGGATCGCGATGGTGCGATCCATCAACCCCAGCCCTTCGCGTCGGATCGATCGTGCATCATAAATTCGATGAGGTCACTGAGACGGCGGGCTTGTTGGTGGAGACTGTCCGCCTCCAACAGAAACTGCTTTTCCAAGGGCGTACACTCCAGGTATGTGGACAGAGTATTGACGAAAATTTCATCGCTGACTTCTTTCCGAAAAAACTCCTGCCAGGTGGGCGCGTCATCGCGGGACCGAAGATAGGACTCCAGGATGGTGAACAGGCGCTGGCGGACAGAGAGATCAAGCGACGCCTCGGTGCCCCGAACAGCGACAGAAATCGTGGCTTCACGATAGGCGTTATCGTACCACTCACGTTCAATCTCAAACCGTTCCAGCCCCTGCAGCAGGATGTTGGATCGACCATCGGCCAGTGGCTGCACGCTTGCCAGTCGACCGACACAGCCCATAGAGAACACGGGCGGATGGCCATAATAGTCTGTTTCCCATCCGTCCTTGAGCAGGGCCATGCCGATGCACTGCCCGCTCATCGCCGCATCTGTGATCATGGTGCGGTAGCGCGGTTCAAAGATATGTAGGGGGAGATAGGTCTTGGGAAACAGCACGATATTCGGTAGAGGGAACACAGGAATCCGCGTGGGAATGGGAAATGGCCTGACATTGTCAGGCTGGTCTCTTCCCTGATGCTCTCGCCCGTGATCGGTCTGCATGGCTCACGATAGCTGATGGTCGATAAAATTGTCAACGGCGCGAGCGGAGCATCTTTCACCTGTCGAGTTGAAGAAAACCCGTATCAACACTGGAGATTTGTGCCGACTGCCGAAGCGTGGTATAAGCGCACGCGACGATTCTCGCACTGTACGGAGCACCCAACAACATGTACGAATTGCTGCGTCATCTCCGGCACATACTGTTCCTTGCGAGTAGTCTGTTGATCGTCGTGCCAGGACTTGCGGCAGATACGTCACAGGAATTCCTGATCGCAACGGAAGGCTATCGATACGCCTTCCCGAGCGATCACGGGGCGCATAATGAGTTTCGCACTGAATGGTGGTACTACACCGGCCAGCTCACGACGAAGGACGGCCGGCCCTTCGGCTATCAACTCACCTTCTTCCGCCGTGGCATGCCACGCGATCAGACGAAGACCCTGCCGTCGCAGTGGGCCGTCACGCAATTATACTTGGCCCATTTTGCCGTGAGCGATCTCAATAAGGGTGGGTTCCACTTTTCGGAGAAAATCAGCCGGGCCGGTTTGGGTAAAGCCGGTGCGGCGCGTGGTCGGCTCCACGTCTGGATCGATCGATGGAGTGCCGAATCGCCATCGGCCGCTCCCGGCACACAGACCCTTCAGGCAGCGGATGGCGACATGGCTATCCAACTCACAGTCTCACCGAGGAAACCACTTGTCGTGCATGGCACCGACGGGATCAGCCACAAAGGCTCGGCCAGAGGACAAGCCTCCCACTACTACTCCTTCACCAGACTGGCCACGACCGGTACCCTGTCGATCGGCGCCGAGCGATTCGACGTCACAGGGAACAGTTGGATGGACCATGAGTTTGGTTCCGCCGACCTGGGCAAGGATCTGGTCGGATGGGACTGGTTCAGCCTGCAACTCGACGACCAGAGGGAACTGATGCTCTATCGACTCCGCCGGACAGATGGATCGGCCGATCCGGCCTCAAGCGGTACCGTCATTGACCGCGACGGGCGCGGGCACCATCTATCGATCGGAGACTTCACCCTGGAGCCCACGAGTTATTGGACCAGCCAGACCAGCCACGCACGCTATCCGCAGCGTTGGCGCCTGACTATTCCCTCACAACAACTCTCGCTGGAACTCGTACCGCTCATGGCCGAGCAAGAGCTCTCCACCATGCACAGTACGCAAGTCACCTATTGGGAAGGCGCCATCGAGACAACCGGCACGGCACAGGGAAAGCCAATTCACGGACAGGGCTATATGGAACTCACCGGCTACGCCGAACGCGTCCCTAATAAACTGTAACAGGATTGCTCGCCTTGACTAAG
>JAQBES010000084.1:0-4939 GCA_032123755.1 Nitrospirota bacterium
GATGGTCGTCCGGTTTGCCAACAGCATTTTCGAGCCGATTTGGAACCACAAATACATCGATCACGTGCAGATCACGGTGAGCGAAATGGAAGGCGTCGGAACCAGGGCCAGTTACTACGAAGAAGCCGGTGCCTTGCGCGACATGGTGCAGAACCACATGCTGCAGCTGCTCTGCCTGGTCGCGATGGAGCCGCCCTACTCGCTCGATCCGGATGTGGTTCGCAACGCAAAGATGGAAGTTCTCCGTTGTCTCAGGCCGATCACCGATCAAGATGTCGAGCACGTCACCGTCCGTGCCCAATACAGTGAGGGCATGGCCCAGGGTTCGCCCATCCCGGGCTATCGTCGCGAAAATAAGATTCATCCTGATTCCACGACGGAAACCTATGTTGCGCTCAAATGCTTTGTGGAAAACTGGCGCTGGGCCGGCGTGCCATTCTATCTGCGCACCGGGAAAGCGCTTCCCCATCGAGCCAGCGAGATCGCGGTGCAATTCAAGGACATTCCGCAGATTTTGTTCAACGCCAATGCGCAACAGCCGCAGCCGCCGAACGTGTTGGCGCTGCGTATTCAACCGGAAGAAGGGCTCTCTCTCCGCATCGTCTCGCGTGTGCCGGGAACTCGTGCACTGACACATCCGGTGGAAATGGACTTTCAATACAGCGACGTCTTCGGCCGCCCGTCGCCCGAAGCTTATGAGCGATTGCTCTTGGACGTGATGGCCGGCGATGCCTCCCGGTTTATGCGGCGTGACGCCGTTGAAGCGTCCTGGGCCTGGATCACCAAGATTCTTGAAGGATGGCACCGGCAAGGGTTGCGGTGGTTGCCTGAATACCAGGCGGGAACCTGCGGGCCGGTCGAGGCCGATCGCCTCATTGAAAAGGATGGACGGACCTGGAGGACTTTGTAGCGACGTATTTCATGCCAGCCGTAACTGCTTAAGAATCTCTTCTCTTGTACCCAGACCGCCGATAAACCGCTCGAATTGTCCTAGGCGATAGAGGGCCAGCACCGGCAATGCGCGAATCTCCAGCTCCGCTGGGATTTGGAAGTTCTCTTCGACGTTCATTTTCACGATCAGCACCTTGCCGGTCACATCCGGCTCCAATTTCTCGAGTTCACGCATCAGCGCTCGACAACTCCCGCATCCTGGTTTCCAGAACTCCACCAGCACCGGCACCACTGCCTGTTCCACGAGGTGGTCGAAGTCAAGATCGGTCACCTCACGTATCATGATCTCCGCTCGTTACGATCCACAAGCCACGCTGCAGCAAACACGTCCTGGTACAACCGCTCAGCAACCAGCCGATATCCGGCTGTGCTCAGATGCAGCCCGTCGTTGGAGTACCGGGCTGCAAGTTGTTGCGTTGTGGGCTCCACCGTGGCACTGAAGAGGTCGAAGGCTGCCAGATGTTTGGATTCGGCGTAGCGGAGCACTAACTCGTTGAGCTGGAGCCGCCGATCAAGGTGCTCTGCGAACCAATCACGCCCCTCCGCACTGCGAAGATTGTCCCCCACTCTAATCGACGGAACGGTTACCGGTACCGGTGTGATCCCGGCCGCTGCGGCCAGTTCATACATCTTGAGGAGGTTGCGCATAATATCTGCCGGCGCGGCGTTCCATCCAAGATCGTTCGTTCCGCCGAGAATCACCACATACGTTGGTTGGTGTACAAGAACAGCCGGCCGAAACCGCAACGCCATTTCACCGGTCAGTTCACCGCAGATGCCGCTCACAGACACGCGCACGGAAGGCCCTGTCAATTCTTGCAAGAACCGCCCATACGGCGTCTCGGTGCCTTGAGGATTGTCGGCAGTGGGCGATTGAAACCCTGCCGTGAGACTGTCTCCAAAACACACAATGTGGCTCGACACCATCATCACGATAGGTGGATTCTACCGACTTAGCCACGGGGTCCACAATACCCTTGAAGCCAGGCAAGGGGCACGAGGCTAGAGGGGAAGGGCTATATTTCAGACCAGAAGCTTTCGCCTCTGGCAGCTAGCCATTTGCCTCTCGCCAAGAAGCTCGCGATGGCAGCTGAATCGCTCATGAATAATGCTGGTTAAGACCGGCTATTTTCTTGACGATTCAGCACCTCCAGGGTACGACTAATCATCATGGACGAGGGCTTGACAGAAAGCGGGGCATGGCCGATCGCGCCCGCAAAAGAACCGCCTAACCCGGAGCTGACCTCCGTCAAGCGACTCCTCACACTCTTGGACAAGACCGCGAAGTCCAGCCGGACATACGGGGCAGCGAACCCCGTGGCGCAGAAGTTCTTCCAACAGCTGTTCGAGGGACTCACGACGCACCTCGCCACCTACTCCAAATTGGCGTTTCTTGTTCAACGCTCCGAGCTTTATTTTAACGGGGAAGTCGTCTATCGATCCGAGCAGGGTTCGAGTAATGAAAGCGTCGCGTTCAAGCTCTATTCGGATGGCATCCGGGAACTCGCGTTCCTCGAAGGTCTTGCTGCGGAAGACCTCTCCTTCTTGCTTGATTCGCTGTGGGACAGCCTCGATCCCGAAGAGAATGATGACGACATTGTGACTCGTTTATGGTCCAAGAACCTCTCCACCATCACCTTGGTCACCGCCGAAGAAATCGCCAAAGCTTCGACCGGTGGAGAGGACTTTGCTATGCCTACTATCGGGATGATGGAGGCGCCGGAATCGAACTTGCGGGACCTCCTGGATCGGGAGCAGGCTCGCGCCAGGAAGGGAATAGGGACAGGACTTGAGGGAGATGGTGGCTCAGAATCCGGTAATAGCGGGACAGCAGCCGGAATAGGAACTGGAGGGAAAGCCAGTAGGCAAGCTGGCCGATTCCGCTCCGGTCATGCGGGCTATGAGGTCTCTGACGAGGAGTTAGCCGAATTGGAGAAGGAGATCGAGGCTGAGAGCACCAGAGATAACATGACATACCTTTTGGATATGCTCACTGCGATCCTGGCCTCGGAAAAATCTCCTGTGCTCCTGACTAAGTTGCTCGACCTCTGGGGAAACGTTCTCGACTCATTGTCAGCCCAGGGCAAATGGACTCAGTTAGACAGCGTCCTCGGGCTGTTACATGTCTCCGCTGAGGTTCGACCGGATCTCGGCGACGATCACAAGAAACAGCTGGCGGCCCTGCTCGACGATCTCGGTCGACCTGAACGCATGAAGATGATCGAGGCCTATTTGAACAAGATCCCCGACGCAACCACAGACGGTTTGAGCACGGTTCTGCTGTCAATGGCGTCGGCAGCCGTCCCTGCCTTGTGCGCGCTTTTGGCGAATCTGGAGGCGCCAGCCCATCAGGCGATCGTGGCTGAAGCCCTTGAGACGCTCGCAAAGGATCAGCCGGATCACGTGCTTCGCGGTTTGTCCGACCGCCGCCCCCGCTATGTGAAAAACCTTCTCGCGATCCTTCTCAAATGGAACAACCCTCGATTTGCGGATTCCATTGAAAAGCTGGTGCGCTATCCGGACATTCAGGTACGGAAGGAAGTCGTGCGAGCGATCGGGATATTCCGTCCCAACGGGAACGGGATGAAACTGCTCCAGTTCCTGAATGATACCGAGGAGTCGGTCCGGTTTGCGGCACTCAAGTTGCTCATGACCGGTCAATATAAGGCTCCCTACTCCGCCTGGGCCCCCCTCGTATCAACGGACACATTCATGGATCGAGCCCTCAGCGAAAAGCGCGCAGTGTTCCTCGCCATGCGCGCTACCAGTAGCGATGAGGTCATTCCTTTCTTTGAAAGTTTGATGACGGAACGGTCCTGGACCAATCGGAAGAAAAAGGAAGAGCTCGCCGCCCTCGCCGCCGAGGCGTTGGGGAAATTGGCCACCCCTGCCGGTCTCATCGCCCTTGAGCTGGGTCAAAAAAAAGGTGGCGCCGCCGTAAGGCAAGCCTGCACCGCGGCACTCGCCCTAGCCCAACGACAGCAGCTGAAGCAGGCTGCATCATAATATGGAACTGATGCCGTGAGTGACATCAAGATCAAAGAGACCCCGGTCACGGATGAAGAGGCTCAGCCGATTCTGACCCATGAAAAGTCCTTGTCTCGGAAAATCGCTCGCGGATCGGAGGCCGGGGACATCCTTGACCAGCAGATGGTCATGCTGGGAATCCAGCTGGTTACACAGCTGAACGTCTTGATTAAAACTTCCCGTATCTATGAGCGCACCAACGCGGCGCTGGATAAACCCGTCGTTACGATGCTGACGTTGATCAAGACCATGGCACACGATCAACCGGTCACACTCCGCCTGCAGAACGATTTCTTGTTTCTCGGGGACAGTCACTTGAAAGTGAACGCGCAGCAGATGGCCGTGGCCACTAGCATCATCGATGCCTTGAACGCCTGGAAGATCGGCGGAATGACATTCTCGTCGACCGCGGAGTCGAAGGATCTGCGTGAGTTCGCCGCTCTCTTTGTCAGTCTTGATCCCGACAACAAATCCATCGAAGACCTTCAGAAAGAAATCACAGCACGGGGAATCGCCGGCATTGAGATAGGAGAACAACGGCAGTTGCAAATCCGAAGAGGATCCGGAACGACGGGGAACATGGGATCGGACGGTACGGAAAGTACCGATCGAAACGTACAACGGAAAGAAAACGCCAAGACCGGCTATGCCAAAGTGGCAAGATCAGTCGGCACACTGACGCAAGCATCCCGTGAGGGAGGATCCATCAGTTTTAAACAGGCGAAGCGGGCGATCCAAAACATCATCGATCTCATGGCGGATGATGAAGCCACGATCCTCGGTCTCACAACGCTTCGTTGCCACGATGAGTACACACATAACCATTCGGTCAATGTGTCGCTGTTGTCCATGGCGCTGGCCAATCGTGTCGGTTATCCAAAAGTGGAACTGGCCGACCTGGGTCTTGCGGCGTTGTTCCATGACATGGGTAAATCCACCATTCCCATGGAGGTCCTGAACA
>JAQBES010000085.1:0-2839 GCA_032123755.1 Nitrospirota bacterium
CTGACATGAAGGGAACCGCGAATTCACGCTTCTGGATCTCGCTGCGATGGCGGTGCGGGAAATTGACGTCATTACTGAGGGAGACGTCATGGCCTTTCACTGGGCGGTCGATAGTCGAATGCTCGCCTACGACTACCTCCCAGCCAGCGGCTACCATCGAGTAAAGACCTACGATATCCAAACCGGAGAAAGCTTGTTCGTACCCCGCGACGAAGGACAAACGGCCATCCACATCACGTTTGAGGCATGGGGCTCACAACCGCGGGACGTCGTGTTGAGCGTACTAGACCTTCGCACCGACGAACGCCAGACGAATACCCTCACATTCGCGCCGCGTAAATAGACTCTTCGTATCAGTAGTGTCCGACAGATTTGAGGGGGCTTGGGCTAAACGCCAGGGCTATCAAGGGGTTCATGAGCATTCACGGTGTTAACGATTTGAATTCCAGATGCGTGATTTGCCAGTCTGCCGGGATTTTCCCGGGAGGCACTGATGCACACTGGCAAACTTGTGTTCGCTCAAGTCATGGAGTGCGCGCCCTGGCATACCTTTCGCCGTCTGGTCATGAAATATCGTGGCGATTTCAACATCCGCACGTTCAGTTGTCTGGACCAATTCCTGTGCATGGCATTCGCGCAGTTGACCTACCGGGAGAGTCTACGCGATATCGACGCGTGTCTACGCGCACAGCCGACCAAGCTCTTTCACCTGGGGTTGCGCGGCAAAGTCAGTCGCAGCGCGCTGGCCGATGCCAACGAGTCCCGCGACTGGCGCATCCACTTCGAGTTCGCCCAAGCCCGTATTCGTATCGCCCGCACTCTGTATGCCAAGGAGCCGCTCAGTGTGGAGCTGAAAGAAACGGTCTATGCGCTGGATGCCACCACCATCGACTTGTGCCTGACACTGTTTCCGTGGGCATCGTTTCGTGCCACCAAAGCAGCTGTCAAACTGCACACCTTGCTCGATTTACGCGGTGCAATTCCCGCGTTTATCCATATCAGCGACGGGAAACTCCACGACGTCAATGTGCTCGACCTGCTGATCCCCGAACCGGGTGCCTTCTATGTGATGGACCGTGGCTACCTCGACTTCGAGCGGTTGTATCGCCTGCATCAGGCTGGCAGCTTCTTCGTCACCCGCGCCAAGTCCAACTTCAAGTGCAAGCGCCTATACTCCCGCCCTGTCGATCGCAGCACCGGATTGCGCTGCGATCAGGACGTCGCGTTGACGGTGTTCTACTCCCAACAAAGCTATCCCGCACGGTTGCGTCGCATACGCTATCGCGATGCCGAGGGCAGAGACCTCGTGTTCTTGCCCAATCATATGACGTTGCCCGCGTTGACGGTGTGTGAGCTGTATCGCCTGCGCTGGCAGGTCGAACTGTTCTTCAAGTGGATCAAGCAGCACTTGCGCATCAAACGTTTCTTCGGCACTTCTGAGAACGCGGTGAAAACGCAAGTATGGATCGCGGTGTCCGTGTACGTGCTCGTCGCCATCATTCGAAAGCGACTGGATCTCCATAGGTCGTTGCACTCAATGCTACAGATCTTGAGCGTCACCCCTTTCGAGAAAGTGTCGCTACTTCAACTGTTTACCGACACCGAACCACCCACCGATCCGTTGATCGATGGTAACCAACTGACTTTGCTATGAATTCTGTCGGACACTAATGTCTTCGTATCACAGGTAAAAATGGGCTTGATCCCGTTTCCAGACCATGCGTAGGTTCCGGTCAGCCTCCATTGCATTCCGCGACGAACACGACTAGCATCCCTCTATTGGTGATGGACTGGTGGTCTAACTTCATGAACGCTTCACCTGTTCTTTCCTCGATCGCAACCGTGTTGCTCATGGGGTGCGCGCTTGAGCAAGAAGTGTCGCGCACACCTCGGACAGCGGTGGAGCAAGTCCTGTTGACCCAGGCAGTCGAGCAAGCCCTGGTGAATCTGACGGTTCAACTGCCCGAGGGCGTCAATGTGGACGTGGACGCGACCGGGCTTGAAAGTGGCCGGTCTCAGCTTCGCATGACGAACGCGGATCGAGGCGCGATCGACCATCCCTCGCGAGACATTTTGTACGTCCGGGATATCGTGGCCGCTGAGTTGGGGCGAAGAGGCTATCGTGTCTCCGCTCGAGACACTGAATCGCCCTACTTGGTGCGCGTGATGGCCGAATCGTTCGGGACGATGCAAGGCAGCATCTTCGTCGGGATGCCGCCGGTTCAGAGCGTGCTGATCCCGTTCTCGCTCCCCGAACTTACCCTCTACAAGCGACAAAACCAAAGTGGCTATGCCCGCTTGCATCTGGATCTCTATGATAATCGGACCGGCGAATTCCTCGGTTCGACGCCCAAACTAGTCGGACGGGCGTTTTACAACCAGTATACGGTGCTGATCTTCGCAACCTGGAATCACACCGATATCACGGCCCCACCGGTAGCGGGGCGATAGGCAAAAGGGAGTAGGTATACCATCATGAAAAATGTAGAGATGATTGTCGAAGGCACCGTGTTGACAATTCGAGTCGATCTGTCGAAAGAGTTCGGTCCCTCTTCAACGGGCAAGACGATTATCATTGCCTCGACAGAAGGAAACGTGACCATTCCAGACCGACAAGAGAAAATCGGGCTCAATGTCTACCGAAAAAAGTAGTGCAGGTGTCGGCCATTTGGCCCTGCCGCTTGCACCCATCAGGCAACCCTCTTTACCGACCGGCTCTTGACACATTGGAAACACCGTTCCAGGCCTGCAAAATCGGCTATGCATCCCCAGAATACCTGTGATCCTGTGGATAATCGGTCCGAATGGTTGCATTGGCAATCCGGCCTCAAGAGTGAGT
>JAQBES010000086.1:0-3754 GCA_032123755.1 Nitrospirota bacterium
AGATGGTCATGCCGGGAGACAATGTGAGCGTGACGGGGGAGCTGATTAGCCCGATCGCGATGGATCAAGGGTTGCGGTTCGCGGTGCGCGAGGGCGGCAAGACCGTCGGGTCCGGCGTCGTTACCGAAATTCTGGCGTAATTCATTAGGGAGCGTGAGGGGGTAAGGACTAAGGGATAAGGAGATGATGGCAGGATGTCGGCCATCGCCTTACGCCTTACGCCTTACGCCTTACGAATAAGAAGATGCGAGAGATCATTGATTTGGCATGCACGGTCTGCAAGCAGCGGAACTATTCCACGATGAAGAATAAGAAGAACGATCCGGATCGGTTGGAGCGGAATAAGTTCTGCAAGTTCTGCCGGAAACACATCGCCCATAAGGAAGTGAAGTAAGCTGGGCTGCCGGCTCAATGGCTGGGTTGCCAGCCGTCGTAGGGGCATGGTGTCAATGGTAGCACATCGGTCTCCAAAACCGAGAGTCTGGGTTCAAATCCTAGTGCCCCTGCCAGTTGCTGCGTAGTGGATGGGTTAGGTTCAATACCGGCGGCTGGGCTGGATTGAGAGCAGGTCGGTCGCAGAGCGGGGACGTTGGATGGGGTGAGTGGGAGGGGCGCGTTCTCTCTCTCTATAAGAGCGAAGGTGAGGTGGGTATGTTCAAGAAGTTTGCAGATTCTATTCGTGAGTTCTTCGATGATGTGCGCGGAGAGTTGAAAAAAGTGTCGTTTCCGACTCGGGCCGAAACGGTCGGGTCCACGACGGTGGTCATTGTTTTTTGCATCATCATGTCCCTGTATCTGTCGTTCGTCGACTCGCTTCTTGTATGGGCAGTAAGCAAGATTCTGTGAGTCAGGATCTGAAAGTGAGAGCCGCTGCATGGCACATAGTAAACCAATGATCCGAGGGTAGGGCATGGCAAAGAATTGGTACGTCATTCATACCTACGCAGGCTTCGAGGGGCGGGTGAAAACCAGCTTGCTTGAACGGGCCAATCAAATGGGATTGGTCGAAAAGATGGGGCAGGTACTCGTGCCGACGGAGGATGTGATTGAGATCAAGGATGGCAAGCGCCGAACGTCGCGACGGAAGTTTTTTCCCGGGTATGTGATCGTGGAGTTGGAGTCCCCGCTTATCGATGAAACCTTGCAGATGATCAAAGAGACGCCGAAGGTCACGGGATTTGTCGGCGCTGGTGCGCAGCCGACACCCTTGTCGGCGGAAGAGGTAGAGTCGCTCTTGAAGCAGGTTGATGTGGGGGCATCCGGGCCACGCGAACAGGTTAAATTCATCAAGACGGATAATGTCCGGATTATCGATGGTCCGTTTCTCGGATTTAATGGTTTGGTGGACGAGGTGAATCAGGACCATAGCCGGCTTAAAGTCTTGGTCAGTATTTTTGGGCGCTCCACTCCGGTGGAGCTTGGGTTCTTGCAAGTGGAGCGGATTTAACCTCCGAAATGGACGAACGCGCGTAGGAGTGTAGGACATGGCCAAGGAAGTATCGGCACAGATTAAGTTGCAGATTCCTGCTGGGAAAGCGAACCCTGCTCCCCCGGTTGGGCCGTCGCTGGGTCAGCACGGCGTCAACATCATGGAATTTTGCAAGCAGTTCAACGCTAAGACTCAAAAAGAAGGCGATAGTATCATCCCGGTGGTCATCACGGTCTACAAGGACCGGTCGTTTACCTTTGTGATGAAGACTCCGCCGGCGTCCGACCTCTTGAAGAAGGCGGCCGGAGTCATTAAAGGATCCGGCGTTCCCCAGAAAGACAAGGTCGGGAAGATCACGAAGGCGCAGTTGCGTGAGATCGCGCAAAAGAAAATGACAGATCTCAATGCCGTCGATCTCGAGGGGGCGATCAAGATTATTGAAGGGACGGCGCGCAGTATGGGAGTCGTGGTTCAAGGGTGAGGCGGTAGAGCGGGCAAGACGGCCCGTCGTGCTCACGGACCCGCGCTAGTGAAGGAGCGCGGTCGACGCGCGCAGTACCGGGCGTCTTGCCCGATCAGAACTTGCGATGGCATAGAGGGGAGAACGGAAATGGGAAAGAAGATGAGAGCGGCGGTGGAAAAGCTTGAGCCTCGGGTCTATGCTTTGCGAGAGGCGGTTGATGCGGTGAAGCGGTCGGCCTACACCAAGTTCGATGAATCCGTCGATTTGGCGCTTCGATTGGGCGTGGATCCGAAGCGGGCGGACCAAATGGTGCGTGGCACGACCTCGCTACCACATGGCACGGGGAAGAAGGTGCGCGTGTTGGTCTTTGCCAAGGGAGAGAAGGAGCAGGAGGCGCGGCAAGCCGGCGCTGATTATGTCGGGTCCGATGACCTGATGGAGAAGATCAAGGGCGGATGGATGGACTTTGATTGCGCCATCTCGACGCCGGATCTTATGGCGGCCGTCGGGAAGCTCGGAAAGGCGCTGGGGCCTCGCGGGCTCATGCCGAATCCGAAGACCGGGACCGTCACCTTTGATGTCGGCAAGGCCGTGTCAGAAATTCGGAAAGGTCGTGTGGAGTATAAGGTCGAAAAGGCCGGGATTGTTCAGGTGCCTGTCGGGAAAGTGTCGTTTAAGCCCGAACAGCTCTATGACAATGCATCGGCGGTTCTTGAAGCGGTGATTAAAGCAAAGCCGGCCTCGTGCAAAGGACGTTATTTGATGAGCGCGACTCTCTCGAGCACGATGGGGCCTGGCGTGAAGCTCGATGCCATCGCGTTAGCCAAGGAATGGAGTTAGTCAGGGTGTTGCGGCGCGGAAGGGGAAGGGTTCGACTATGAAAAAGGACGAGAAAGCGACAGCGGTTGCGGAGTTGACGGAGACATTTAGTCGTGCACGGCTTGCCATTGTCACCGAAAGTGCCGGGCTCTCCGTCAACCAGGTCACGGAACTGCGCAAGCAATTGCGAGGTGCCAAAGCCGAATACAAGGTCGTCAAAAACACATTGGCCGCCCGTGCTGCTGAGGGCACAATCCTTTTTGGGGTGAAGGATTACCTCAAGGGCCCAACGGGGTTGGTGATCGGCTATGACGATCCGGTGCTTCCGGCCAAGATTCTTCGGGATTTTATTCTGGCGGAGAAGCGCGAGCAGAAGATTAAGATCACCATCGGTGTGTTGGAGGGCAAGGTGGTGCAGCCGGCCGAACTGGCGGCGGTTGCGAAACTACCGAAGAAGGAAGTCCTCATTGCAATGTTGTTGTCGGCCATGCAGGGACCAGCGCGTGGCCTTGTGTATACGCTCAGTGCGGTCTTGTCGAAATTTGTGAGAGTCATTGCAGCCATTCAGGACAAACGAAAAGGAGAAGGGGATATGTCAACGACAACAGCAAAATTATCACAGGAAGAGTTGATCAAGGCCATTGAGACGATGAGTGTGCTCGATTTGGCGGAGCTCGTGAAGGGGTTAGAGACCCGATTCGGCGTCACGGCTGCCGCACCGGTCGCCGCCGCCGCTCCTGCGGCAGGTGGTGGTGCAGCAGCGGCAGCCGAGGAGAAGACGGCGTTTGACGTCGTACTCGTGTCTGCTCCGGCGGACAAGAAAATCCAAGTCATCAAGGTAGTCCGCGAACTCACCAGCCTTGGATTGAAGGAAGCAAAAGATCTGGTCGAAGGCGCACCGAAGCCCGTGAAAACTGGTGTCACGAAGGAAGAATGCGACACCATGAAGAAGAAGCTCGAAGAGAGCGGTGCCAAGGTCGAGATCAAGTAGTCTCGATTTAACCAGTCTCTAGTGTCTGTGGGTGTCTGCCATGTGCGGGTAC
>JAQBES010000087.1:0-3308 GCA_032123755.1 Nitrospirota bacterium
CTTTGCGATGAAAAACACCCAGATCCAACGCCAACATCAGTAGGACAAAAGCTATGAACGAGATCCAGAGCCAGATCATTTGATATGTGCCTTAATAATTGCATAGAGCCGCCTAACGCCCCGACCAGGATGCGTGCTCCCACTTGAGATGCCCTCTTAGTGGCGAGGCGACGCGTCCATGAACACCACCGCGCCGGAGTCCATGTTGTACATCGCGCCCACGATCTTGATCTTGCCGGCGGCATCCATATCACGGAGGATAGGGCTTTCTTTCCGAATTCGGTCCAAGTTGAGCTGTACGTTCTTCTCCGCCACCAGATTAACATAACTGGGGTTCGCGCTACTCCGCTCTCCGCCGTAGTCGCTGCAGCTGGCCACGGCAGGCTGAATCTTCCTCAGCATGTCGGTGATGTTGCCCAACTCGACCTGATCGATCGCGCCCTTCACTGCTCCGCAGTGCTCGTGGCCCATCACCAGAATTACCTTCGCGCCTGAGACCTTGCACGCGAATTCCATGCTACCGAGAATGTCGGAGTTCACGAAGTTGCCAGCCACACGAGCCACGAACATATCGCCGATGCCGCGGTCGAAAACGTCCTCTACTGGGACTCGTGAATCGACGCAGGAGAGCACGATGGCTTTGGGAAACTGACCGCTAGCCGCCTTGCGGACTTGCTCTTTGTGATTCCGCAACGTCACCTCCCCGCTGGAGAAGCGGGCACTGCCTTCCTTCAGGAGTTCAATCACGCCGTCAGGCGTCAGTGCCTCCTGTTCTTCCTGAGTGAGTACCGCTTCCACTAGACCATCGACTTGTGTGTTCAGAATTCTGTCTTTCGGTTTCATAGTTTCCTCCAGGTTAAAGAATCTAGAGAAACGTGCATGTTATCCGACGTTAATCGGAGGACTGAGCCGCGGGCGACCTCGCCTCTAGTTCTCTCGCCAACCACTTCATGCAGGGTTCTGTTCCTCGGCAGAGGCACTCCTCGGGGATCAAGTCGGGCACGATGTTTATCTTGCGGAGCATGTCGTTCGGCTGCGATTGAACGCCTGTCAGTAACACAATGACGTTACGCTGCCGGAGAGGGAGAATGGCATCCTCCAAAGCGTAGAGCCCCGATTGATCGATGTAGGGGACGCGCTCCATCCGAATGATCAGTGCCCGGATGTCTGGACTCAGGGCCGACGCCAGTTCTTGGAAGCGGGCGGTGAATCCGAAGAACAGCGGACCGTAGAGATGCTTCACGAAGATGCGATCCTTGTACCTGGCATAGAGCTCTGCCTCGTCTTGCCACGGGTCCTCTTTCAAGGGTTCGACCGATGATTCCGCTTCTGCAAGGTCACTGGCCTTTTTCATGAACAGGACGCTGGCCAAGACGATCCCGACGCCCACTGCGTGGATCAGATTGCCAAACACTGTGATGCTGAGCACCATGAGCAAGACTGCCGCATCCGCGCGCGGCACATCGCGGAGGTGCCTGAGACCCTTGTAGTCGATGATGGCAAAGCCGACGGGAATGAGCAGCCCCGCCAGCACGCTCAGCGGGATGTAGGCGGCGAACTGGCCCGCCCAAAGCAGGACCGCGAGCAGCAGTAAGCCATGGACCACGCCGGACAGGCGCGTCTTGCCACCGGCCGTGATGTTCACCACGGTGCCCTTGGTCGCCCCGGCTCCAGGGATGCCGCCAAAGATCGCCGCGACGGTGTTACCGATGCCTTGCCCGATGAGTTCGCGCCGACTGTCGTGCTTGGTCTTGGTCACGTTGTCGGCGATGACCGAGGTAAGCAGGGAATCAATCGAACCCAGCAAAGCCAGCGTAATCCCAGACCCAATGACAAACAGCAGATGCTCCGGGACAGCGGCGAATATGATGCCCACCTGCAGGGCGGGTAGTCCCGTGGGGATGGCGCCAATGATCGGCACGTCGAATCCGGTAAACCGTGATACCAAGGTGCCCGCCAGCAGCGCAACGAGGACCGACGGCACCGCCTTTGTCAGTCGTGGAAAGAGGTAGTAAACAGCCACCGTGATCCCGCCCAGCAGAACGGCTCCCAAATTGATCTGGCTGAGCGGGGTGCTGATTTGCGTGAAGACATCCAGCGTTGTCTTGGGCGACGCCGACCCTAGGAAGGGCCAGAGTTGCAGCGTGATGATGATCAGGCCAACGCCGCTCATGAAACCCGAGATCACCGGGTAGGGGAAGTAGCGGATGTACTTTCCCACTCCCAGAAAGCCGAGGGCGATCTGAACCAAACCGCCCAGCATAAAGGCCAGCAGGATGATGCCCATTCCTGCCTCGATAGTGCCCGCCCTCGCGATGCCCATGGCCACGATGGAGGCTGATACCACCGTCATCGGTCCCGTTGGTCCTGAAGCCTGTGTGGCGGTTCCGCCCAGCGCTGCAGCCAAGACGCCTACCGCGATGGCACCATAGAGTCCCGCTGCCGCGCCGAGACCAGATTGAACGCCAAAGGCCAGTGCCAATGGCAGCGCGATGATCCCGGCTACCACGCCTCCAGAGAGATCTCCCTTGAGGTTCCGAGTGTCGTAGAGCTTCATAGGGGTTTGATCAGGAGAGTGCTTGAACGGTTTGGAATTCATGTACGTGCCTTTCGCGTTCACTTCGTGACGGCGGATGGGTTGTGATGTCCGCCCAACACACTGCGTAACGCGCGGGGCGCACGGGCGCGACGCTTGCGCAAGCAAGCGGCGTGACCGGACGGACCGTCGCGTTGACGCGGTTGTTAGACACCCAGCCGCACAACCTGGCCAGGTTTGATCGTTTCAGGCGCCGCCTGCAGGTTGGGCACGATGGGAAGCAAGCTTGCGAGCCGGTTGCTCGACGCTTGCAGCGTGATGACCGCGAGATTCGCGGGAACCGAATGCTGAACGGTAAGCAGCCGATCGATGGTGACGAACGCATCGTACTTCCCCGCGGCGAGTGCCAGCAGTGCCCCGTTCTTGATGCCGGACCACCCGGCATCGGAAACGGTCGAAACTACGTGCCCCAGCAGCTCTCGCCCGAGCCTTCGGGGCAAGCACTCGTCAAGAAGTACCCGCACTGTCCACCAACGCGCTTCGTGCGCTTTCCAGTACGGCATGTTATGTGCCGTGGCGACGCTTACGCGCTGCGAGCGATTGACCGCACGGCAACCAAGTCGGTATCAGCGATGGCTCGAACATCGGATGCTT
Source organism: Nitrospirota bacterium (assembly GCA_032123755.1). Classification (GTDB taxonomy): domain Bacteria; phylum Nitrospirota; class Nitrospiria; order Nitrospirales; family Nitrospiraceae; genus Palsa-1315. The sequence continues at coordinate 3,191 of JAQBES010000087.1, forward strand.
TCAGCGCCACAAGCGCCGTCGTACGTCCGGAGGCGGTGACAAACTCAACTTCGAGTGCGTCGGGCGGTCGCACGTCGACGACGGCACCGAGATCGCCCGCCCGCAAGCCGTGCTTAGG
>JAQBES010000088.1:0-40078 GCA_032123755.1 Nitrospirota bacterium
GCTACCGGGCTGCGCTACGCCCCGACTCGAGTCTCTCAAAATCCATCTCTCGTAACAGGTCTTTCGCCTGAGTGAACGCTTTGGCACGATGACTGATCTGGTTCTTTTGTTCCGCCGATAGTTGAGCCAAGGTCTTCCCTAATTCTGGAACGAGGAACACAGAATCATATCCGAATCCTAACGTCCCACTCGCCTCTTCTGCAATCACTCCCTCCAACGTTCCTTGTGCCACTCGTATTTCATCTGAAGGCAGTGCGATCGCTGCGACGGTCAAAAAGCGAGCGGTTCGTCGTTCAGGCGGCACGCCCGTCAACTCCCGCAACAACTTTCGACAGTTGTCTTCATAGGTCGCATCTTCGCCGGCATACCGGGCCGCATAGACACCGGGCCGCCCACCGAGCGCATCCACTTCCAGTCCCGTATCGTCGGCGACCGCCGGCAAGCCCGTGAACCCGGCAATGGTACGCGCTTTCTTTACAGCGTTGGCCTCGCAGGTAGCCCCATCTTCGACCACGTCCGGGGCATCCGGGAATTCATCAAGCGTGCGAATCGTGATGCCCGGATCGCCTAAGAGCGCAACGAGTTCTATGACTTTATTGTGATTGCGAGTCGCGAGCACCACTTCACGAATCATCGTCTCTGCGCTACTCCAATTCCCCGATCAGATCCTTCTGCAGCGCGGTGAGGGTCTGAATCCCGCTCCATCCCATCGCCATGAACTCATCCATTTCCTGTTTGGCAAAGGGAGTCCGTTCCGCTGTGCCCTGGACTTCAACGTAACGCCCTTGTCCGGTCATGACCACATTCATGTCGACATCGGCCATGGAGTCTTCTGTATAGGCCAGGTCAATGAGGATCTCCCCACCCACTTTCCCTACGCTAATGGCTGCAAGATAGTCCGTCAAAGGGCGTTTCTTAATCAGGCCCCTTTTCTTGAGGACTGTCAAGGCGTCGGCCAGGGCGATGAATGCTCCTGTGATAGAGGCTGTTCTGGTCCCTCCGTCGGCCTGGATGACGTCGCAGTCGAGCCAAATCGACCGTTCTCCCATCTGGCCCATATCTGTCACCGCACGGAGGGCTCGCCCCACAAGACGTTGAATTTCAAGAGTCCTGCCACTCTGCTTCCCTTTGACCGCTTCGCGTGGCGATCGGTCATGGGTCGAACGGGGGAGCATCGAATACTCTGCCGTCACCCACCCTTGCCCTTTCCCCTTCAGAAAGGGAGGCACCTTCTCCTCAATCGAGGCGGTACAAATCACTTTGGTGTCACCCATTTCGATCAACACAGACCCTTCGGCATGCTTGATGAAATTCCGCGTCACCTTCACCGGACGTAGCTGATCTTTTCGTCGCCCATCGACACGCAATATTCCCGCTGCCATACTCATGAATTACTCCTGTTCATAATCCTGCGCATTATAGTGAAGGCCCTGCGAAAGCGCAACGAAACTGGCCCGGTATACCAGTCAGCGCTTGATGGCTGCAGAGAACATCAGGAGCCTTCGATCATTCCAGCCGATCGACTTGTACAAAAGTACGCAGCGCGAACGGCAAAATCTGTACAGGTGCGCGCGCACTCCAGACGCAGCGCCCATCCGGGTCGCAGGTGATCCTGCGACTGCTCCCTATGAAAATACTGTCACAGTGCGGCATCCCACTGCTTCCCTGCTTAGAAGGCGTCATCTGATGGGAGGCCCACAACCTGTGCGCATTTTGGAATATATTGGCACAAAAGGTGCACATGGTCGTACAGTTCTCCTGAGATAGCTGAACATCATGACACTAACGAGAATCCACTGAACCTAAACAGTCCCCTTCTTCCTATACCATCGACACACACATCATGACGTTACTTCTTGACCGATCCACCCAGCAAACCCTCCTTGAACTCAAGCGCGTGATGATCATCGACGACGAAGAACCGATCCGTCGGCTGCTGGGATACATGCTTCAATCCCATGGGTATGAGACGGTCCTCGCGTCCGATGCGCGAGAGGCACGGGCACGGCTCGATGAACAACCCTTTGCGTTGATCTTGTGCGATGTGAATATGCCTGGTGAGTCGGGCATGGACCTCGTTCGTAATATCCTCAGTCTGTACCCCCACACCGCGATCATCATGGTGACGGGTCTCGACAGCTCGGTACTGGCGAACGCGGCGCTGGACATGGGTGCCTTTGGATACATCGTTAAGCCGTTCGAGTCGAATGAAGTCATGATCGATGTCGCCAATGCGCTCCGCCGCCGCCGGCTTGAACTTGAAAATCGCCAGCACCGAGAGAACCTGGAAGATATCGTTAGAACCAGAACGATGGCTCTCCAACAGGCGCTTGAGTGGTTGGAGCGTAGTGAAAAGGAGCTGCGTCTCTCTCGAGAGGAAACGATTCAGCGACTCGCCATCGCGGCCGAATACCGGGACAGTGCGACCGCGCAGCATATTCAGCGCATGAGCCACTACTGTGAATTACTCGCCAGGAAGTATGGCCTGTCCTCCGAACGGTGTGATTTGATCCGCACCGCCAGTCCGATGCACGATATCGGGAAAATCGGCACGCCTGACCATGTGCTCCTCAAGCCCGGCAAATTCACTCCTGAAGAATTCGCCGTCATCTCTCAACATTCGGAGATCGGCTATCGTATCCTCAGCGGATCGGATGCAGAAATCCTCAAAGTGGCGGCATCGATCGCCTGGACCCACCATGAGCGTTGGGATGGCAACGGATATCCGCGCAAATTGAAGGGCGAAGCGATTCCCGTGGAAGGACGGATCGCCGCGATCGCCGATGCCTTCGACGCGCTCACCACACAACGGATCTACAAACCTGCCTTTTCCCTCGATCACGCCGTCGAACTCATGATCAAACATCGGGGCGAGCACTTCGACCCAGAGCTTCTCGACGTCTTCTTTGCTTCGCAGAACGACATCAAGCACATCCACGACCAGTATGCCGACCAATTGCCGCACGGAATGATTCCCAAGCCATAGCCTCCTTTTCGTCATTTCGTTGACCAGTTTTCCCCTCGCCGATATACTTTCCTCATCTCGTTAGGTACAGCCTCACACTTAGGTTCTCAGGTCCTGTACCCACACATCTCACGAGCGTAAAAGGGTTGCCGATCATGGCAAAGAAAACGACTGCGGTCCGCAAACAGGTGGCGACACGCAATTGGATCGCCTATCTATGTGAATCCCTGGTCACGTCCGGTGTCATGCCGACCTGGGAGGCTGCGACCTACCTGACCGAGAACCTGTTTGGAGAAAAACCAAATCCCCGCCTCCTAAGTACGACCAACGCCTACGAAGTGACGTCCCAATTTCTTCAGCGACTGTACCATCCCCTCGTGGAGGCGGCCTCGCGCGATATCACCTTGCCAAGTGGCGCCATGCTGCACGTCTTTACGGATATCAGCCTCACCGGCAAATCTGCCGTACTCGTTGTCTATGTGTCCGGCAATACTCACCCGCACCAGTTGCTGATGTTGGATGCCGCCAAAGCCTGGGAGTTGGTGTTTACTGATTCAGAGGACGTGAATCGCTGGGCAGAAGAACGCTATCGGTGGGTGAAGTCGGCTCTGACCGCGGCGATTGGGAGGCCGGTTCTTGCAGAAGTTTCGTAGCTGGCCGCGCAGTCGAGCCGCTCACCCATCCGGTGCGGTGGCCTCTTATCTTCCAGTGGGTTCATAGTTCAGGTTCGGCCCCAACCATCGCTCCAGTGCTGAAAGAGGCATCTCTTTGCGTGCCTGGTAGTCGCGCACCTGGTCCTCTCCAATTTTCCCCACCGCAAAATATTTGGCCTCTGGATGGGCGAAATAGAACCCGCTGACCGAGGCGGCAGGCCACATCGCGAAGCTTTCCGTCAAGGTGATTCCTGTGTGTTGTTCTGCGGAGAGTAGATCGAACAGTACCCGTTTCTCTGTGTGGTCAGGACAGGCTGGGTAGCCGGGCGCCGGTCGGATACCACGATACTTTTCACGAATCAGATCTTCACTCGATAGCGTCTCTCCTTTGCCATACCCCCACGCCTCACGCGCCTGCTTATGGAGATACTCGGCAAAGGCTTCGGCCAAGCGGTCGGCGAGGGCTTTGGCCATAATGGAATTGTAGTCGTCGTGGTCCCGCTCGAACTCTTTGCACAGGTGATCGACCCCGATTCCCGTGGTCACGGCAAAGGCTCCGACATAATCCGCGCGGCCGGACTCTTTCGGTGCGATAAAATCAGCCAGTGCAAAACTGCTCTGCCCCTGCGGCTTCTCTGATTGCTGACGCAGCGTATGCAGGGTCGTCAAGACCGCCGTGCGACGGTCATCGCGGTAGATTTCAATATCGTCTCCCAGGCTGTTGGCCGGGAAGAACCCATACACTCCATTGGCGGTAAACAATCGTTGCTCCACAATCTTGCGGAGCAGGGTCACCGCATCGTCGTACAGCTCCTGGGCCTTCGTGCCCACCACAGGATCTTCCAGAATGGTCGGGTAGCGTCCGCGCAATTCCCACGTGTGAAAGAACGGCGACCAATCAATATAGGGGATCAGCTGATCCAACGGCTGTTGCGGCACCACCTTCACCCCTATGAAGGTCGGTCTGGGGATATCGAGATCCGCCCACTTGGATTGGAATCGATTGGCGCGCGCCCGTGCCAACGTCCAGAGGGATTTGGCTCCCTTGTCCTGATGGATGTGGCGTATCTGATCATAGTCGGCGCGAACCTTCTTGGCGAAGTCAGCCCGCAAGTCGGCATTCACCAGACTTCCGACGACGCCCACCGCTCTGGAGGCGTCCAGCACATGCACGACGGAGTGGTTATAGCCCGGGGCGATCTTGACGGCCGTATGGGCTTTGCTTGTGGTGGCACCGCCGATCAGTAACGGCAGGTCAAAGCCTTCGCGCGTCAGCTCGCGAGCCACATGTGCCATTTCGTCCAGCGAGGGGGTGATGAGTCCGCTCAGCCCTATGACCGCTACCCCATGTTCGCGTGCAGCCGCTAGAATCTGTTCACAAGGCACCATCACCCCCAGATCGATCACCTCGTAGTTATTACATCCCAGGACCACCCCGACGATGTTCTTCCCGATGTCATGCACATCGCCCTTGACCGTGGCGAGAAGGATCTTCCCATTGGAACTCGATGCGCCAGATTGTTGCTTCTCAGCATCCATGAATGGCATGAGGTAGGCCACGGCTTTCTTCATGACCCTGGCGCTCTTGACCACTTGCGGCAAAAACATCTTGCCGGACCCGAACAGGTCCCCCACGATGTTCATCCCGGCCATCAACGGCCCCTCGATCACATGCAGCGGCTTGGCATACTGCTGTCGAGCTTCCTCGATGTCCCGTTCGATGTAGTCGGTCACGCCTTTCACCAACGCATGGGAGAGGCGTTCCTCGACCGTGCCCGAGCGCCACGCATCGTCTTTCACCGCTTCTTTGCCCTGCTGCTTGACGGTCTCAGCAAACGTGACCAATCGTTCTGTGGCATCCGGCCGGCGGTTCAGCAGCACATCTTCGACCAGTTCCAGGAGATCCTTGGGAATCTCCTCGTACACCGCCAACTGTCCGGCGTTCACAATTCCCATGTCCAGACCGGCCTGGATGGCGTGATACAGGAATGCCGCATGCATCGCCTCGCGCACGCGGTTGTTGCCGCGAAACGAGAAAGAAATGTTGCTAACACCGCCGCTGACTTTTGCTAGCGGAAGATGCTGCTTGATCCAGCGGGTGGCATCGAAAAAGTTCACCGCGTAGTTATTGTGTTCCTCAATGCCGGTCGCCACCGTGAGGACGTTCGGATCGAAGATGATGTCCTGGGCGGGAAAGCCGATGCGCTCCGTGAGGAGGCGATAGGCCCGCTCACAGACCTCGATCTTGCGCTCATACGAATCGGCCTGGCCGCGCTCATCGAAGGCCATCACCACCACGGCAGCCCCATAGCGATGGACTAATTTGGCCTGCTGGAGGAACTTGGCTTCGCCTTCTTTGAGGCTGATGCTATTGACGACGGGCTTGCCCTGAATGTCCTTTAGACCCGTCTCAAGAATATCCCACTTCGAACTATCGACCATGATGGGGACACGAGAGATATCCGGTTCCGAGGCCACCAGTCGCAGGAACTTCTCCATCGCAGCCTGGGAGTCGAGCATGCCTTCGTCCATATTGATGTCGATGATCTGCGCACCCCCCGCGACTTGTTGTCGTGCCACCGCGAGTGCGGCTTCATAATCGCTTGCCAGAATCAGTTTTGAGAAAGCCGGTGACCCAGTGACGTTGGTCCGTTCGCCGATATTCACAAAGTTCGATTCCGGCCGAATTGTGACCGCCTCCAGCCCGCTTAACCTCGTATAGGGCTTGACGGAGGGCGGGACACGAGGGGGAAGACCTCGCACGGCTTCGGCAATCAGCTGGATGTGTCCCGGTGTCGTCCCACAACAGCCCCCGACGATATTCAGCCAACCATTCTGTGCCCATTCTTTCAATTGGGGAGCCAGGCTTTCGGGTGTCTCAGGAAAGCCCGTCGACAGCAGCGGATTTGGCAGCCCGGCATTCGGATGGCAGCTCACAGAGATGGGGGCGAGACCTGAGAGCTCTTCAATCAACGGGCGCATTTCTTTGGGGCCTAACGCACAGTTGATGCCGACGCTGAGCAAGGGCACATGGGAGATGGAATTCCAGAAGGCTTCGATCGTTTGGCCTGTCACCCCACGATTGCTGCCGGCTTGAATAAAGGTCACCGAGGCCATGAGGGGGAGCTTGATGTGGCGATCATCGAAAAACGTATCAATGGCAAAGAACGCGGCCTTGGCATTAAGCGTATCGAAGATGGTCTCGACCAACAAGAGATCGACTCCGCCATCGACCAAGCCACGGACCTGCTCGTAATAGACCCGCACCAGTTCGTCATAGGTGGTGCCGCGCGCCGCAGAATTGTTAACGTCGGTTGAAATAGAGGATGTCTTTGTCGTGGGTCCAATCGCCCCGGCTACAAAGCACGACCGACCAGGCGCTGCATCCTTGATCTGCCCCGCAGCACGCCTGGCACATTCTGCTCCAGCTCGCGCGATCTCGTAGGCCAGTGACTCCATGCCGTAGTCGGCCAGGGAAATGGCTTGCGCATTGAACGTATTCGTCTCCACGATGTCGGCGCCGGCCTCGAAATACTGGCGATGGATCTCTTCGATGATGGCAGGTTGCGTGAGGTTCAGCAGATCGTTGTGTCCCTTCTGATCTTTCTTCCAATCTTTGAACCGCTCGCCTCGAAAGGAGGCCTCGTCCAGCTTCCGCTGCTGGATCATGGTCCCCATGGCCCCGTCGAGGACCAGGATGCGTTGTTGCAGTAGGGCTTCTAACGATGCACTCATAGAACCTGTCTCCGCGATGAATCCGCTGCGCTCGTGATGGAAGCCCGGCCATCATACATAACTGAGAGGTTCTCACGCCAGCAAGCAATCTCGATCCTCGCGCCTTGACAGGTAGGGAAGTCGCCGATACGATGCCCGTACCAGTTGGGGAGAAACCGTGCTCCTGCGCCGCACCGTCCATACCATCTTCTCGCCCCTGCTGCTAGTATCACTTACCGGCATCTGGCTCCAACCTTCGGCAGTCCACGCAGCACCCTATTTTGAGGATGGGTACCTGGGACTGACACAAACGGAATTACATCAACAACTCGGGATGCCGCAGGCGGTGCGCGATCGGAAGTCCGCACTGCGCGTCTTTACCTACTACGCCATCACCGATTGGGAGAAGTATTTTCGGAAGGTCGTCTCACCAGAGAATGGCGAAGATGTCTATACTTTTACGCGTGACGGTATCGAGGTCCGATACTCGTTCAGTTACACCGTCGACCCCAGCGATGAAAACGAAGATCGAACGTTATTCGTTCGGCTCGTCGATATTGAATTCTCCCCCTCCGTTCCCCTTGCACAGATCCCCGCACTCGTTCCGGAGTTCCACCCTTCAGAGGATCCCGCGGCCCCTTCATTCCGATCGAATATTTGGCTGTTGTTGTTTACGGGCAGCGCGTCACAACAGGCTCGTTTTATTGTGAAAGAGGCAAACAGAGACAAACTGGAGTGGACCCTGGCCTACCAGCTATTCTCGTTGCAAGGCCTTCCGAACCTACTTACGAGCATGGCGCTTGTCGATCGACTGGAAATCAGCACTCAAAGTGTCGACCTGGTGAAACAACGGCAGCGACACACCCATGACCCCATTCTTAATCCCTACTCACGTGAATTCTCTCGGCACGCGCTGGCTCCTCAGCCGCCTGCGGCCAAGAAGATACCTGTCCCGAAGTATGCGGACTAGCCACAGGTGGCTTCATGACATAGCGATGATGAGAAAAGGTAGCGACTAGGGGGCGCGCTGGAGGTGTTCCTGCTGTTTCTCTTGGATCTTCACCGCCTTACCAGTTAATAGATCCAGCGGGGCATCCTGCGAGGTAAAGACCAGGGCAGGGACGATCAACACCAACATGATCAAGCACCATTGAGAGAGAAAACGGATGGCTTGGTTCCGCGCAAAAAACCTAGCCAGTAGGCAGATCACCACAGCGATGCCGCCGAAGCTGAGCACTTGAGACTGATAGTGCGTCAGCCCAGAAATATTCGGAGCGTATTTACCGAGGTCCCCACCAGCGTTAGGTGCCCAACCAGCAATCTTCTCTTGTAATCTTACGGCGGTGGAATGATCGGATGGGCCTTTGGGGGCCTGCTCCGTCGTCTGCACCTTCGCACGATACCGTTCGGGGATACTGTCGAAGTTGTCGGTTAAGACCGGAGTGCCTTGGTCATCAATATAGGAATAGAAGGTCGTGGCAGAAGCAATCTCCGGCAACAGGAAGCTACTGATCAAGAGCAGCAGCATTCCAAAAATAGCAGCCGTACTACCATGGAGCCGGAAAGGATCTCGTTGATCTCTTGGAATCGTTTCATTTCTGAATGGGTACATCACTTCAAGTATACCTACTGTTCACATCTTATTGATTAGATTGAGACAAACAGCCTTGCTTCGCTTGACTCTCCCCAATTCACGTTGCTACGATGCGCCGCATCATGCATCACACCACCGCGGCTACCCATGAATCGATGAACGTCTCTCCAACTGATCTGGAAGAACCGACCCCCTTCATTCGCCGACGCCACGTTCGGCTTATCATCTACGCCGGACTTGGGCTGTTTGTTCTCCTCATGGTGGTATGGCCGCTCATTACACAACTCAAAGACCCGGATTTTCAAACACATATTGCCGAACATCGCGTCATGGTCGGCATGTCGAAAGAACAGGTGTTAGAGGCGTGGGGAGGACCACACACGATTAACACGACGTTCACCAAAGAAGGCATCCGTCGAGAGGAATGGATATTTGAAGATTGGGAAAGCGCCTCAGCGGTGAAACACCGCTATCTGTACTTTGAAGAAGGCAACCTCATCGGCGGATGGTTCCAAGGCTCTGGCGAACGGCTCCCTATTCAGTCGCCGTCGAATCCGCACACCCCAAAACCGCGCAGCTAGCCCACCCGCTTAGGCGCTGTGAACCATGCGGCCGAGCTTGTCGCAGTGGCGAATCCACGATTGCAGTAGCAGTACTCGTGAATGATGCGGGTTAGTATGCGCTCACGGCTGCGACGAGACATCACGCACCGCCAACCGCAATCGGCTTAGCAGCACTTCCGCATGGACCTGATCGGACTCGTCGACCATGACACTTGAGTTGAGAATGGGGAGTCCTGGATACAAGCTACTCACATGTTCGTTCTGAACCATGTAGGCGATGCCACTGCCTTCCAGCAGACTCGTGATCATCGCCAGCTCGCCCAGGCTCTGCGGCTCAGTGAGGCGGATCATCGGCATGCGTCGCACTCCAAGTTCAAACAGGCCATGGGCCGTTGAACCCCCTTCGTTTTATTGCTTTTTCTCTGCATCCCTCTTACACTCATCCGCGAGCTAGGGGGTTTCTGTAATTTGTACGCGACGCTCTTTGCCGGGACCGCCCGAAACGGTCAACACACGTTTCCATTCTCGGATCTGATACACCGCCCAGGCAGGAGATTGGCCTTTAAAATAGGCGTCAGGATCTTCCCCGCTGGCATTGAGAAAGATCGGCTCCGTGAAGCCTTCTTCCAACACATAGTCGAGGAGACAGTCCGTCACAAAACCCGACCCTCGCAGGGACACCTCTGCGAGCATCGACAGAATGTCGTCCGGGTTCTGAATCGTCATCTGATTCATTAACATACCTCCGCGCCATCGAATTGTACCGAGCCGCTTACCAGGAAGGCAACAGACATGACACGTCCTATGACGAAAAGCCGATTCCAAGAGGAACTCTTGCGTATTATGGACCGCAAGCATCATTGGGCCTGGCCGGCATTCGCCGACGGAACGGTCACCATCGATCAGCTCACCCGCCACTTTCAACAAGAGTACGGCGTGTACGTGCGTGACTTTCCTGTGTTCCTGGCTCGCATTCACGGACAGAATCCACCGGCCCCGGTCCGCCGGATGCTCGCCGATAATATTTATGAAGAAGACACCGGGGGGCTCTCGTTGGGAAAGTCGCACCCGGAATTGTTCCTGACCATGATGGCAGGCCTTGGGTTGCCGGCGCGTGACTTTGAGAAGGTGCGCCTCTTACCGGCCAGTCGACGCTACCGCGCCTGGCTGGATCGTGTCTCGAATAGCCGAGATTGGGTCATCGGAGCAGCGGCCCTGACTGTCTTCGTAGAAGGCAGCGTGAAGGATCGCGCAGAGATCGCCCACCCCTCCAAGCCCAAAACCGCCGAAGACATCGAAGCGATCGTCCAAGGCCACCCCTTGGTGAAATACCACGGACTGCTCCCCGATTCCATGGATCTGATTCGCGCGCACCAAATGGTCGAAGCCGGCCACCGTCATGATGCCTACGCCATGGTGGTGAACTACGCTACGACACACACCCAACAGCAGGCCGTTCTGAGCTGCCTCAAGAAATGCCTGACGCTCTGGCAGGCGTATCGCGATGCAGTCGCCAAAGCCTGTGGATTGAAAAAGACCTAGCCCGTATTATTCATGACGGTTCGTGGCGAAATGGTGAAGTGCCACGCGACAAGCACGAGGAGCGGGACTTGCGTGACGGGTGAGCCTTGTCCCTACCTGTCGCGCTTTCCCCGCCAGTTTGCCCGTCTGCGTAAGTCTGGCTTCGGCGATTGCAGCAGAAGTGCTCATGAATAATGCGGGCTCGATTCTACTTTGGTGCTCAATCTCACATGCTTGTGTCTTGTTCTGACCATCCGCCATTGGCTATTCGTTCCTTGAGTTCGAACTCCAAGTGCAACAGTGCAGGCCCTTATGGGCTGCTGTCAGAACTTCAGGACAATAGGATGTGCCTGGCGTGGAAACATGTGTGTGACGACTGAGGAAAACTTATGGGGCCATGACAAAATCGACTCGTTCGATTCGCACGAACGGCATGATGAGCCCGAGACCTTCCTCATCATGGGAAAAGTCGTACATAATTGATTCTTCGGGAATCAGTTTTCCGATCATCACAACATCGATCTCAACTGATTTCCCGGCCTCCAACTGCTGCTGCAGCCGGTCGCGTTGTACGGCATCTGCGATGGCAACCAGATTACCTGGTGCTTCTTCAGGCTTAAAGCGAACCATCCCCCACCTGGTTTTAATGAACGTTGGTCCCAGCGCGACAGGAAAGCCGCCGAGTTCAGGTTTGTAGGACGACAACTCCCCTACCCATGCGAACGCCAGGCGCCACCTAAGCGCCGAGCGACCTGAGCGCTTCGCATCGCGCTCCCGATTCAACGTGAACAATCGCTCGTCACGTGCGGGGTCGTGATGACCATGGCCGTAGACCAGGCCCCAGTCCGGCGGGATCCCATCCAGTATGTCAAGAAACTGTTCAATTGAGCGAGGATCGATCAGGATATGAGAATCCGGCGGCAGAATGGCAGAAAGGTCATTGCGCGCAACCGTCAGGAGAGGTCTCGTGCCGAGAGCGTCCTCCGCCTGGCCTTCTCCAACCGGTCCGACGGTCAGGAACAGAACAGCGATGCCCCAGAGTATCCACATGGATGAGATTACTCCGTGGCAGCGGCGACGGCTCGTTCGAAACTGGTGCGAAGGGCTGTGACCGCCGGGTGCTCACCGGCCAACACTCCACACTTGATCAAAATGGCCACACGAGGATTTGGATCGATGCGACGCAGCGCCTGTCTGGTGAGTCCACCAGACTCGAGAACCTTTTGATAGGTACCCATCCATGACTCGGTCACGGCACGCAGCCCGGCATCAGTGGGTTTCATCCGGCCAAGCATTACTTGACTGAGCAATTTGGTGAGCGGGTCGGACTGGGAGATCGTGGCAATTGCACGCTGCAGAACCTGTTCGCCGGACTCCATGGCTAATTTGTGGTACAGGAACCGGGGCCGCGCGGGTCACCGCAACTTCCGCAGGCACCTCCCCCTTGACCTGGCAGCACCCAGGCATCCGTGCCACCAACCCCGAACGAAGAGATTTGTTTTTCCAGCTTCGTGGCTTGGCACTTCGGGCAGGCGGCTTGCGTTGAGCCATAGACCAGCAGTTCGAACCGATGATTGCATTCCCCGCAGACATATTCGAAAATAGGCATGATTGTACTCCTTATTCGGTGGGGTATTATAAGATCGGGCCAGCCACTTCGCAATCTGCCAGGAGCTGTATGTACCAAGAAGAAAAAACCTTTATCTTTCGTTTCAGCCTGGAAGCCTCGTTCCCTGACGACTATGCGGGCGATGAGGAGTACCATGCCTGGGTGCACGAGTGGGAAGCGCAAATCAAACCAGATCTGCTCAAGGTGCTTTTTGAATCGTTACGGCAGCACAAGTCTTGGCAAGCCCATGTGCGCAACCGTGGGAAATCATCGGCCGATGAAATTGAAGTCGTCCTCGCACGGGACTTTTCCAAACCGCAAGGATTCACCCTGTCGTCATGACACCTCTTCCCCTTGGTCTGTACCTCCACATCCCCTTCTGCCGGCAGCGATGTGACTTCTGCGCTTTCTATCTTGAGATCCACCGCGAGGGCCGGGCAGAAGTGTTTGTCCGCTCCCTCACTCAGGAGATCAGACTATCGGCGCAGCAACACATAGCCGCAGGCCGTCCCCTCCAGTCCGTCTATATTGGAGGCGGCACACCGACGGTGCTCACCTCCGCTCAGCTCGTCGCAGTCCTGTCTGAAATTCGCACGTATCTCACCCTGACTTCAGACTGTGAAATTACCTTGGAGGCGCACCCCTCCTCGATCTCCGAGCAGCATCTCGTACAACTGCTTCGGGCCGGCGTCACCCGGATGAGTTTCGGCGCAGAATCAATGGAGGATGGCGATCTGACTCGGATCGGACGGCCTGGTGCCGTCCATGAGACCGTGGTAGCAGTTGCTCAGGCCAGAGCCGCCGGATTCACAAACATCAATCTCGATGTGATGTATGGACTCCCCGGCCAAAGTCTGGAGAGCTGGCAGCGGACGCTCGCCCATTGTCTCATTCTGGCGCCTACGCATCTGTCCTGCTATGCGCTCACAGTCGAAGAGAATACGAGGCTCGCATCCAACATCCAACGCCAACGGAGTTCAGCTCCAGACGAAGATCTTCAGATTGAAATGGACAGGGTCGCGCAGCAGATGCTCGGCGACGTTGGCTATGAGCGGTATGAAGTGTCGAATTATGCCAAGCCGGGATATGCCTGCCGACACAATTTGCTCTACTGGACCAGTGGCGAATACCTTGGATTGGGCCCGAGCGCACAGTCCTATCTGGACGGAACAAGATTTGGCAACATCGCCGACCTTGCGGCCTACGACACATCGCTCGCGGATAGCCGACTTCCTATTGAAGATCGCACCAGACTCTCGAAAGATGAGCAACTTCGTGACGCCGTGATTTTTGGCTTGCGACTTATTCAAGGAGTTTGCACCAGCCGTCTTCGTCAGCATGCCGCAAACTATGGGCATGCGGCTGTCATCGCACAGTTACTCGCGCAACAAATGCTCGAAGAAGACGGTGAGCGCAGCAGACTATCGGCACGAGGTCGCCTCTTGGCCGACACCATCGCCGGCCAGTTGTACTAACGATGTTGCGCGAGACGAGCGGGACAGGCGGGACGTGCGAGACGGACGACGGTTCGAGGTCCGACGATCCAGGTTTTCTGAACTTCAAACCCCGGACTTCGGATTGCGCCTTTCTTGCATAGCGTGCGCTTCACGTCTCGCGACCTATGGCTGCTGGCGATCACCGCAGTCCATTGACTTTTGACTTGGGCAGAGTGAAAACTGAGCCTCGATCACGTCGGAGTTGCCATGCCAGTTAATATGGATCCTGCCAAGAAGCGAAGAAAGCAGCCGTCGCCGCCAGAGGCAGACTCGTCACCGTCCGAGCAGAAACTACCTGTGCCGACTCAAGCGGTTCAGTTCGGCGCAGAGACGGAAGAGGATCGGGTGAAGGAACTCGCGGATGCGGAGCAGAAGAATCTGTGGGAGGCCACGGAAGTCATCGACATGGATAAAGTCTGACGCGAATAGTGCGCGAGACAAGCGAGGCTGGCGGGAAAAGCGAGACACTCAGAATCAGGGCTTGGGCGTCGCGCCTTTCGCGCATGTCTCGCGCGTCACGCCGCATGGTCGCTGGCGGACGGGCTCCTAGGCGGGTAGGAAGAAAAAGGCGATGGCCAGCATCAGGTAGACCCCTACCAACATCACGCCTTCCATCCAGTTCGATTCTCCGTCCATCGCCACGAATCCCACAATCAGAACCGAGATTGTCACCGCTGCCACCTCGAACGGTGTGAAGATCAGATCCAGCGGTGCGCCGAAGAGATAACTGGCAAAGACGAGTAATGGTGCAACGAGTAACGCAATCTGTAGGCTCGACCCAACCGCGATACCATAGGCGAGGTCCATCTTGTTTTTCATCGCCACCATCACGGCCGTGGAATGTTCGGCCGCATTGCCTACAAGGGCAATGAGAATGACACCGACAAAGACTTGCGTGAGCCCGAGTCGGTGCGCAGCTGGCTCCAATGCCCCCACCAACATCTCGCTCATGAGGGCCACGAGACAGGTCACTACGATGAGCACTGTAATCGAGGCGCCCCGAGTCCAGGGTTGCTCTCCGAGGTCCGAGGCATCATGAGCCTCTCCCGCAAACAGATGGCGATGTGTCTTCAAGGAAAACACGAGGCTCAGCACATAAATAATGAATAGCACGACCGCGATTTCAAGACTCAGCTCTCGTTCGATCGCAATGCCACGATTGGACGCGGTGTAATGGAACAGGGCCGGAATGACCAGCCCCACAGCAGCCAGGAGCAGGAGGCTGGCGCCCATTCCGGCAGCGGTCTGATTAAACTTTTGCCGCTCGAACTTCATCCCGCCGGCAAACATGGAGACCCCAAGTACGAGTAAGATATTGCCCAGGATCGAGCCGGTGAGAGAGGCTTTGACGACATCGTGAAGGCCCTCGCGCAAAGCCACAAGTGCGATAATCAATTCCGCGGCATTGCCAAGCGACGCATTGAGCAGCGCACCAATGCCGGCACCGACATGGGTCGTCAAATGCTCGGTGGCGCGCCCCAATATGCCCGCCAGCGGAATAATGGCGAGTCCAGCCGACACAAAGACCAGCAGTGGGTCGGCTCGAAGGACTTCGAGCACGATAGTCGCCGGGACAAAGATGAGCAGGAAATCAAGCCACGACGTGAAGAGATATCGCACGCGCAAACCCTAGCATGACCATGAAACTTTGTCGATGAATCGCCCCCGACTCCCCCACGCGCTGTTCTACCCCTTTCATCTATGCCACCCGGATACCTTGGCACGGCTCCTGACTCGCTTTGCCACCGTCCATTTTCGTGATTTCATGGCGCTACAATTGACCCCCATGTCCGGGATGACGGCGTTCCAAGATCGGATGGGTATGAGCTTCCCTGATCTCATCGAGTCCGGACGCCTCGTGCAAGGCTATGACGTGAGTGGACCGCTTCCTCCTACTGTGGCAGCCGCCATCGATCGCGACCTTCAGGATCCTCTTTGGCGCACGCTCTTTCACAACGCGCTTCGCCGGGACCGTCGTCTGCAACGTGGACTATTCGAGCCCTCCCACACTCTTCGTATCGGCGATAGCCTCGTGCCAGGCCCTGCCGCACTCCTGCGTCTCATGGACGACTCGTTCAGACAGCAGGCCTATGATCTCGGCCGTGTGAGAGCACTCTCGAAGAGTAGCGCCACCCTTGAAGAGGAGTACCACTTTGAATATGGACTCGCCCTCGTGAAGACATCCGCCTCACTCGCCTATACGCAGACTCTGGCGCTGGCACACCAGCTCCAAGCAGTCACAGACTCCCCCGCTCATTTCGTGCTCTATGCGCAATCCTGTGTCCGAGAGAATTGGCTGAAAACGAACCACCTGCTTATCCGGGTAGGCTATTAAAAGTTACAACCAAGTCTGCTAGAATTCGTTCCTATGGCCGGCACGAAAACCCCCTTCGCACCTCCCGTCCCGATAGAGATAACCAGCATCGACGTAGGTGCCGATCTCAATGCGCGTGTGATCGTGTTCAACTGCGAGTGCCATACCTATGAGCAAGTCATCGCGCTCTTTTGCCAATACATTCCGGGCATGAACTCCACAAAGGCCTTTGAGCTGGCATGGAAGATCGATCATGATGGGGAAGCCGTCGTGTTCGCAGGTGCGCTGGCACAAGCGGAAGAACTTGCCGCAAAACTGGGGGGAGGGGGACTACGAGTAGCCGTGCAATAATCCCAACCTGACGACTACTTGTGTTTCTTTCGAGCTACCTTGGCTGGCCGAGTTTTTGGTTTTGCTTTTGGCTTTGGTTTTGGTTTCGCCTTTGGCTTAGCCTTTGACTTCAAGATAGCAGAACGCGATTTGGCTTTCGCAGGTGCGGGTTTCGGCGCCGCCTTCGCATGTCTGCGCTTTGCTGGAACCGGCTTCACAGGCGCAGTCTTCTTGCCATGACTCCCTGACCCACCCTTCACAGGCTTCCCTTCAGCGAGCTGAGCTTGAAGTTTGTGGGTCGCTGATGTTTTATTCATTTTCGTCACCATATCGCCACTATAGATCCGCACTTGATAGAGTTCTAAGAGCTTACCAATGGCCTTCTGATCGCCTTTCTTTGCGGCATTTAGCAACCGGCGGCGATGGTTCATCTCTTCTTCTTCGGTATGGGAAGCAGCCCGTCGTTCCATGTCCGTCCTTTCATTCTATGTGGGCATAGAGCCCCTCCGCGGTGCAGTATAGCCGAAATGTTCAATTTCTTCTAGCGCCTTCGCGGGACAGCTCCGCGAGACTGGCGGGGTGGGCGGGATGAGCAAGACAGACAGAATCAGGGCTTGCACATCGCGCCTGTCTGGCTAGACGTGCCCGTCGCGCGCCTGCTAGCGCTTGTGGCACGTTTCACTCCATGCGTATAATGCCTCATCTGGACGCTTCAACAAGGAGACTACACCATGGAACAGCATCAACGAAAACAGGAAGAGACCACGGTTGCCGACGATCCGAAGGCCCGCGAAATGCTTCGGCATGCCTTCGAAAAGACCGCGCGGTGGCAAAAAGACTTTACAGGATTCACTGCCGATCTGATAGTGAATGTGAACGGGAATGAAACCAGCGGACCCGTTATGGTGAAAGGCCCTCGTGAAGTATCGGTCCAACTGGGAGAGGCCGACGTGCAAAAATGGGCGCAGGAACAGCTCGGCATGATCGCGGTGCACCGTGGCCCAAGAAGCTTCGAGGAATCGGACGGTAAATACTCATTGACCATGGAAGAAGATGGGCACCCGTTCGGCACGAAATTGATCATCCACGGGTCGAACTCGTTTTATCGTCTCAAAGACAATCGCATCACCCAGATCAATCGCACGATGGCGCACCCAGGCATGCCCCCCTTTGCCTTCACGATTAACGTGGAAGAGAGCGCAGTCACCCTGGATCAGAAAAATCTGACGACGAAGTACAGCGTGTACTACTATTCACCCACCGACGGAAAGCTGAACAATGTGGAAAGCCTTACTGATACCCATGTCCGTGTCGGATCATCGGATCTGCCGGCCACCCGCCGCATCATTTCCTACGAAAACGGCGCAGTCGTTGTGAAGAACCTCACGTTTACGAATCACAAGTTGATCTAACGATCTCTGCTGCTTCGCCTCTCCCCAACATGGGGAGTGGCGAAGCAGCACTAGCACGGAAGTTCGATGGATCTTCGAAGCTTATTCCCTCGCAGCATGCGGTCCACGATGGAAGGGTACGTCCATCTGGCACGCATGATCGATAAATGTTGCGCCGTGCTGACTGGCACCGAGGGAGAATACATCTACCCCTGCCCCCTGGACTTCCGGCTCATGGAATTCACAGGGATCACGCCCGATCAGTTCACCGCAGCGGTCAAAGCCAATTCATCAGACACAGCAGTGGCGCAATGGTTCAGGAAGACGGCGAAACCGCATCCTCCAGCCGAGTTGGAAGCATGGAATCAGATGATGATGAATTGCGGACCGAGTACCCCAGAAAAGCAGGAATACTTCAACAAGCTCAGAGACGCAATCGATCCCTCCCGAACCGACCTCATCAGCTGGGCAGATCTACAAGACCTCGAAGAAGGCCGGACAGTTCCACGCCGATCGTAACCTACGCCAAAACTTTCGGGGGCTCACTCGAAAAATCAGCGATGGCGGGGCAAGCGAGGCCTGAACTCTTCACCTGCACCTGCGTTCAGCGAGGCGTCTGGTGTGGTCTCCCACTGCGCGCATAGATGCTTACTCTCTCCCAGTTCATCATCCAACCAAGCAAGGGTGTGAGAAGCTGTCGACTGCGGCAGACGAGCGGGGCCACAAATGATCCCTCCAAGCTTGCTCATTATCTCTCGGGGATGGGGGCTGAGTGATCTTCCATTGCGCGCAACCTTCGCACCCGCCCACCAACTGGCACGCCGAGACGTGCCATTAGCCCGAGCGAGGGGAGTCTGCGACCGCGCGTTGCGCGAGCACAGAAGATCGATCAGTTCCCATCCAACTCTCATCTTCAAGAGGGATTCGGCGCCACGAACACCAGCACTTTGAGACGCTGGCCTGTGTGATTCTTCACGCCATGATCTTCCCCGGCCGGCGCCATAGTTCCCTGCCCTGGGCCCAGCACCTGTTTCTCTGACCCGACATGAAACGTACCCTGTCCCTCAAGCACGAGATAGACTTTATCCTGCTCACCGTGGCGATGCCCCTTCTGTTCCTGCCCTGGCTCGAAACAGTAGATGTCACAGAAGAATCGTGGTGTCTGAAACATATTGTTCTTCTTCATCTTCTCACTGCTAAACTGCTGATAGTCAGAAAGATTCACCACATTCATTCGCCAACTCCTTCAGAATGGTTGCGGATGCGTTCGACGACGTTCAATCGTTGCCAGAATGGAATCAACCGAGATCAAATGATGCGAGAGCCCTAAGTCCTTGGCCGGAATTCCCATCGCCAAACCAAGTAACTGCGGCACGTGCAAGATCGGTAAATGGAGTTCGGTGTCCACCGCTCGACCAGCCCGATCTTGATAAATATCTAGACTCATGTGACACAAAGGACAGGGCGTCACCATAAAATCTGCTCCTTGCTCCTTCGCTTCTTTCATGTGCATCCCTGCCATCGCCACGGCAATGGCTTCCTTTTCGAGGATGATGGGAAACCCACAGCATTTGGTTCTCCCGGCATAGGCGACAGATTCGCCACCGACGGCCTTGATGACGCGCTCGAGGGATTGCGGATTCTCAGGATCGTCAAATCCAAGATCCCACGAAGGACGCAGAATGTAGCAACCGTAAAACGGAGCGATGCGGAAGTCTCGCATCGGCGTGGAAACGAGGGCACCCAGGTAAGCCAGCCCGATGTCTCGCACCACAATCCACAACAGATGTTTGACTTGGAGGTGACCGTGGTAGGCCAGGCCTTCCGGTGCCAGGAAGGTGTTGATGCGATCCCGGGTCCCTGCCTCTGTCTTTAATCGCCGATTGGCTGCGCTCATCACCCCTTGGCAGGTGCCGCAGATCGTCATGATGTCCAGTCCAAGCGCCTCCGCTTGCGCAAATGTCCTGGCGTTGAGCGCCAGCGCCATATCGGGATGTGCTTCCGTCACCACACCGGCACCGCAACAGGCCGCGGCAGCGAGTTCGACGACCTCGATCCCCAGTCGGCCGATGATCGCCCTCGTTGATTGATACAGTTCCGGTGTCGCTCCTTGCGCCGCACAACCGGGGTAGAGGGCATATTTCATTGGTCTACCGTGATGGGAGATACGACCGGGCCCGTGCGAGAGAATCTCGAAGATCATCCATCGCAGCCGAGGTTTTCAACTTCACCTGCTCCCAGGAAGAGGCCGTTGCGGAATGAATCTCCGCTGCTTTTTTCTGGGCCAGGTCTTTTTTCTTTTCTAATTCTCCAATCGCCTTCTGGATATCCGTGCGTGCTTCTGCCGACGCCTGCTTGACCTGACCACGAAGCTGCATGATGCGCACTTGCACCTCGTCCAGTTCCGTTTGAACCTTTCGCTGAAACGCATCTTTTTGCTGAATCGTATAGTCCTTGGTGGTCGTCACTGCCTCCTGCGCTTCCCGGACAACTGTGTCACCGGTCACCGGCTTATCTGAGGCTCCAGCCGCGACAACACGGGTATGGCGAAGAACCCTATCCCCACGATCCCCCACAACGCTCCGATATAAGTCTTCATAAAAATCGCCTCCATTCCACCGATGTACCCATAGCTGGGAAGTATAACTTCCGTGTTTCTGAAAGTCACCGTACATGGATTGTGTCGCGCGAGATCTGGTTGGTTGTTTTGGTCTGTCTGGTTTCTCTGGTTGGTCTTGTTCAACCAAACAAACCAAATGAACCAGACAGACCACACACAGCGAGAATGGTCTGCCGACTGAGCCCGCGTGGCCGATTGCTGTTACGTCACGGCGGACGTCTCGTCAGTCGGCTTCTTCTGGTTGGGGTGCAGTTTCAACTGCGTGAGGGTGTACTACAAACGAGCCCGTTCTTCAGAAACCACGGAGAGGAATTCGATGCCGAAGCGGCCCTCGCGCCTCCACCGCATGACGGCTTCGCAGATGATCCTTACTGACTCAAGAATATTCGTTACGCTCAGTAGCCTGTTTGTCTCGTTCGTAGGGCTCCATTTCGATCTGACTCACGGTGTGCTGCAACCTAGCCCACTCTTCCGGTGCCATCGTCACAAACTCAAGGCCGAATTGTTGCCCTCGACTCCACCGAACTAACGCTTGCTGAATCTGAATTGTGGGTTCATGCTCTATCGCCGCGATCCGGACCTCGAGCGAAGCTCCTGGCTGAACATCGATGGGACTTTCGATACGACAACCCCTGATGGAAAGATCGACGACGGTGCCCTCTCCGCCGACCATAGTGATGGAGGAAAACGAACTGCGAAATTGGACGTGAAACCGGAGGTTCTTTCGTTGCTCCATCATCCATCGCGCCTCGCAAACCGGCACACTGTTACCCCTTTATATTCCCGATCGGGCGCAATTCCAACACCTTTCTTATAATTCCCGCACGCGCGACCGATTCTACAACTTCAGATATATTTTTGTAGGCCAGGCCGGCCTCCTCAGCAAGGCCCGACATCGACACGGCCTTGACCACAATGCCGCGCTTTTTCATCTGCTGTTGCAGCTGCTCGCCGCGAACTGTTCTCTTCGCTTGCGCGCGGGACATCGTTCTCCCGGACCCGTGCATCGTCGACCCGAACGTGTCACGCACCGCTTGGTCTGTCCCCACCAACAAATATGAGCCGGTCTCCATCGAGCCGCCACAGATGACCGGCTGGCCTGTCTGTCGAAACGTTTCTGGTAGCTCCGGACTCCCCGGCCCAAATGCCCTAGTCGCTCCTTTGCGATGCACTACCAATTCCCCTTCTGCATACCGTTCTACCTTGGCAATGTTGTGTGCCACGTCGTACACCAGCTCCATGCCCAATGCCTCGGCGGACCGACCGAAGACCGTCGCGAAGGCTTCGCGGATCTGATGCGTAATGACTTGGCGATTGGCAAAGGCCGTGTTCGCGGCACAGTTCATGGCGGAAAAATAGTCCTGCCCCTCGGGAGATCGAAACGGCGCACAGGCCAACTGTTGATCCTTCACAGTGATGCCGTAGCGACGCATGGCCTTTTCAAATACCTTGAGATAGTCGCTCGCCACCTGATGGCCGAACCCACGTGAACCACAATGCACCATCACAACAATCTGCTCGTGGCCGGTGATGCCGAGCGCCGCAGCCGTGATTGGGTCGAATATCCGTTCGTTCGAGACCACCTGGACTTCGAGGTAGTGATTGCCCGATCCCAAGGTTCCAAGCTGGTTGATGCCACGTTGGACCGCATGATCGGTCACAATCGACGGATCGGCTCCTTCGATGCAGCCGCCTTCTTCCATGCGGACGAGATCCCGATGCCATCCGTATCCGCGCTCCACACACCACCTGGCCCCATGGGTCATCACGCGACCAAAGTCCTCCCTCGAGAGCCGAACAAATCCACTCGCCCCGATGCCGGCCGGCACTTTCCGAAAGAGCTCGGTCATAAGCTTCTCTAGATATGGCTGCACGTCCGCCAGCGTCAAATCTGTTCGAATCAGCCGCATGCCGCAGTTAATATCGTATCCCACACCGCCGGGAGAAATGACGCCGTCCAGCACGTCGAACGCCGCGACACCCCCAATCGGAAATCCATAGCCCCAATGGCCGTCAGGCATACAAAGCGCATACCGGCGAATGCCGGGCAGGCAGGCGACATTGGTCACCTGTTCGAAGACCCCGGAATCCATAGCCTGAAGAATCCCCTCGGTTGCGTAAATCCTGGCCGGCACCAGCATGCCAGGTTTTTCAGACATAGGGATTTCCCAAATTTCATCTGTAACCCGGTTCACCTGCATGTTGGTATTCAGCTTCATAGAGACTCGTGACATTGTATCTGTTGATCTGATGATCTATTGATCTGACGATTTTCCAAAAATAAAGATTGCCAATCTCTACATTCCCATCTCATGTTTTTACCAAGTCAACAGATCGACAGATCATCAGATGCCACCACATGTCCACCATTACACGTCCAGCACCACGCGCACCTTCCAGCAACCGCCAGTCTGCTTGAGCTCGTAGAGATGTTTCGTGACCCCTTTCACATCGGCGTGGAGTTCTTGCGTCTGCTGATCCACCGGCGCGCCGATGAGACAGGCTTGCAATAGCCACAGGTCCCCCTCTCTCGTCACGGTCAACGGCGCCTCTCGGAAGACGACCCCTGCGGCGTCCTTCCAGTACACCACATCCGACAACCAATCGAACAACAGCGCCGACGGGTCCACACCGGTCCGTTCAATCGCGCGCTCCCATCCTCCCGACACCGTGGCAGGGTTCGCCATGCACTCAAGGAGGGCCTGCGTCGCGCCTTGAAAGACCTCCTCGAGCGATTCCCCCTCGGCTTCGAAGGCGATATCGGCCAGGGCAATCTCCTCAAGAAAGCGAAAGGTCCAGGCCATGGCATCAGGCTGGAGGTGAAACACGTCGCACTCGTCGTAAGAGGGCCTGGAGCTGGCTGAGCCCAGGAATCGCATGTCCGAGGGGATTGGGGATTTTTCCTTTGAGCAACATCTTGAGGCCTAGGGGCAGGATACGCAAGAGGCCACGTGGTGCGAACCCCACCACTTTCAGCGGCATGATCGCTTCGTTCAAACGCCCGTGCTGTTCGACCAGATCGGTAAAGCCGAGAATGTGACGCGCGCCACCGGTCGTCGTAAACCCACGTTCGAGCGAGGCCCGCCGCAACCGGACGATCGCCTCCATCGGTTTGACATCTTTCGGACAGACCTCCACGCAGAAGTTGCAGCGGGTGCAGTCCCAGATCCCATCCTCGCCTTGAAGAGCCGACAGTCTGGCGCTGGTCGCCGACGGGGACTCCCGTAGGTCGGAAAGGAAGCGATCGGCCTTCGCCAAGGCTGCAGGGCCGGCAAACCCCTTCGAGACTTCATGCACCGTACAAGCCGCGACGCAGGCGCCGCACATGATGCAGGCATCCACATTGTGAAACTGCGGCGTGGCCTGGTCCCGCACCCCTGTCTGTGCAGCTACGCCCTTCTGCGCAGGCCGAGCCTCCGACACCAGCCAGGGATGCACATCGCAAATCTTCTCCCAGAACGACGCCATATCCACAACCAGGTCTTTGATTACCGGTAAGTTGCGGAGCGGCGCGACCGTAATGTGCCCGTGTCGCTCAAGTTCTTTGCGGAGGGAGGTGCGGCAGGCCAGTTTCTCGCTGCCGTTGATCGTCATCGCACAAGACCCGCAGATAGCGGAGCGGCAGGAATAGCGGACTGCCAGGCTGCCGTCGCACTCTTGCTTGATGCGAATGAGCGCATCGAGGACGGTCATCCCGCGCCCGACGTCAAGCCGGATATCTTGGGGATAGGGTGAGGAATCGACTTCAGGGTTGAATCGTTGAATTGTGAAGGTCAGGCGCATAGAGGACGTGAGGCGGAACCGTGAAGCGTAACATGTGGGGAGACTTCTTTCCCCATACGCCAAACATCTTGTTCAGCCCAACTCGAAGGTCTTGGGAAAATTCGTCAGATTGCGGCACCCGTCTTTTGTGACGAGCACCATGTCTTCGATGCGCACGGCACCGAGACCGGGATAGTAGAGGCCCGGCTCGACCGTGACGACATGGCCTTCTTGGAGCAGCGACCCGGTGCGGCTGATACGAGGCGCTTCATGAATATCGAGACCCACCCCATGGCCGGTACCGTGGAAATAGCCCTGCATTCGTCCATTGACGAGGCCGGTCTTATACCCGGCTTTTTCAAACCTGGTGCAGATCCCTTGATGAATTCTTTTTCCGTCAGCCCCGTCTTTGATTTTCGTGATGGCCTCTTCCTGTGCGTCCAAGACTGTCTGGTACAGCCGCTTCAGCTCGGGACTTGGAGTCCCGCGTACCACAGTCCTGGACATGTCGGCGAAATATCGGTTGCCGGCGGAACGAGGAAACACGTCGAAGATAATGCTGCGGTGAGCCGGTAACGGTCCACTGCCTTCGTTGTGGGGATCGCAAGCCTGCTCTCCCCCGGCAACGATAGTATGTTGGGCAACACAATCGGACTCCATCAATGTCACATTAATCAGCTTCTTCACTCGTTCAGTCGTCAACGGTACCCCATCGAACCACAGTTGATCTTGGTTGATCGAGGCCTGACGCAGCAGATCGTGGGCTGCCGCGACCGCCTGTTCGGTCGCGCGCTGGGCCGCTTCGATAAAGCGGACTTCTTCGGCGGTCTTCACCTCACGCTGTTCGTAAAACGGATCACGCTTCGGATGCAGCTGATATCCCAAGGACTGGAATTTGACGGCATGAGCGAAGGGGAAATTCGCGGGAACGAGGATCTGCGTAATGCCGGCTTCCCGCAGAAGAATATGGACGACCTCGACCGTGCCGGGCTCGGCAATACCTTGCGTCTTTGCTCGTCCTTCAACCTTGGAATACGAGAGCACCTGATCGACGGACGACTGGCTCTTCGCCCGATCCATTTCGAGATCGCTCATCACCAGAATCCGCTCCCCTTTAATCTCCAAATAGATAAAGGGGTCCGGCGCAATAAACTTCGTCGCGTAATATAAATTGGCGTCGGCCTCGCTGGCAGCGATGAAGACCGTAGCACGTTGAGATTGCGGAGTGGATGGCGGCATAGTGAATGGTCTTCGGAATCTAGCACGGGGGGGGAGGTCGGTCAAGGCGCGGATGGAAGCGGTTCAGGCGCTGGAATCGATTCCTTGCCGGCACTTTGATCCTCTTCAGGCGTTATTAAATCAATCGGCAGCATGATCGTGTTCTTCAAGATGTCGAAGGCAAGTTGCGCCAGGCCTGTCACGCCGGTGGCGAACGACTTCATCGGCAGGTACGTCACCTCCGGATCCTCTATTGACCCTTTGACGGAGAACAGCGCAGTGGCAATGCCTTTGCGATCACCGGCAAAGAGCCGCCCGAAGAGTGGAATTGTTTTCAGGAATTGCGAATACGATCCGAACGGGCTGACGGCCCAGACCATGTCGATTTGATCCGTCGGCAGATCATAGTTGCCGGCAGCGGTAATCTTGACGATCGGGCTATCGATGATCAGGTTTTCGGTCTCAAAGAGTCCGTTCCGCACGAGAACCGCCGCAGAAATCTTGTTATAGGGCAACCCGTCTTTCTCCAAATCCACTTTCCCTTGGAGCACGGCCGGGAGATTCAAAATGCTGATGATTTTCCAGACCGCCCGTCCCTGCGATTTAAAGATACGTCCGTTCTCAACCAGGACATCCACCTTACCGTTCAACGTGGGATACAGCCCGTGCGGATTCTTTCCATGGCCGCGAATCGTCCCCGTTACTCGAGCTTCGCCCGTAGCCATTCCCGCTTTCGAGCCAAAAAGTTTCAGCACATCTTCCACCAACAAGCCCGTCGCCCGAACCGAGAGCTCAGCCTCGGCTGGCTCATTGCGCGGCAATTGCACCACAATACGTCCGGCCACTTCCCCACTGGTCGATTGGCCGGACACACGATCCACATCGAGCACGCCGTCTTGAATCATGATACGGGCGGAGAGGCTTCCAAATTTGAGATGTTTGTAGTGGCCGCGCGCTATCGACGCGGTTGCATTGACCTTGCTGGTGGCTGCGAGAGTTTCTAAAAATTCTCGAATGGGTGACCGCGCACCTTTCGGAATGAGGAGGTCGAGATCCATCTGATTGGACTCAATCTTGGCGGTAACCGTGGGTTTCGCCGCCCAGTTGCGGATCGTCCCTTCCAGCGAGACGTCGCTGTCGAGCATGCGAAACGACAACCGTTTGATCTCCGCGCCGTTCTTCACGAAGTGGACCCGCAGATGCAAGTCCTGGATCGGTGCCTCGGCCCCCTTGGCGTTCATCAGACCGTTAGTCAACGCGAGCCACCCAGTGGTCTTCCAGGCTTTCCAATCGAGATCCTTCCCCTTCATGTCGAGCGACAATTCGATACTTCCCGCCTCAAACCCTCCTTTCGCAATCCATTCTGGAACGCGGGACAATAAGAGCGTGCCAGTCGAAAGCGCTGCGTCGATGGAAAATCGTTCACCCAGTTGAATCTTGCCTTTGACCGGCAGTCGGATCGGCGGCACAATCAGCTCGAGCCGATCGAGCAAGACCCCGGAGCCCTGTGGAATCACCCCCTCGAACTCCACCGTCACTTGGGCACCGATCGGTTTCTCGACCAGACCAGGAAGCGTCACTTTCGATTCGGTCAGGACGACCTCACCCCGTATGTGCGGCGACACGGTCGGCCCGGTCAAGACCACGGCACCGTTGACCAAGCCCTCGATCACCCCGGCTGAAATGGCTTTCGAAGGCAGCAACTTGGCCATATGGTCCGCATCGCCTATGATCCGAATCAGAAAATCCTGAAAGGTACTGCCACTGCCCCCCGTGATACCCCCGCTGACCTGCAAGGCCAGATTGCCAAAATTTCCTGTCACCTGATCGAACAGAGTCCCGCCATCCGACAGCACGAACCGGCCTTGCAGCTCCGTTAGCCGTTCGGGCAACGACGGATGGGTCAAACTGACACGCTGAACGGTAATCTCTCCCCCGGCAAAGGTGACGCCACCCGGCTGATTGAGCGAACCGACCAAACGAAACGTGGGAGCGGCATTGCCTTCGACATCATGCGTGGCAGCCAACACCCGTGACAGCTGTTCCGACTTGACGGTCTTCGAGAGAAACTGCAACAGGTCTGCGGCAGTCATCGCCCCGGTAATGTCCATCTCAAGCCAAGGCCCCGCCTCCAAAAATGAGACAAGCGCCTTGCTCTCATTCATTTGGATCGTGCCATAGAGCCCACTCAGATTCGATACCCTGAGACGACCGGTTTCGACCGATACCACCGCCGCCAAGTCCTTGGCAGGGACACGACGGTCTCCGATCAGAGCTTGCCCCTGCTTCACGCGAAATTCACCAGTCATCGACAACTGCGGCCCTGCCGCTGCCGATCCCGTGACGGTGGCCGAGACAATCTCCACTGTCCCGTCGATCTCCCGGTCCCTGATCACCACCGGCAGCTGCGGATGCAGCCATTCGGCCGGCACGGTCGAGAAGAACTGGCTTAATTGGATCGGGGGTGCCGCAAAGGTAACCGCAAACGTTGGCTGAGGCGTCAGTAGACCGGAGAGGCTCGCTTGACCTGCAAGGCGCAGATTTTCGAGATTTGCGGACAGATCGGACAACACCACATCATAGCCCGCTACGCCAGGCACAGCCCGAACGTGACTGTGCACATTCAGGGTGCCCTGCAACTGCTCCGGAAGCGGGCGTGGCCCGAAGAAATCCGCTACCTCTCGTAGATTGAGATTGGCCGCTTCAAGTGTGCCGTCGAATTGCAGTGTGCCCGGTGAATCAGAGGCATCGTCGATCACCAACGTCTGCCGCTGGGCAGTGCTGATCGTCCCGGACAGGGAGATGGCAGACAGGCCCTTGTCCCCCACTTGACCGGTAGAGACCTGCAGATCCGCCTGTCCCTGCTCCGCTCGGATAACGAGTGCCGCCTCCACCGACTCCCACGTCATTGATCGAGTCCCATCAGGCCGTGCGTCGTCGATGATGATCAGCGTCCCGTTCACCAACGTGGCTTCACGAATACGGAAGATCTGGCTGATCGTCTGCACGGCATCGTGATCAGCTGCGCCCCCCTGGACGACCTGATCGAGGAGATTCCAGTGCCCGCTGCGATCGCGACGAAGCGTTAAGGTTGGCTCTTCGATAAGCAGCCGCTTCCCTACCACCTGTTTGCGAAACAGGGGGAGCAGCCGCAAGACCAAGTCCAGCTTCTTGGCCGATAACAAGATGTCATCGGAGTTCCGATCATGAATCGCTACTTGCGTCAGTTCCAATCGAATGCGAGGGAACAAGACGAGCTTGATGCGATGAACGTCGATCTTGCGCCCGATACTCTGCTCCAGCTGCTGGAGGAAGAAATTTTTGAGATAATCGTTGCCGGTGAGGTAGGAAGAGAAAATGAAAAAGGCTCCACCGCCGATCAGCAGAATGACAATCAAGGCGACAACAACACGAGTTCGGGCCACTACTGCTCCCTGGATCGATTACGCTCGGTGGGTAAACTGCATCCTTGCCACGCGTATGGCATCTTACCGAATCCCCTGAGTCAAATCTACTAAGTCTGTGTCTTGACAGGGAAATCTCCGCTTTTTCCGTTCAACATTCGGCAGGAGGAAGGGAACGTCCGCATGGGAGCGATGGGCACGACAAGCGGGACTGGCAGGATGCTCAAACTGGTTGTTTTGTTTATTTGGTTAATTTGGTTCATCTGGTTAGTCTGGTTCAACCAAATAAACGAGACAAACCAAACAAACCAATTAACGGTGTTCTTGGGCTGGCGGACTTTTTCAGCGTCCTGCTACAGAAGCGGTAGGGCCAGAGACGGTTTTTGTAAGATCGATCACGAGTTCATCATTGGTGTTGGCCAGCAGTGTATCCCAAAGGCTGTGATGCTGTGCGATAGACGCCTCACCTGGATCGAAGAACAAGTAAAATCCTTTGGCGGCCGTCGGTCGCATGGGATAGCGCCGATCATAGATCATGCCATAGGTTGGAATACCGTAGGGGACCTGCCAATTTCCCAAAATGAAATGCAGTTCTGTACCGTGGAGATAGATGCCGCCTGAGGTGATGATGCGTTTGACGGATGTTTGAGGTCGACTGAGATAAAACGTCACGCGTTCGTCCGGGCGGGCCAGGGCGAAGGCCTCTGCGATCTGCTGAGATAAGAGCGCGATTTCCTCAGGCCCAAACACCGGCATCAGCGGCGCCTCGCCCTGCAGCCATTTCTGTAACCAGATCCGATCTTCTTTGACCGAGATGCCGCCGAGGATACGAGCAACGTCCTCAGCGCGCATCGCCTTCGGATGCGCATGCGCGCTGGGAGGCCATTCCGGCAGGACGGAATAATCCACTTCCAATCGAACAAAGTTCACCGGATCTTCATAGACCGCACGATAGGGCACCATAGGAATGGCGCAGGCCGATAGGAGCAAGACAAAAGGTAAAAGTAAAAAGGCTAAAATGAAAAACCCTAAATTTTTTCCTTTGAACTTTTTACTTTTAGCTTGTCGCATCGAGCCTTCCGTCACTCGGTGACAGTGACTGTCATCTCGACTCGTTCGAGGGGATTGTCACGGCCGTCCCGCTTCATGTTTACCACCTTTTCTGCCACGTCCATTCCGCTGACCACTTCACCAAATGCCGTGTACTGCCAATCGAGAAAATTCGCGTCTGCGACACAGATGAAGAACTGGGAGCCGGCGCTGTCCGGGTCGTTCGAGCGCGCCATGGAGAGTACCCCGCGCTTGTGTGGTTTGCTGTTGAACTCGGCCTTGATCTGATAGCCCGGCCCCCCCATGCCGTGCGTTGCGCGGTCAGGGTTCTTGCTGTTGGGATCGCCGCCCTGGATCATGAAACCAGGAATGACCCGATGAAAGGTCGTGCCATTATAGAAACCTTCTTGGGCCAACTTTGTGAAGTTCTTTACATGCCCTGGCGCCACATCATGGAACAATCGCAACACAATCTCGCCCAGCTGGGTCCCCCTTGCTGCTGACGGAAATGGTGGCTCGTGTGTTCTCAGTCGGCTCTGACATCGTGCTCTACCCTTTCTTGGTTAGCGAAAACGGAAGGGGGACGGGGCCACCTCTCCCTCAAGACCCTGGTTAATGGCATTCCACGACCGTCCGTCATCGTCGCTTCGAAACGCCCCGTCGCTCGTACCTGCGTACAGCACTCCGGCGCCGGACTCGATTAAGACTTGGATGGCCATACTCGTCAACCCCTTATTGAGCGGCACCCACTGACGCCCCTTGTCAGTCGTTTTGAAAATGCCGTGCCCCGTCGCCACAAAAAGCCCCCGGCTGTTGAACAGAATCCCGCGAATCGAATCGTTCGGAAGCGCCCGGCTGATGGGCCGCCAGGTTATGCCTCCATCAATACTGCAAAAGACGCCTCCGTCGAACGTGCCGGCATAAATGCCACCCTCTGGATCGATCGTCAACACGCGGATAAAATTCTCCGTCATACCTTCATGATCTTTGAGTCCTTGTTGCTGACGCACCCAGCCGGTCGATCGAGGTTTAAATCGTACGATGCCTTTTCCTGAGGTTCCGGCAAACAACGTCCCGTCGGACGAGAGGGCCAACGCATGGACCAGGATATCGTCGAGGCCGGTGGTCACCACCGACCAGCGGTCGTCGGCGGAAAGTCGATAGACCCCGTCGGCCGTTCCTGCGTAAACTCCCTCACCCAGGGCAAGAAGGGCTTTTATTTCCAGGCGCTTGAAACCGCTATTGATCGCCTGCCAGCTCTTCCCTCGATCGCGCGAACGAAAGACCCCACCACGGAAGGTTCCGGCGTAGACCGCACCGTCTTTCCCCGTAGTGAGCGTCAGAATAAACGGATCGGTCACACCCTGGCCAGATTTCGTCCAGATAGCGCCACGATCCTCGCTGCGAAATAGGCCAAGGCCAAACGAGCCGGCATAGACCAGGTCGTTCCCGACAGACGTGAGTGCCTGAATGCTCGCGGCCTGCTGACCGAAGGAATCGTATTGAGGATGGCTTTCCCCATGGCCTGGGGCTTGCTGCGGAGTTGGCGGGACCGCTGAGGGTACCTGAGTGGCAGCCCCCAATACGCCTCCTGCACTCCATATACTCAGCGCAAATACTGTCGGTATCATTCGAACAAAAATCATCATCTATCCCATTACCCCCACAGGATGCTCAAAAGACCAGACTTCTCAACCCGCCCGCCCTGAGTCTGCCGAGACAGCCTCTTCACCCTAGGACGCGTTTTTCCCAAGCAAGGCGGCAGCAAACTATCATTTTTAAGGGGTGAATGGGATGATCCCAACTGCGCGCATCCAACGAGGGATTTCCCAGGCCGCGCATAGTGCGAGCACGGGGATCGTCCCAACTACCCCGCCCCTTTTTCAGCATCCTGCTATCGGACACGCTGCCCGGCCGGTCCTACCGGTAGATCCGGATCGAGCGGCAAACTGACCTCGGTTGGTGCTTCCCGTCCAAAGATGCGTGCGCCAATGATTCCAATCTCATACAACACCATCAAGGGCACGGCCATTAAGAGCATGGTAAAGAGGGTCGCATCGGGCGTGACGATGGCCGACAGGATCAACGCAGCCATGATCGCGTATTTCCGATACTTTGCTAACACCTGGGCCGAGACCACACCGACCCGCGCCAGGATGGTGAGTACCAGCGGCAATTCAAACGCACAACCGAATATCAGGAGAAATTTGACGTTGAAGTCGATGTAGGTCCCGACACTCAAGAGCGGGGTGACGTCGTGATCCATGCCAAAACTGACGAAGAAATCGATGACCAGCGGGAGAATCACGAGATTGCAAAAGATCAAACCGAATGCAAAGAGCGCTCCCGCCAGCGCAAACAGCGGAATGCCCCAGCGTTGCTCCTTGGGGAGCAGCGCTGGGGCAATAAACTTCCAACACTGATAGAAGATGACCGGCAGACTCGCCAGGATCGCCGCCAGAAAGGAAACCTTGATCGAGGCGAACAGGGCTTCCGTCGGTCCGTAGAACACCAACTGGTTGGGAAACGGACGATTCAACCACGCGACCATATCCCCGGAAAAGGCAAAGGCCACCATCATGGCCACCAGAATCGTGGCCCCGATGATGATCAGCCGCTTCTTGACGGTCCGGATATGTGTGGCAAGGGGATTGAGAATCTGTGCCATGACTCCGGTCCCGGTTGCTG
Source organism: Nitrospirota bacterium (assembly GCA_032123755.1). Classification (GTDB taxonomy): domain Bacteria; phylum Nitrospirota; class Nitrospiria; order Nitrospirales; family Nitrospiraceae; genus Palsa-1315. The sequence continues at coordinate 32,893 of JAQBES010000088.1, forward strand.
GTTAACGCCACCCCCACGACGATGCTCCTCACTGTGGAGCGGCCTGCAGCTCGTGGTCTCGACAGACACGTATCAGCTCGGCCATCTTGTCTTTCTTCGCCAATTTCTCTTTGTGCAAATCCTTCATGGACAGTTCTTCGGCAGGAGTCAGTACGTGGCGTTTCTGCAATTGAATCAATTCCAGGTCCAGACGGTGGTGAGCCTCTTCCAGTACACGGAATTCGTGACTAGATTGGCGCAGCTGTTCCGCAATCATACTGTCTGTCAGCATGTCGCACCTCCTGGTTATGAGATTACTCCAGCGGCCTGATATGTCCTCCCTCTTGACCGAATTCCTGTGTCAATCGACCCGACTCCGACACAATCGGGTCCAGTTCCATCAGCAAGGCATCTTCTATGGGATTGGTATAGTACGTTGGTCGGGTCGTCACGTCGTGAAATCCAAGACTTTGGTAGAGCGCGTGTGCGGCATGGTTCGAAGCCCGCACTTCGAGCACGGCGCGCATCGCCGCTTGTGCCAGCCCCGCCTCCAGTGCCTGGATGACCAAGGCCCTGGCGATACCCTTGCGCCGCATCGACTCGTTGACCGCCAGGTTCATCAGCCGTACTTCCTCGAAGACGACCCAGAAACAGAGATACCCGACAATCGAAACGGAACCCTCTTCGTCCTGCGGCACCTGCTTTGCCAACAGAAAATGCGCGAAAGGATTGCCGCTCAGTTCCGCTTCTAACATTTTGCGCGTCCAAGGGGCCGAGAAGCAAGCTTGTTCGAGCTGCAGAATGTCCGGCAGAGCCTCGACGGTCGCCGGCTTGATAATCCATTCGCCCATGGCCGCTCCCCTCAGGCAAGATGCCGAACAAGGCCATCCCCTTCGTACGTCGTTCGAATTTCGTATCTCGTCGTTCGTAGCCCGAGCGATCAGCAGTCAGCTTTTAGCCATTAGCTCTTATCCCGAAACGAGATACGCTTCACGAACGACGGGCTTTTTGTGCATCCTCACGCGCAGTCACTTTTCTTGCCACCCGGTTCTGACGCAAGGCCACCGGCGATAGGCCGCCTGACTCTTCGTACTTCAGTTCTGCGGTGGTGCGTTGCACGTATAGCGGACTGATGCCAGCTCCGGCATACGTACCTCGGCGGAGCAACTCAATCCCTGCCAACCCGATCGAGACGGCCGAGGGTTTCATGGCACCATCCGGCGCCTCGGCGATCGTGGCGGAGGGAGATATCGACGCACGAATGGCTGTCGCTTCGACCGACCAACCTTCGCCATATACGAGAGCCGATCCTGTGAGGCTACTCCCCAGCATGACGGGCGTACCCACCTGTTCTGATACCACTCGCTCTAACCAACCCTCGCTGGTCCAACGGAACAACGCCCAGTAGAGTTCACCACGCCGGCTATTGAGCATGGGACAGAGTAACGACGAGCTTCCTCTGAGATTCCAGGCCATACCCTCCAGCGTCGGTACCACAGCCAAAGGGAGTTGACTGATTGTCCGGAATCCCAGAAGCGTCGCCAGGCCCACACGAAGTCCCGTGAAAGACCCGGGGCCGATCGATACGACGAGGCCATCCAGCTGCTTCAGTGTCAAACCCGTCTCACGAAATAACCGATCGATCGTGGGTAGCAGCAGCTTGGCATGGGATCCGGCCGCCGACTGGTCATGACGGGCAAGGACGCGCGAGTCATCGAGGATCGCCACACTCTGCCACGAGGTTGCCGTCTCGACTGCCAATACTTTCATCGCGATTAAACCTGCCCGAGGTCGGTTGCTTTCAACGGGACGTTCTGAATCATTTCGTGAAACGTTACATGCACGCTCCCCTGCCCCTTCCCATCTTCCAACACAATTTTAAACGGCCTCAGCAGCCGTCCATCGTCGGTGCTTGCAAGCGCCTCGGCCTCGCCGATCGTACGAAAATCCTCGTACTGAATAGTGGCTTCCACCGCACCGGACTCTGTGAGGCGATCTTCCCGAACGACAAGCAATTTCTGCCGCTCAAACCACAGCCGCCGACGCATGAACGGTGCGCCAGTGGGAGACGGGCCGAAGATCTCCAGCCGGTAGCGGTCCCCCTCTTCCACGAGGGCGACCGTCTCGTCTTTCGCGATCGTGCCGGTGCCCAGCACGCCACCCATCGCCCACACACTCAATTGAAACGGCCGAGCGAGCTTTCCCATCTCGCTCATGTCGGACGGACTGCCGGACAGGACACGGCCCATCGTCGGCAATCGCAACCGGAACCGATCATCAGCCTGCACAAATTCGAATATTTCGCTTCCAATCGCGGTAAACCCGCGCAGGCGCATGGTATTCGGACGACGATAGTACAACGCCCCCTCCACCCGGGACGCGATAGGAATGATTCCTCCTCGCACCTTCGCGCTGAAGAGACCTTTCATCGTCTGGATCGCTGCTTTCCGCTGACTCAGCAAAGCCGTCAGCTCCTCCACCGTCGCCTGCTTGAGCCTGACCTCCTCGCGTGGCGCAAACAGCGCACAACCGGATAAGAGGGTAAAGGCCAATATAGTCACGGCAATGGTACTAACGAAAGAACGCCCCAAGTTCCCTCTTCTCCCCCCACCCAACACAGTGAAAGGGGCAGGTGGATGAGCCTCCACTGCGCGCGTCCAACGAGGGCCTTCTGAGGCCGCGCGTTGCGCGAGCACAGAGGCTCGTCCACCTGTCCCTTTGCTACGCCAGAACCACATCCAATGCTTCCCCTACTTCCTTGATACCGATCAATTCGATTCCATCGATGGGCTCCAGCTTGGCCAAGTTCCGTTCCGGCAACAGGCAACGTTTGAACCCCATCTTGGCCGCTTCACGAATCCTCATCTCAGCCTGACTGATCGCGCGCACTTCACCGCCGAGTCCCACCTCGCCCAACACCAACAGTCCCGGCTCTATCGGTACTTCACGCAAACTCGATGTGACCGCCGCCACAATGCCCAAATCGATGGCCGGCTCGTCGATATGCATCCCGCCGACGACGTTCACGTAGACGTCCTGTCCAGACAGATGCATACCCAGCCGTTTCTCCATGACTGCCAGCAACAGCGAGACTCGATTCTGCTCCACACCGTTCGCCATTCGTTTTGGCATTGCATAACTCGTGGAAGACACCAATGCTTGTAGTTCGACGAGAATCGGCCGCGATCCCTCGAGACTGGATACCACCACAGATCCCGTCGTGCGCTGGGACCGTTCCGCCAAAAACAACTCGGAGGGATTGCGCACTTCCTCCAGCCCGGAGTCTTTCATTTCGAACACGCCGATCTCGTTGGTCGAGCCAAAGCGATTCTTCACCGCGCGAAGAATACGAAAACTGTGCCCCTTGTCTCCTTCAAAATAGAGCACCGTGTCGACGATATGTTCCAATAGTCGCGGTCCGGCGATTGCTCCATCTTTGGTGACGTGCCCAATGATGAAAACCGGCACGCTGCTGCGCTTGGCATACCACATCAATTGGCCTGCCACTTCCTGCACCTGGCTGATGCTGCCAGGCGCGGACGTGATCTGTTCCGTATACACCGTTTGGATCGAGTCGATGACCACTGCGGCCGGCTGGATCTCCTGCGCCGCTTTGAGGATTTGTTCGAGAGAGGTTTCAGCCAGGATTAACAAATTCGGATGCTCGATGCCGAGCCGCTGCCCCCGCATCTTGATCTGCCTCGGAGATTCCTCTCCGGAGACATACAGCACTGGTTCTTCCTTGGAGGACAGGCGCGGGAGCGCCTGGAGTAACAAAGTGGTCTTCCCGATTCCAGGATCGCCGCCGATCAGGATGACCGAGCCGGGAATGACTCCCCCACCCAACACCCGGTCGAATTCGCCGATATGCGTCAGCCGCCGGTCCTCACCGACCACTTCGATCTCAGCAATCGGCGTGGCCTTTGCCTGCGCCGTCTTCATCGCAGCAGGCCGCCCCTTGCCGCTCGGCGCCTGCCGTTCCTCTTTCATGGTATTCCAGCCGCTGCAATCAGGACAGCGACCAAGCCATCGTGGCGACTGATGGCCGCAAGCTTGGCAGGAAAAACTCGTTTTCGCCCGCATTAAGAGGAACCTCAATAAGAAGGAAATCTGAAACCTATAGTAAAGGATAGGAGAGGTGAATGGAAGATACGGGTGTCGCGCTCGGATCTTGAGCCTGGAGCGTTTCCGTTAACGCTTCTTGCAACCATCGCGATGCGGTTCGCGTAGTCAGATATCTTAATCTTATTCGCCTCCCTCTCACTCGTGCGCAAATTTTTCTGAAACAAGCGGGTGACTGGACTGTCCTTCACTGCGCGCATTGAGCGACCATCACTTTTCTATCTTTTCTCTTGAGGGCGGGCTAGATGGTCTCCCACTGCGCGTGTCCAACGAGGGTCTTCTGAGACCGCGCGTTGCACGAGCACAGAAGACCACCTAGCCTGCCTTCTCATATTCCTTCTCAGGGCGCGCGTTCCGGGAGCACATAGACCAACATGGATGCCCTTCCAATCCTTTTCATCTTCTACTTTCTTCCTCCACCCAGAGCGGAAGGCATCCCGACAAGCGGGTGACCGGTTTGCCCTTTACTGCGCGCGTCCAACGAGGGCCTTCTGAGGCCGCGCGTTGCGCGAGCAAGAAGGGCAACCGGTTGCCCGCTACATTTTCTTCCGCACATCCTTCCACTCCTTTGCCACCTTCGCCTTCCGCGGCGCATCGCCTTTGGCCGGCTCTGGCACCATCACGGCTTCGAGGCGCCTTTGCAGAAACGCTTCGGCAAAGGCCTTCGTCCGCCCCACCCCTATTTTGAGCGTCTTCCATCCGGCGGCATGCATTTCATCGAGTTTGGCCCCTAACGCCTCCGGGACGGATGGCAACACGAGAATGTATCCGACTGGAAACTTCTGATCCTTGAGCCATTGTCTGGCTTGTTCATTTACCTGATCGTACGTCCCCACCGCCTTATCCTGCATCACCACATACAGCACGTTGTAATAAAACCGTGTGAGCTTCTCTAACTCTTCTGCGGCATCGGCCATCGGGCGCCTGCCTTCGGCGTCTTCCATGAGTGCCGCCATCTCCACCGCCATCATCGGGCTGCGCCTCTCCCACACGGCAAGATTTGCACCAGCCTCAGCCGCAGCGACGCGCGAAGTCGTTCCAAGACGCACGGTGAGCGGGATCGCCCCTTTGGCCTTCGGGCGGTACGACAAGACCGCCCGCCCGTCGCCAGCTGTCATCGCAGTCGCGACGACCTTGCCGGCGATGAGCAGCTCGACGGGTTCACCTCCCAAACCGGTCTTCGTCAGGAGACCCGTCTCTGTGAGTGTCGCCTCAATGGTGGCCGGCTGGTTGGGCGAAGTGAGGCTATCGTGAACCGTCAAGGTGACGGAAATCTTCTCCGCCGCGGCGAGGATTGCGGGTACAGTCCAGAAGAAGAGAAGAGTGAGGAGACCGGCATTGCGGAGAAAATTATTGTACACAGCGGGATTCAATGCCCTGCACATCTAGGACAACAGGAGCACACCAAACAGGATGCTCAAAAAGTCCGTCCAGCAAGGCCGCAGCGGGGGTCTTTCGATTTCTTCGACCTCTCTTAAGGGGAGCGGCCGAGGCTGCCATTTACTGCGCGCATCGAGCGACCACGGTTTCATCGTGGGGGCTCTGCGAGCAAGAAGGGCACCTGGCCGCTCCCCGCCCTATTTTTCAGCATCCTGTCAAGGTTAAGCCTTCAGCGCCGCTATCACATCATCCACGTGGTTGGTGACCTTGACCTTGCGGAAGATCGCTTTCAACTTGCCTGCCTGATCAATCACAAAGGTACTGCGTTCGATGCCCCAATACTTTCTGCCATACATATTCTTCTCTTTATAGCAGCCGTAGGCTTTCGAGACGGCGGCCTCTTGATCACTGAGCAGTGTGAAGGGCAGGTCGAACTTCTTGATGAACTTCTGGTGAGATTCTTTGCCGTCCAGGCTCACACCAAGAATCACGGCCCCCGCCTTCTTGATCGGCGCGCTGGCATCGCGAAAGTCGCACGATTCCGTGGTGCAGCCAGGCGTATCATCTTTGGGGTAAAAATAAAGAACGACCTGCTTGCCCATGAAACCTTTAATGCTGACAGGGTCTCCCGATTGATCGGGAAGCGACAGGGCAGGAGCTTTATCACCGACTTCGAGTTCCTTTGCCATCTCAGTACACTCCTTCTCTGGTTGCTTAGCAGGATGCTGAAAAAGTCGCTCTTCTCACCCGCCCGCCCCCGGCGCGCCGCGCCGCGCCGCGCCTTTTCCCATGCAGCGTACTCGATCCCGTGAAGCGTATCTCGTGAAGCGTCGTTCGTTTCCGGATTCGGACGTTTCACGCTCGATGAGGACTGACTCTTTGAGCATCCTGCTTTTTTAACGTGGCCCGCTGCCAACGCCCGGGCGAGTCCCGGGAATAGTTGGTTTGTAATTTTTTTTAGGAGACTGCGGGTCGCCGTAGGGACTAAGCGCGGGCGAGTCCCAGATCACTTTGTCGCCCGGAGCCAGGTTGGCCGCTTCCATGAACTCTTGCCGCGCATGCTCCGCGTCGCCCACGGCATGCAAGGCCAAGGCATGGTTATAGTGCGCAGGCCCCGATTGAGGAGCCGCGGCCACCGCTTGAGAAAAATAATACTTCGCCTCGTCGAACTGCCTCGCTTGATAGGCCTGTGTCCCCTGTCCAGTCAGAATGACCGCTTGCGGTTTCACTCCGGACTCGAGCGTCAGCGGGACCAACGGCTTCGCCCTGAACTTGGAACAGGCGACTGCCCCAACGAGCAAGAGGATCACTCCGAGCAGGGACAGGTATTTCATCGCGCCACCACGTTCCATCAGCATCTCACGCCTTCGCATGTTTCCGTGTCTCTTCCTCGAACGCTTTCCGATAGAGCACGTCCCACTCCGCACTGCCCTCGACAATCCCGCGCGAGTAGGAAGCCAACTTCGCCTTGACCTTTCGATCGATTTCTTCCTCTTGTGCCAACTCGAATGCTAGTACCCTCTTGATCTCTTTCAGGACCCGCCCCTCGTCTGCCTGTACCTTGACCAACGGGCTGTTCTTGACCGCCTGAAGAATGATGTGGGAGAGGTGGCTGATTTTGTCTTCGCTCAACATACGGAACTCGTCAGGGGTGAGGGGTTAGGCGTAAGGAGTTCCCGACTAGACGGCCCATTTATCTCATACC
>JAQBES010000089.1:0-2595 GCA_032123755.1 Nitrospirota bacterium
CAATCTGATAAGTGGTTTTAAAACCCAACGAGTGACCACCGAGGTGATCCTGACGATCACGCCGCACATCATTCAGGGGATGACTCCTCCCGGGCTCAGTACGCAGGTGTTCTGGTCCGGGACTGATTCAACCTATGCGACGAGCCCGCTATTTTCCCAAAATGGGAAGAAGATTTCCATCATGGGAGGTGGGGTTTCCGGTGCGGGGTTCTCATCGTCTGGTGGGGCGGCAAAAGGGGACATGGCAGGGAAGACCGCTGCAGGGTCACTCACTCCAATAGCGTCGGGAGGGGCGGTGGCCTCGATCAGGCCAGAGGAGTCGGTGATCCAAATGGGAAAAGAATTTAAACTGGCCATCAATGACGAACGCCTTCGTCCAACGGCGGAAGGCGTATTTCAGCTTCAGTATGATCCCCAGGTGCTGGAACTCAGAGCACTCCTGAATGGTGAGGTCATACAGTCAGACGAAACAGGCGAGCAGGTGTCTAGCAGCCCGGAGACTTCAGCGGGGACGGTTGCCTTCAAAGTGGCATTATCAGCGAGACAGGCAGGGGGGCGGACCGTCACGGCCACCTTCTACGCCAAGGCACCGGGTGTATCTCCTGTGCGTGTGGCGTTGGTAGATTCCGCCGAGGAATCATCCACGGCATCGTCGGCATCGTCTCAAGAAGGAAAAGGTATCGTGAGGGTGCGGTGAAAGAGTCAGGCGTGACCCTCTTGGAGCTCCTGATCACGCTGACAATCGTGATGGTCCTCGCCTCTGTCGCTATGCCGCTGAGCCGTCTGTCGGAGAAACGGACGGACGAAATCGAACTGCGGCAGCATTTGAGGATCTTGCGGGCTGCCATCGACACCTATAAGCTGGAGTGGAATCGTGATGGCGACGTCTTATTGGGGCCAGCCTGCGTGAAGAATAAGCTCACGTGCAAAGACGTGACCAGTGTCTATGGTTATCCGAAGTCGCTGGATATGCTGTTGGGGATCAAGCTCACGAGTGAAGAGGCGACGGTCAGGGGCACGACGACGAGGCGCTATCTGAGGAGTCTTCCCCTTGATCCCTTGACCGGCAAGGACGATTGGTTGTTCCGATGTTATAGAGATGCGCCGAACGCATCGAGCTGGTGCGGGGATGACGTCTACGACGTGATGACTCAAAGTCAGGACATGGCACTAGATGGAACGAAGTATCGAGATTGGTAAGCGTGGAGCAGGGGGCACAGATGGGTTTACCCTGCTCGAACTGATGATCGTCGTATCGATCATCGGCATACTCGCCACCCTGGCGGTGCCCTCGTACCAGTCGTCGGTTGTGAAGGCTAAAGAGGCTGCCTTGCGTCAGGATCTTTCCACACTCCGCGATGTACTGGATCAGCACAAGGCAGATCAGGGAAAGTATCCACCGTCTCTGTCGGTATTGGTGGGCACCGGGTATTTACGGGGAATCCCCCAGGATCCCTTCACCGGTTCGACGACGACATGGCAAGAGATTACTGATCCTGCCGAGGGTGGGGTGGTCGACATCTTTTCGGGGGCCGAGTTTGTAGGGACGAACGGTACCCCGTATAATCGTTGGTAAGGATGCTCATGCGCAAGCGTCATCGAAAATTGCTCCAGACTTCAGTGGAAGTCACACGCGCCTGTTATCCGATGGTGCGAGTGGGAGTCCTCTGTGCGGTCGGTTTCGCCTCAGCCTTGCTGGTGGGATGTGGCGAACTCGAGCCGATGCGTGAGCCGGAAGTGATCGATCTTGAGCTGACCACGGACACGTTAAAAGCGTCGGTACGCGACGCGCAGCGGACGGTGGAGCAGTTGCGGACTGATCTTGAGGCACGGCGTAGGGAATTGGGAGAAGCGCAGGTCGCTCGGGCGCAACTGGAAGGACGGGTCAGGGAAGCGGAACGGCGGGTTACCGAAGCACGCCAGGTGATCGAGTTGCAACGGGAAGAACTGGCCGCAGCCCGGACAGAGCGGGAGCGCGTGTTCCGAAGCAGCCTTAAATTGCAGGGCCAGATGAAGCGGCTTCAGAAGCAGTTCTCAAAATCTGGGAAATCCGGCTTTGCTCATGACGGGCAGGAGGCGGCCCCACTAGCATCCAGCGGTGCAATGCGCAAGGGCCAGAGGGCGACGCAGGTGTCCGCACGACGAAATCAACCCTCAGAATTTCTGGAGACGCCTCAGATGGTGGCGGCCAACCGGGAGCCCTCATTTGCGGTCGAACGTCAGATGGCTCTGCCTCAACATGTTTTCGTGAAATTTGGCGATACGCTCTGGAGCTTCTCGCAGAAATATCACGTCAGTGTGGAACGTCTGCGGACGCTCAATCAATTGACCGACAATACGATTGTCATTGGCCAGGCGCTACGGTTATCGGAAGATCGGCCCATGGACGGGATCGGTGCTGACAGGGGCGCGTCGGCGCCGTAAGCCTACATTCAGGTTCCCGGTTATCTGCCTGACATTCGTGGAGGGCTTACCATGGCTGGTAACTACTCAGGCAGATAGGCTGAAGGTGTTCTGGCTGAAGTGTTCGGAACTCCCGGCCTTCAGCCTAATAGCCTTCAGCCTGTGCCCGGAGCCTTAAGCCTGAACACCTTC
>JAQBES010000090.1:0-14449 GCA_032123755.1 Nitrospirota bacterium
ATGCGCTACCGTCGGAGCTGAAGGCGATGGAGCAAGAGCTGAAGAAGGTCTCCCGTGAAAAGGAACTGGCCATCTCGATGCAGAACTTCGAGGAGGCCGTTCGCCATCGTGAGGAAGAAGAACGGCTGCGAAAACTCCTCGATGAATCCAAGCGCGAGTGGAAGAAGAACCAGGAAAAAAACAAACCGACGATCGGAAAAGAAGAGGTGGCCTATGTCGTCTCCAAGATGACGGGCATTCCGCTCTTCAAGCTCGAAGAAGAAGAATCGAACAAACTGTTGCGCATGGAGGAATTCCTCCATAAACGTGTGGTCGGGCAGAACGAAGCGATCTCTGCCGTGGCCCGGGCCATTCGGCGGTCACGCGCCGGCCTGAAGGAAGCGCGGAAGCCTATCGGGTCCTTTATCTTCCTGGGACCCACCGGGGTAGGAAAAACCGAGCTGGCGAGAACCTTAGCCGAGTTTCTCTTCAATAGCGAAGATTCACTCATTCGGATCGACATGTCCGAATATCAGGAAAAGTTCACCAGCTCCCGACTCTTCGGAGCCCCTCCTGGGTACGTGGGATACGAAGAAGGCGGCCAATTGACTGAACGCGTCCGGCGTCGGCCCTACTCAGTAGTCCTGTTTGACGAAATCGAAAAGGCCCATCCTGATGTGTTCAATATTCTGCTACAAGTATTGGACGACGGGGTACTGACCGACAGCCTCGGACGCAAAATCGACTTCAAGAATTGCGTCATCATCATGACTTCCAATATCGGGACCAAGATGATCCAAAAGGGGGTCTCGCTCGGATTCCAGAGCACGGAAGGCGACCAGGAGCGCCATAAGAAGGAAGAAGTGTTGGGAGAATTGCGCCGTTCGTTCAGCCCGGAGTTTCTGAACCGGATCGACGAGATCGTGGTCTTCCATCAATTAGACAAAACGCATCTCTACAATATCCTCGACATCCTTTTGGGCGAACTCAATCTTCGTCTTCTCGACAAGGGTGTGGAGCTCGAGGTCGAGGACGACGTCAAGCAGTGGTTGATTAAAGAAGGTTACGAACCGCTCTACGGAGCCAGACCGATGCGCCGGACAATTCAGCGCGCGATCGGCGATCCACTCTCCGAAGAGATGATTAGAGGACGATTCAAGGAATGCCGAAAGATCCGCGTGGTGCTTCGCGACGGAGCTCCGGCATTCATCGAGCAGGAGGCGATGGCTGGCGTCTAATGTCCCAGCCCTGTACCTGCGCGACGCCATCGCATACAGTACGACACGGCCCTTGTGGCGCCAACGGCCACAAGGGCCGTGTTATTTGGCAACTCTCGGAATAATGCATGTTCGTCGGTCCAATTAGCCTGATCGGCAAAGATTTCATGACCACGACCGTTGAACAGCCCACCTCAGCCTGGATACCGGGACCTATCCTTGGTATCGAGACGTCATGTGATGAAACGGCCGCCTCAGTGCTTGCAGAAAACGGCGCCGTCCTCTCGAACATTATTGCGTCCCAGCATGCCGTTCATCAGCGATTTGGTGGCGTCGTTCCAGAACTTGCCTCCCGTGCCCACATTGAATCGATTGAAAATGTCTCCGCTGAGGCATTGCGCCAAGCCGGTCTCGCATGGACGAATCTCACGGGAATCGCCGTCACCCAAGGACCCGGCCTGGCTGGTGCGCTACTCGTCGGAGTCAACTATGCGAAAGCACTTGCCTATGCCTTGAATATTCCGGTGATCGGCGTGAGCCATCTTGAAGGCCACATCGCCTCCGCCTGGTTGCAGGATCCAGCATTTCCGTTACCCTGCGTGGTCCTGGTTGTCTCGGGTGGACATACCCATCTCTATTACAAGGAACCCAGCGGTCACTGTCGGCTCCTTGGCTCTACCAGAGACGATGCGGCAGGGGAGGCCTTTGACAAAGGCGCTCAGCTGCTTGGATTGGAATACCCGGGGGGACCAGCCATCGATCGCTTGGCTCGACAGGGAAACCCAGACACCATTGCATTTCCCCGTTCCTATCTTAAAAAGGGGAGTCTCGATTTTAGTTTTAGCGGTGTAAAGACTGCTTTGCTCTATACACTTCAAGCAATACCTGAGCAATTTCTTACGGCGCGAGCTGCTGATTTCGCGGCCAGCTATCAGGAGGCCATCGTAGCCGTCTTGGTTGACAAAGCCTATGCAGCAGTCCGGTCATCCGGCGCGCATGCATTGGCTGTCGTCGGAGGGGTGTCCGCCAATTCTCGGTTGCGCACGCTGCTCCAGCAACGAGCCGCATCTGAAGACCTGCGTTTGAGCCTTCCCCCGCTGGCCTACTGTACGGATAATGCCGCGATGATCGCGGCAGCGGGGAGGCAGGCGCTTCGCGCCGGTCTCCGTGCATCCCTGGACATCGATGCCCAAGCTACGATGGCTTCACCATTCGCGCAAGCGATCTAGCAGGATGCTGAAAAAGTCCGCCAGCCTGTCTTGTGCATTTGGTCTGTTCGGTCTGTCTGGTTTTGTGGTTGCATGGGACTAACCAGATGGACCAGAGAGACCAGCCAGACCGGATGTGTGCCACAGGTGCGAGCCATCCAAGTTTTCGTGTGTCGACATAGTTTTTTCGTAGCCTGCTAACCAACGACGATAAGGAAACGACGCCCATTCCAGAAATTCACGGACAGGTCCTCGGTCTCCGTGCCAGCCAGCTCGCCATGCTTGAGCGGCTGTATCGCCGGCGTATGCCCGTGGATGATGTCCTCTCATCTGAAGCGGCAAAAACCCTCGCGCAGTTCACGCACGAGATTCGGCGCCCCATCGGCCTCGTCATCACCAGGCGCGGAGCCGTGCAAGACGTCCTGGTCGGCGCCGGGACCGAGCCCTCGCCAACGACTTTGGCCACGTTCCGCGCAAGCCCGCGATCGCTACGGGGCCTTCGGCTAATCCGCTCGCATCTGAAGGAACAACCCCTCAGTCAAGAAGACCTCACCATGCTGGGCCTGCTCCGACTCGACATGATCGGAACGTTGGCCGTCTCACCCAAGGGAGAACCAGGGTTACTCTCTCTGGCCCATCTGAATCCACCCAGTCCGCAGGGGCAACTGTATACCCTGCTACCACCCACGCTGGTACATCAATGCCCGGTGAGTTTCGAGACATTCATTCACGAACTGGAGTCAGACCTCCAGCGTCAGAGCGGGTCTCACACGACGGCTCAGGGGCAGACCGCCATCCTCGTGAGTGCGTCCCCCAAGAGTAAGGCCGAGCAGGAAGAGCGTCTCATTGAATTGGCAGAACTGGCCTCCTCGGCAAATCTCACCGTGATCGACCGTTTAGTACAACGCACACAGAGCGGCCATCATCGGTTCCAATTGGGAAGCGGCAAGCTCAAAGACGTGCTGATGCAAGCCATGCAAAAAGGCACGGACCTGCTCATCTTCGATCAAGATTTAGCTCCTGCGCAGCTGCGTGCCATTGAAGAGATCACCGACCTCACGGTGATCGATCGGACCCAACTGATTCTGGACATCTTTGCGCAACGGGCGCATAGCCGAGAAGGCAAGGTGCAGGTCGAATTGGCGCAACTTCGTTATCTGCTTCCTCGTCTCTCCGGTCAAGGAACGAGCCTTTCACGCTTGGGCGGTGGTATCGGCAGCAGAGGTCCCGGTGAAACGAAGCTCGAAACGGACCGCCGTCGTATCAGAGAGCGCATCGACCATCTGGAGCGGGAGATCGAGGGCTTTGCCCGTCATCAAGACCAACGGCGATCGCGCCGCCTCCGACAGGCCTTTCCAGTTCTGTCCATCGTGGGCCACACGAACGCCGGCAAATCGACATTGCTCAACGTCTTAACGAACAGTCAGGTGAGCGCGGCCCCACGTGTCTTTGAAACGCTCGACACCACCAGCCGCCGACTGCGTTTCCCGCAGGGCAGGGAAGTAATCATCACCGACACGGTGGGATTTATTCGCGACCTTCCTAAAGACCTCCTCGCAGCCTTCAGAACGACATTGGACGAATTACGCGATGCCGACATCCTCCTGCATGTGGTCGATGCAGGGGCGAAAGATCTGGACGCCCATATCACAGCGGTCGACACTGTGCTTCAAAGCCTCACCCTCGATCAGCTTCCACGGGTCCTGGTATTCAACAAATGCGATCAGCTTCCGACCGGACAAGCGGAGCTTCTGTGTCGGCGCTACGGCGCGATCGGGATTTCGGCTCTGCATCAGGAGACCCTGCCCCCACTGATCCAGCACCTCGAAGAACGGTTGGCCGCGCTCGTTCCGGTGGACGGCTCTTCCATGAAATCGGCAGCCCCGACACTCACGCTTGCATCTCGTCCTTAACCCGTTGCACACTTGGCCTACGCTGGTATCAGCCATGACTACGAAATCTTTACCATCGGTGGGTCGTCGCAAGCGTCTCCGAGATATTGCGAAAACGCTCCAGCGCACGACGCCAAGCCCAAAGATGGAACTCGACCATCGTTTCCCTTGGGAATTGCTCATGGCCACGATCCTCTCCGCCCAGTGTACCGACCAGCGAGTCAACCAAGTCACTCCCTCACTCTTTCGGCGGTATCGGAGACCGGCAGAGCTAGCAGCAGCCGATCTCCTTGAAGTCGAACAGCTCATTCGCTCCACCGGTTTCTTTAAGAACAAAGCAAAACATCTCATCGCCTCCAGCAGGGCATTGACCGAGCGCTTCGGCGAACAGGTCCCGCGCACGATGGATGAGTTGATCACCTTACCGGGCGTCGGCAGAAAAACCGCGAATGTCATACTCGGGAACGCCTTCGGCCAACCCAGTATCGTCGTCGACACCCACGTAATGCGCGTGGTGAAGCGACTCGGCCTGACCAGCTCCGACAATCCAGCGCGTGTCGAACAAGACCTTCAGCAGCTCATGCCGAGATCCCAATGGACAGCCTTCTCACAACGTGTGCTGTTACATGGCCGCTATGTCTGCCTTGCCAGAAAACCCCAGTGCCGCACCTGTCCGATCTACCGGAACTGTCCATGGAAAGAGAAAGGTCCCCAATGATTCGAAGCATGACCGGTTTCGGCCGACGACAGGCCCCCTGGCAGGATGGCTCAGTAACGGCAGAAATGCGCTCCGTCAACCATCGCTTTCTTGAAATCGCCTGCCGCCTGCCACGGCCATTGAGCCACTTGGAAGACTCGTTCAAAAAAGCCATCCAGCAACGCTGCACCCGTGGACGTATCGACATCACGGTGACTGTCCAAGCGGGCAAAGGCCGTGCCGGAAGCGTCAATCTTGACCAACCTCTCGCGAAGCAGTACCATCACGCCCTCCGTTCCCTCAAGAAGTCCTTGAAGCTGAGCGGCTCCATCGATCTTGCGCTCATGGCTGGGCTTCGTGATGTGCTGTCGGTGTCAGAGCAACCAGCGGAAGACCCGAAGCTGGCGAAGCTAGTCCAACAGGTGACCGTCCAGGCCCTGGCAGATCTTGATGCCATGCGAACGCGCGAAGGAAAGGCCCTGGCAGAGGATATGCGCGCGCGGGTCCAGACCATCCGAGGGCACCAAACGCTCATCGCCGGACGAACCCCTTTGCTGGCCCAGGAGGCCTTCGACAGAATGAAGATCCGTGTGGAGAAGCTGCTGGGATCGGAAATCCCCGACCCCCCCCGGCTCTATCAGGAATTGGCGGTCTACGCGGATCGTGCTGACATTACGGAAGAAATAGTCAGATTGGACTCGCATATGATACAGTTTGAGCAGACCATCAACCGTGCAGAATCTGTGGGCAAAACACTCGACTTCCTGCTCCAGGAAATCGGGAGGGAAGTCAACACGATCGGTTCAAAAGCCAACGACGCGGAAATCGCCGGGCATGTGGTTCAGATGAAGGCCGAACTCGAACGCATTCGCGAACAGGTCCAAAACGTCGAATGAACTCAGTCACCACGACAAGCCCCACGACGCCGGCGTCCAGCCAACCGCGGTCCTCGATGGACCGACGGGGAATTCTGTTCATTATCTCCGCGCCATCCGGGACGGGGAAAACCACGCTCTGCAAGCAACTCACGACGAATCTTCCCGGACTGTGGCATTCAATTTCCTATACCACTAGGAAGCCGCGGTCAGGCGAAGAGCATGGACGCGAATATTACTTCGTCGAAGAACAAGTATTTCAAGAGATGATCGCGCGAAATGAGTTCGTCGAGTGGGCCCAGGTATATGGACATCTCTACGGGACACCGTGGAAATCGCTGACCGAAAAGATTGATCAAGGGATCGATGTGTTGCTGGAGATCGATGTCCAGGGGGCCATGCAGGTCAAGAAACGATTCGAGGATTCGGTGTCGATCTTTATCCTGCCTCCCTCGATGACCGTACTCCGGACTCGGCTCCAAACCAGAGCCTCCGATTCACCGGAAGAGATTCAACGGCGACTGCACAAGGTGAAAGAAGAGGTGTGGAGCTACCGAGAATACGCCTATATCGTCAGAAACGAAGATCTCGGCCGATCGCTTCGCGATCTCGAAAGCATCTTCTGGTCAGAACGTCTAAAGACGAAACGATTGAATATGACGTGGCTCGAGAATAATTTCATTCTTGACGAAGAACAGAAAACGGGAGATCCCAAAGATCTTCCCTAACCCAAAGGAGTACCGCACCCATGATCGACATGTTGAGACTCTTACCCCAATACGCCCCGGGCGAATTTGACTCACGCCACCGGTTGGCGATCATCGCAGGCCAGCGGGCAAAGCATATTTTGCAGGGATCACGCCATGGCGCCTCGCGCTTCACCAAAGAAACAACCATCGCCCTTGATGAAGTCCTCCGTGGGCAGATCAAATATCTCGTCGGCCAAGAAGCGCGGGATGCCATGAAGGAAGCAAAGCGCGGCAAGGATGGCGAAATGGAGCGCATCGCCTTGATAACCGGCGATGATGCGAAGGAGATTAAGAAAGAGCTGAGCGTCTATGTCGACGATACCCCGAAGCCTGTCGTGGGTGAGAGCGAGGAATAATTGGTGAAGATCTCCGGCTCCATAGGGCCGACGTTGATCGGGAAGCAGATTGTGCTCGGCGTGACCGGCAGCATCGCGGCCTATAAAGCTGTCGCGTTGCTCCGGACCTTGCTCCGTGAAGGAGCAAAGGTGCATGTGGTGATGACGCAATCGGCCACGAAGTTCGTTACCCCGCTGACGTTTGAAGTGCTCTCCGGCCATCCCGTTTCGACGGATGTGTTTGAGTCACATCAGGAGATGAAACACTTGTCATTGCCCGCGCAGGCAGATGCCGTCGTCATTGCGCCGGCCACAGCCAATTGTCTTGCACGGGCAGCGCTGGGGCTGGGCGACGATTTGCTCTCGACCATGCTCCTCACGGCACAGTGCCCGCTGATTCTGGCCCCCGCCATGGATGGAGGGATGTGGTCCCATCCATCTGTCAGAGAACACGTAGGGACGTTACGTGCGAGGGGAACGATCGTGGTGAATCCTGAAACCGGCCTGCTCGCTTCCGGACGTATCGGCCAAGGCCGTTTGGCAGGGGAAGGCACCATTCTGGAGGCAATCCAGGTGGCACTGGCTCCACGGCGCGATTGGCAAGGACACCGCATTCTGGTTTCGGCAGGGCCGACACAAGAACCGATCGATCCGGTGCGCTTCATTTCAAACCGCTCCTCCGGTAAGATGGGCTATGCCATCGCCGAAGCCGCCCAGGCGAGGGGAGCCCAGGTGGTCCTCGTCACCGGTCCCACGGCCTTACCAACTCCGCGAGGAGTCGAGGTCGTTCCGGTAGCCACGGCTGAAGAAATGACGAAGGCCCTAGCTGCTCACTTTGCATGGTCCACAACTGTGATCATGGCCGCTGCCGTGGCGGATTTTCGTCCCACGCACCCTGCCTCGCACAAAATACAAAAACAAGGGCGAGCTGACCAGACGCTTGATCTCGAACGAACCACGGACATCCTGGCCTCCTTATCTGCCCAACGGACCACACAGCTTATGGTTGGCTTCGCCGCGGAGACCCACGATCTGATCACCCATGCGAAAGAGAAGCTGGCAGCAAAAGGGCTCGACCTGATCGTTGCGAACGATGTCACGACAGAGGGAGCGGGATTTGGCAGCGATCAGAACGCCGCCACTTTGATCGACCGGCAGGGGGCCATGACAGTACTGCCGCTGATGCCAAAACGTGCACTCGCCGACGCGATCCTAAGCCAGGCGCTAGAACTGCTCCGCACCAGACAATCCAAGCAGACGCCCACGACAGTTGCGGGAGGACGCTAGCAGACCATGGCTCAAAATCAGAACGCCACCGAGAGCGCCTTGGAAATCGATCGACTGGCCACCCAGTTAGCCAAAGATCCACATTCCAAAGTTTTCCTGCCACTGGCAGAAGAGTACGGAAAAGTCGGCATGTGGCAGGAGGCCGCTGGCGTCCTCGAAGATGGCCTGAGATTGTATCCCGGCTTCATTACCGCCATGGTCGCGCTCGGGCGTGCGTACGACCACATGGGTCAGGCCACGAAGGCCCAGGCGATTCTGGAAGAATCTGTGAAGGTGAGCCCGGAAAACCTGCGCGCGCATCGCACCTTGATCAAGATCTACACGAACCAGGGGCTGAATGAATCGGCGCTGCAATCCTGTGCCGTCATCCTGGCGGTCAACCCGCGTGATGAAGAAGCGCTCTCAGTCCAATCAACTCTGGGCGGACCGCTCAAACAAAAGAAGGAATTGGGACGGCCAAAGTCGACGGCTCCGGTCCCGCGTAACCTCTCCGCCCAAGAGGCGAGTACTGCACCAGACCTGCCGGCCTCAACGCTGCCCGAACCAGAGGGCGCCTCAACCGACCCACTTGTTGGAGCACCGGTACTGATGGAACCTGCCCTTCCTGCACAGGATCAAACAGGGAAGCGGCTCGCGATGCCGGAACCGGATACCCACGCCGCCGACACTGAAGTGATGCCTCCTCCATCGCCTCACGCTGAAGTCGTGGCCCAAATGGAAGTCTGGCTTCGCACCATCAAATCGCGTCGTCGCGATCGTGACACAGCGAACAAGTCACACCACAAAATTTCCTAAAGTTATTCGTGTGTTTGACCGGTCTCAGGCGGACTGCTACAATGCCGACCTGCTGGACCCTGCCACGAGGAATCGTCCGCACGCATCCAGCCTGTGAACACAAAGACATGCTACGAATACGAGTCTTACACGGTCCAAATCTCAATCTCCTTGGGACCAGGGAGCAGTCGATATACGGCACGCTATCCCTCGATGCCCTGGATTCAGCCATCACGAAGCTGGCAAAGGAGTTGGCAGTGAAGGTGGACCTACGCCAGTCGAATAGTGAGGGAGAATTGGTCACCTGGATTCAAGAGGCTCGGACAAAATACGACGGGATCATCATTAACCCGGCCGCCTATACCCACACCAGTATCGCAATCCGGGACGCCATCGCGGCGGTCGGCCTGCCGACGGTCGAGGTGCATCTGTCCAATATCCATCAGCGGGAAGAGTTTCGCCATCGGTCCCATATCGCGGGAGTTGCGATCGGACAAATTTCAGGCTTGGGTCCGACCGGCTATCTCCTCGCACTCCGTGGGCTGCACGACCATCTGATCGCATCCCAACGCCAAAAGAAAACGACCGCGCCGGCGCCATCGAGACGGACGGCAAAAGGAATGAAATAATTGCAGAGCTGGTCGAACGACCGCTTACAGCCTGAAGGGAGTATCGAGTGATTTCCACGACCGATTTTCGCGGTGGCGTGCGGCTCATGGTTGATAACCAGCCATTTTATATCGTTGAGTTTCAACATGTAAAACCAGGCAAGGGTGGAGCATTCGTGCGCACCAAGCTCAAGAGTTATCTTTCAGGCAATGTCCTGGATCGTACCTTCCGATCCGGAGAACGGTTCGAGGAGCCGAATCTCGAAGAACGGACCATGCAATTCCTCTATGCGACCGACGATGCCTATACCTTTATGGATACGGAGACCTTTGAGCAACTGACGTTCGAAAAGGGCAAGCTAGGCGAAAATGCGGACCTCTTGAAAGAAAACATGACGGTGAAAATCCTCGTGTACGAACATCGCCCGATCGATGTCGAGTTGCCCAACTTTATCGAGCTGCGAGTTAGCGATACCGAACCGGGGGTTCGTGGCGACACCGCCACGGGCGGCACCAAGCTCGCTACCGTTGAAACCGGTGCCACCATTAAGGTCCCGCTCTATTTGGAAACAGGGACCATGATCAAAATCGATACCCGTACGAGAGCCTATGTGGAGCGTGTTCGGTGAGCAAGCAGAAGTTGAGTAAGTCAAAGAAGGGTGGCACTCCGATCATCCTGCCTCAGGCCTTTGCTGCGACCCAGAGCGGGCAGGGCACACGCTCGCTGTCAGGACAACAGACCAGCCATATCCAAGAACTGATCGATCTGCTCAAGAAGAACAACCTGACCGAGCTGGAACTGGAGCGCGACGGCCTCAGAATCCGCGTGCGAAACGAAATCGGGGCCAAAACGGTCACAACCACCGTCGCTGACCAGGGCACGTCCGGCTCGCCATCAGTCTCCCAACCCACTGGTGCGACAGGCGCACAGACTGAAGACGCGACGGGCATGGTCACCATCACATCTCCGATCGTCGGGACATTCTATCGGTCCCCCTCGCCGGATGCCGACCCCTATGTTGAAGAAGGCGATTATGTGAAAAAGGGACAGGTCCTATGCATCGTCGAAGCGATGAAGTTGATGAACGAAATCGAGTCGGAGGTAAATGGGCGGGTCATGAAAATTCTGGCCGAAAGCACCAAGCCGGTGGAGTATGGCCAGGCGCTCTTCCTCGTCGATCCAACTGCCACCCCCTAGGAGCCTGTCCGACATTGCCATTCATCACGAGGCGGAAGAGGGGCAGGCCGCGAAAAACCGGAGGCGTATTCGTTGGAATACGTTGAGGATTTTTCGGGGCCGAGAACAAAGTAGATGCTTGGCCATCATTCGCCGCAGTAGAACGGGCAATGTCGGACAGGCTCCTGGCCCTCTTCTCTCGACCCACATCGGAGTACTCGCGTGTTCAAGAAAGTGTTGATAGCCAATCGCGGTGAGATCGCGCTCCGGATTATTCGGGCCTGCAAGGAACTCGGCATTAAGACCGTGGCGATCTATTCCGAGGCCGATGCGACGAGCCTCCATGTCCGCGCAGCCGACGAGAAGGTCTGCGTCGGGCCTCCTGACGCCGCCCTCAGCTACCGAAATATTCCCAACGTCCTGAGCGCGGCCGAGATCACCGGGGCGGACGCCATCCATCCAGGCTATGGATTCCTCGCCGAGAATGCCCACTTCGCTGAAGTCTGCGAGTCCATCGGCGTCAAATTCATCGGCCCTACATCCGAACACATCGCCCTCCTGGGCGACAAAGCCAAAGCGCGAGAAATCGTCTCCCGCCGAGGCTTACCCGTCACACCAGGCAGTCCTGGCGAGCTCAAGAGCGAACAGGGAGCCCTCGAAGCTGCCACCAAGATCGGCTATCCCGTCATCATCAAAGCCTCAGCCGGTGGGGGAGGACGCGGTATGCGCGTCGTCAATAAAGCCGAGGACCTCGCGCGCGCATTTCAAGCCGCGCAAGCCGAAGCGAAGACCACGTTCGGCAACGACGCCGTCTACCTCGAACGATATTTTCTCGAGCCCCGCCATATCGAAGTGCAGATTGCCGCCGACCATCGTGGCCATGTCGTGCATCTCGGCGAGCGCGACTGCTCGATCCAACGCCGACATCAGAAGCTGCTTGAAGAGACCCCATCGCCCGCCGTCGACGAGAAACTCAGACGGGAGATCTGCCGCGTCGCCATCGAAGTCGTCAAAGCCGTGCACTACCGGAATGTCGGCACCGTCGAGTTCCTGCTCGATAAGGACCACAACTTCTTCTTCATGGAAGTGAACACCCGCATCCAGGTGGAACATGCGATCACCGAAATGGTGACCGGCATCGATCTCATCAAGGAGCAGATCAGGCTCGCCGACGGGCAATCCCTCTCCTTCAAGCAGCAAGACATCAAGCTTAACGGGCACAGTCTCGAATGTCGCATCAACGCCGAAGACCCGGAAAAGTTTACGCCCTGCCCAGGAATCATCACGAAGTACCGCGCGCCAGGCGGATTCGGCGTACGCGTCGACTCTACAATGGAATCGAACATGACGGTCGTCCCGTTCTACGATTCGATGATCGCAAAAGTCATCACCCATGGACGAGACCGGCAGGAATCCATCGCTCGCATGCGGCGAGCCCTCGACGAATTCGTGATCGAAGGCATCAAGACGACCATCCCGCTGCACAAACGCATCCTCAATGACCCAGACTTCCAAAAGGGCCACGTCTCGACGACGTTCCTCGAGCGATTTTTAGCAAGTTAAAACGTTAAGGATATGAAGGGGCAGAACCTGCCCCTGTTTCTTGCAATCCGCCGATCGCGATCATTCGCTTCCTCCTTCGACCAAACAATCAGGCAAAAGAAGCGGTCAATGCTCGCAGGCCGAGCAGGAATAGACTGAGGTGGCCGTACGGGGGAAACGTATTCTGCGCACCGGGGCTCGTCGTAGGCCGTTGGAGGGATCTACTAGAGAGTGTCGTGACGTAGCGACGAATCTATTTGTTCTCCTTCACGGACTCTTTGGATGACGGATTTTCAGGTCCCTTCTCTGTGATCTTCTTGACCGCGTTCCCAATCGCAGACCCGATCTTGGGAATCTCTTTCTCGATATTCTTGGCCGCGCTCTTCAACCCCCGCCCGAGGTCATCCACGGTGATGCCTTTACTCTCCTCTGTCTTACGATTGTCGGAAGAGCTCGATGCGTCGGCTGCGGCAGCTGCCTGTGTAAGCCCTACGACCAATAGGGCCGCGATGATGGTGGCCGTCCTGTGCATGAGACACCTCCCTGTTTGAGAAACTATACCATAAACAAGCACACAGCTGGCCTTTCCGAAGGGAAGGGCGCTACGCCGAAGTGACAAGTCAAGCAACGAACCCTGCGCTACTCTTCGTTTCACGTTTCTTATTTTTGTTCCTACATCAGCCATACGCCATCTGATCGCTATTCGCTCGTCGCTTCCACCGCAAGACAACAGTGCTTGTACTTCTTGCCGCTGCCGCAGGGACAGGGCGCGTTGTGGTCGACCCCTTGGCCGCGCGGGGGCACCGACGGAAACAGCGACTCCATGTCCTGGTGAAAGAGACCCCGCAGCATGGCGTACAAGGCGGGGTCTCGACGTTTCAACAGTTCTGGCGACGTGAAGAAATACTCGGCCAGGACCGCGAAAAATTCATGTTCGTTCGTGTAGGCATAGGGGTTGATGTCGGGGTCATGTCGTGATGGACGAGCCAGTTCCCGGGCCACATACCGCACCCACTGCCGAACCACCCTCCAGGGCACTTCGGGCGGGAGCCCATACTCGCTCGCTTCCTTCTCAAACAGATGCGCAAACTCATGCACCCCCACATTGTGCGTGCCCGCTTCAGGGGCGAATCCTGCCAGGAGTGCCGGCTTGGAGAGAATCATCACCCCGCTCAAATGGTGCAGGCCCACCATCCCCAGAATATGTTCCTCGGACCCGCCCGTGCTCTGATAGGCATCGTCGAACGAGTCCGGATAGATCAGTATCTCACGGAGCCGGCGGTACTCCCAATCGTGAAACCCAAAGATAGGGATCGCCGCACTCGCCGCCACGAGTACCCGCGTCGTCGCATCGACCTTCGTGCGAATGCCCGTGATCCGCACCTCGTCGAGAAAAATCTGCACCAGTTGCCGGAACCGGACCTTCTTCACCTCGTCGAGCGCTTGGAAAAACGCGACCTGCTCACGAAGAATCTCCTCCCAATGATCAGGAAACGGCTGCTGCAGCACCGCCATCCGACGGAGATACCGTCGGCGGACCCACCAGTAGGCGAAGGGACTCAGTCCCAGCAGCAGCCACAGGGCAGGGGAGAGCCAGACCAACAATCCCGTTGCCCAGGCCACCAAAATCGCAACAATGAGCGCCTGACGACGGTTCCGACGATTTGCCTCAGGCGTCGCGAGCATCGCTGAAGTCTCCCGGGTGAGGCTACTATCAGAGTCAGGATTCTACTCCGGACGAGACTCTGCATGTCGCACTTGTTCTTCTGGTTTGTCTGGTCTCTTTGGTTTCTTTGGTTCGCATGCTAGATTTGCCGGTCCCGCCAACAATACAGGCCAAATAGACCAGATAGACCAGACAAACAGTCTGCGCCTTCATTCCTGACGTATCGCCCATTGCCCCCACCATCCGCGATCTTCCATCTGCTATCAGCAATCAACAAGCTCGTTTGCTTTTTCTCACCAGGAAGAGCACCCATGTTGGTCTACGTGCGGCCATTGGATGAGACGCACCCCCCAAGCTTCCTCGTGATCACTTCAGGGATGGGGGCTGATTGATCTCTCACTGCACGCGTCCAACGAAGGGAGTCCGCGACCGCGCGTTGCGCG
>JAQBES010000091.1:0-6141 GCA_032123755.1 Nitrospirota bacterium
AAAAGTATATTGACAACCATACCGACCAAAACTATAATGTCGAACACTTTTGAATTTCTCTTCATGGAGTTTCCCCTGAATTTTCATGTGCGGCAAGGACTTTTGAATAACATACGGATACCGGTGTGTCAAGAAATTCGCTGAGCTGATTCGAGACGTATTATTTGCATCAGTAGAAGGAGACACGATGGCCACGGTAACAGTGGATAGCGAACTAAAGGTCAAGATCGGCAAGATGATTTTTTACATTACGTGCGCGGCGGGGCTGGGGTTTTTTTATTGGTTCGCCGGGATTCAGTGCCCCTGCTGAGCAGGGCCGCTAAGGCGCTGGGATTTCTTGAACGTCCGCAAGGTCTGAGGGAGGGAAGGCGATGGGTATGACAATTGTCTACGTGGTGGTGTCTTTAGTCATCTGCATCGCGTATTTTACGGCAGTCGACCACTTTCTGATGGAGTCGCAGGGGCTAGACTACTGGTACCTTTTCCGAAAGTAGAGCCTGGTAATTGTTCTGCTCCGATTCGGGCTGTCAGGGGATAAATGGTATGACTCTTTTTCGGAATGCATCAAGGAGGTATTTCATGGGCCGTGTAGCCGGGAAGAAGTTGTTCTCAATCATGGCGCTTTGCGCGATGGTTGGCCTTCTCCTACTTCCCATTGCTGTATCGCTTCCCTCACTGGCAATTGGCGCAGATGCACCTGATGCGGTGAAGAAGGAGGGTGAGGCGACGGTCGAGAAGGGGCGAGATGTCTATTATAAGACAGAGGGTATCGTCGTCGGTGCCCCTGCTCCGAAGACCGTTGATGGTCCTAAAGATTATCCACGGTACAACTTTGAGAGCCGCGTGTTGCTCTGGTTTGCGAACCAGCAGCACCTCTATTACGGAAGTTTTGTGCTCGCGGTCCCAATTTTCTGCATGGTTATTGAGTTCATGGGGATGACGACGAAGGATAAGGCTATGGCGAAGCGGTATGACCAACTCGCCCATGACTTCATCAAGATCAGTCTGACGGCCTATTCGCTGACCGCGATTCTAGGCGGTATCCTGATTTTCACCTTTCTGACGCTCTATCCTGCATTTTTCGGCTACTTATCCAGTATCTTCCGCCCGGTCATGCATATCTATGCACTGATGTTTGTGGCGGAGAGCGGAACTCTGTACATCTACTACTACGGCTGGGACAAGATGACAGACGGGTTCCTCAAGTGGATTCACTTGAGCATGTCCGTAGTCTTGAACGTGATCGGTACATTGCTCATGATGCTGGCCAATTCCTGGATCGGTTTCATGATGTCGCCGGCCGGCGTCGATGAGCAGGGCCGCTACCTGGGGAACATCTGGCACGTCATTCATACCGCCCTCTGGAATCCGCTCAACGTCCATCGCATTTTGGGCAATATGGCGTTCGGCGGTGGTGTCGTGGCGGCTTACGCGGCGTACAAGTTCTTGGCCTCCAAGACCGATGAGGATCGTGCACACTATGACTGGATGGGCTATATTGCCATGGCGCTCGGTGTAGCGTTCTTGATTCCCTTGCCATTTGCCGGGTACTGGCTGATGCGTGAAGTGTATGCCTACCGTCAACAGATGGGGATTACGCTCATGGGCGGTCTCCTGGCTTGGCTCTTCATCATTCAAGCCACCATGATCGGCATCCTCTTCCTGAGCACGAACTATTATCTCTGGCAGGCGCTTGGTCGGATGCGCGGTGCCGAGAAATATCAACGCTATATTAAGTATCTCGTATTCGTTCTCTGTTGCGGTTTCCTGGTTTTCATTACCCCCCATACGATCGTCATGAGTCCAGCGGAGCTCAAGGCGATGGGTGGCCAACAGCACCCGGTGCTGGGAAACTACGGGGTGATGTCAGCCAAGAACGGTGGAATTAACGTGATCATCACCACCACCATTTTGAGTTTCGTCTGGTACATGCGAGGCAATAAGCTCTCGACGGTATCCTGGTCGAAGTTCGGTAATATCTTCATGGGTGTCTTCTTCGGATGCGCCTATGTGAACATCATCTGGCTGGCGATCTACGGATATTACATCCCGGCAAACGTGCGGGTGGGTCTCTCAGTGCCTCAAGTTGCCACGACGCTATCCTGTCTCTTTTTCATGTTTCCGCTGAATGCCGCCATGATGAAGGGCGCTAAGCAGATGGGGGCCATTGAGTGGGGCAAGATCTCCGTTCGATCGCAATATGCGTTGATCATGCTCGCAACCGCCTTTACCTGGATGATGGGCTTGATGGGGTATATACGCTCTTCGGTCAGATTATTCTGGCACGTGAATGAGATTATGCGGGATAACTCGCCTTGGGCTTATACGCATACGGTGGGTTTTGCAGCGAACATGATTTCATTTAATGTGCTGTTCTTCTGGGTCAGCATCCTATTCGTCTTCTGGCTGGGAAGCCTCGGGATGAAGAAGGCGCCTGTTGAGGCAAAGGCAGAGGTTCCGGGCGGCGCACCGCAGCCGGCCGGAGGCCACTAATCATCTTTATGATCTTGGTTGGGGGAGTGGAGGCATGAAGAACCTGCCTCCCTCGCACACAAACCTCAGGAGGTTACATCCGTGGGCGATCTGATAAAGGAAGCTCTAACGATAGGGTGGCCGTTATTCGCGCTTATCGCCGGTCTTTTCGTGTACTCCCTGGTATCCATCAGCGATCCTCTTGCAAAGAAGCGCGCGACGTTCAAGCTTTTTATCGGCATGATCGCCGCCTTCATGCTGTTGTTGGCCATTGCGCATTATAAGGGGAGCTTCTATGAAGCGAACCGGATGCTTCCGGTCTCCTTAGTCCTTATCACTGCATTGTGCTTTATGATGGGGATCTATTTCCCTAACCATGCCGCAATGCTCAAGATCGGTGGCTTCATGTTCCTGGTTGCCGCCGGCCTCTCTGGATATGGGAATTGGTTGCCGCAGGTCGAAGGTGGATTTCCTCCTAAGGAAGAGAAACTTGATTTTAGCTCGATGACTGCCCAGCAACTTGCCGATGAAGGTGAAAAGATCATTTTCGGTGGAATTGGAAAGAACAAAGAACAGGGCGCGGTCGGCAAAGGCCAGTGTCCCCTCTGTCACGCGTTCCACGCAGGGATGCTCGGTGAACGTGCTCCCAACTTGATGGGCCTCCCGGAGCGAGCGGGCAAGGAGCGGTTAGAAGACCCCAAATATAGTAAGGGCAAGCCGCAGGCTAGAGAGTATGATGAAAAGGAATCATTCCCAGGGGCGGGGACTGCGGAAACGGCTCAGGAGTATATCGCTGAGTCCCATGCGTGCCCGAGCTGTTACGTCGTTGTCGGCTACGGCGTCAAGGGTACGAACGATAAAACAAGTCCGATGCCTTCCATTCACAAACCACCGATCTCGTTGAGTCTTCCTGAGTTGGCGGCCGTGGACACCTGGTTGTGGGTCCGCGAAGGGCGTGACGCTCCGTCATACGATGAGATTATCAAATCGTATGAGAAGTTTGTTCCTGAGGCTGACCGGCCTAAACAGCAGGAAGATGCGCCGGCAGGTGCGGCCAGTGCGCTCTTGGCGGATGGGACCGAGACGGTCGACCAGATTTTTGCCAAGGCGCAATGTGTCATGTGTCATACAATTCCAGGCATTCCTGGCGCGGTTGGCAAGCAAGGTCCCCTGCTGGAAGAGGGGACGAACGCACCAAACCGAATCAAGGATCCAGCCTACAAGGGGACCGCGCATAACACCCAAGAGTACATCATGGAGTCTGTGGTATCACCCAGCGCGTACGTTGTAAAAGGATTCCCTGACAACTTGATGCCGAAGGTCTTCGGGCAGAAATTGAGCGCCGGCGCGCTGAAAAAGATCGTCGATTATCTGTCGCAGGTGAAAGCGGGTTCGCCGCCACCGAAGGTTTCATAATCGTGGCTAGCTCTCTTTTTTGTCGAGCAAACGGAGTTCACCAATGAAAGCATTAATGTCAGTCGGGGCACTCATAGGGGTCGTTGGAATACTCCTGCTTGCCGGAATGACCGTGGGTATCGTTCCGTCAAACACGGTGCGCCTACTTGAGGGTTACATGCCGGTCCAAGTGATCTTGGAACTTACGTTGTTCGTGGCGGGCTTTACAGGGATCAGCTATATGATGGCGTCCATGGGAAAGGCGTTTCCGCGGTTCTGGCAGGGGGTTCTGATGTGGGCGTTCATTCTCCTGTATCTGAAGTTTCGTGTGTATCCCCCGATTCCGTTCAGCGTTCGTGCGATGTATGGGACCGTCTCCCTCGTGGCCATATTCATGTGGGTTTCTGCGAACGAAGAAGATTGGAAGAAGTTTAAGCAGCCGATCATGAATATCTTGGATGCCCAGGCCGGGGGAAAGAGGCTATTGCGTTATGCCTATCTGATTGTTCTGCCACTTTTGATCGGCGGGTTCTCATACAACGCGATGGTTCCGAAATCAGAGGAGCCGATTGAGTTGCGGACGGTGCATCCAGCGCCACCAGCCAGCACGAAGGTGCATGGAAAGACCTACACACTGCAAACGTCGCAGAACCCCTATCGGATCAATCTTGAAGGAAAGTACGATCAGGATTATAGCAATGCGATGACTGTGGAACAGGGCATGGGCCGCTTGATGAAGCCGAATGCCAACCCCTGGGATAAGGATGCTCAAGGGTACCTCAAGTATGTGCGTGAGGGGGGAGAGATCTTCTACCAAAACTGCCACTTCTGCCATGGCGATAATCTGAACGGACGCGGTCTCCATGCCTTCGCGTTCAATCCGATTCCGGCGAACTTTACCGATCCTGGCACGATTGCGCAATTACAGGAGACGTTCATCTTCTGGCGTGTGTCCAAGGGTGGAATCGGTTTGCCGAACGAAGCAGGCCCCTGGGCCTCTGTGATGCCGCCGTGGGAACAGCATTTGACTGTGGACGAAATCTGGAAAGTCGTCTTGTTCGAATATTGGCACACGGGGTATTACCCCCGAACCTGGGACTAGGTATCCGCTGAGATGTATAGCCGATCTGGATTTATGACATGAGGGAGATCATGAAGAATTCGTTTAGTCTGAAGGCGGGGGCGCTCCTCACGACTGCCTTCGGAATCATCCTGGTCTCCGGAAGCACCGGAGGCTTGGCCTTTGCTCAAAATACCCTTCCTGCTGGCTTCAAGACAGGCGCGTTAGCACCTGAGCCTTCTGCCGACATGATCGAAGCAGGAAAGCGGGTCTACTTCACCAAGTGTGTGTGGTGTCACGGGGTCGATGGCGCGGGCGATGGACCAGGCGCCGATCGTCTCTGGCCGCGTCCCCGCAATTTCAACCAGGGGACATTCAAGATTCGGCACACGGCTAGCGGCGAGTTGCCATTGTTCGATGCCAAGAAACCCACTCCAGGCCAGAACGATCTCTTCGAGACTGTCACCCACGGCCTGCCAGGCTCCGCCATGCCGTCCTGGGAAGGTATTCTGACGGAAGAGCAACGGCTCCAAGTGTTGTCCTTCGTCACCACCGAGCTTGTAAAAGATCGAAAATTTACCGACAAGGAATCCGAGTCACAGAGCGTGTTGCAGATGGGCGACCTGACGCCGATTGCCCCGACGGAGGAGAGTCTGAAAAAAGGAGCAGAGCTCGTGGTCGAGAAGAAGTGTGTCGAGTGTCACGGCGTTGACGGACGTGGTGACGGCAATGCCTTCAATCTAAAAGACGACTGGGGATTCTCGATACAGCCGGCTGACTGGCACAAATGTTGGAATTTCAGAGGCAGCCGGCAAGACCCCTATAACGTCAAGAACATCTTCCGGACGTTTTCGACCGGGGTTAACGGCACTCCGATGCCCTCGTTCGCTGACAACACCACGGTCGAAGAGCGGTGGCACATTGCCAACTTTGTGAACTCGCTCTGTGAGCGAGAGGCAGATGGAAAACCCCTCGCGATCGATCCATCGGCGGACAAGCCGAAGATCAACTTTGTCGTGTCCTCGGGGTTGGCCGTAGGAGAGATTTCTGCAGATCCAGAGCACGAATCGTGGAAGAATCGGGCCAGGCGGTTTGTTGCGATGGGTGGTCAGATCACCCATAAGCCGAGAAATTTCGTGAATCGGATCGACGATATCTGGGTGAAGTCGCTCTATAACGACACGCACATCGCGTTCATGTTTCAGTGGGACGAC
>JAQBES010000092.1:0-2866 GCA_032123755.1 Nitrospirota bacterium
GCTCCAGGTCAGGCAGGAATGCCTGACCTACTCGGGTCCATGGCCAATCCGACCATTGGGTGGCGAGACCGGCCTTCACGGGGTTCATGGCGGTATATCGGACAGCCGAAGAAAGCTTGCCGTCATGGCGAATCCAATGATCGAAGTTCTCGTCCATCCAGAACGCCCCGACTCCGCCGTGCGCTTCGTTGAGCCGGTTGGCCGTGAATGATTTCCATGAATGAAGGATGTCCTTCAGCTCTTCAGTATCGGCAGGCATCACGATGACGTGCACATGGTTTGGCATCACGACATACTCATCCAGAATGTAGCGATCACTATCGAAATGATGAAACGCGGTTGCCACGATCTCCTGTTGCCGTGGATGTCGGAGCAGGCACTTGCCGTATCCGTTATCGAGCCAGCTCTGAATCTTATCGGTGAATCTTGCATGGTACTCATTCCGTAAGCGTCTCGCCAACCCCATAGTCTGGCTTAGTCCTGTTTCGGCAACCGTGCCTCGGGATGGCTGTCGATCCAGGTGGGCGGCAGCAGATCCGGCAGGCGCCCGTCGGGCAGGTTGGGCAATCGGTCGAGCACATCCTTTAGGTATGCCCATGCGTTGACGCGATTGGCCCAGCATGTTCCGAGCAGACTCATCAGGATCGCTGCGCTCCTTCCACCGGTTTCGCTTCCCAGGAACAACCAGTTCTTGCGTCCGATCGCGACACGACGGATTGCACGTTCCGCCGCGTTGTTGTCTATCGGCAGGCGCGGGTCTTCCGTGAAACGCGTCAACCGCTGGCGATTGTTCAGTGCGTAGTGCGCCGCCCTGCGCATGGGGGACTGCGGCCGGAACTCCCGGGATTGGAGCAGATCGAAAACGACATCCAACTGCTTTGTGCTTTCGGTCTGTCGAACCGTGAGTCGTTCGGCATCCGATGCGTCCCGAATCCTCTCCTCGATGCGATAGAGCCGCGCAATCTCCAAGAGGACTTCGGTGGCGAAGGCCGGTTCTACCGTCTTGGCCTTTTCCACGTATCGCCTCGCGTGGCTCCAGCACGAGAGCAATCGAGCGCAGTCCACGTTGGCGTACCCGGCATATTCGTCGCACATCAGGGCTCCGGTATATCCGGCAAAGAAGTCCTTCGGGGTTTTCTGTTTGCGACTCAGACTGAAGGTGAAATGCACCAACGGCGGGCCGGCGCCGGAAACGGCGACCCACAGGCGTGTTTCCCTGGTCTTCCCGGCACCGGGGTCGAGCATGTGAACCGGCGTGTCATCGTGGAGCACGACGCCGCTATCCAGAATCCGCTCTGCGGTCAGTTCCCAAAGCCCGCTGAGCCCCGCAGCCACGCCTCTGAGCCAGCCGGCCATGGTTTTGCGGCTGACATCCACCCCCTGACGAAGCAGGATGCGCTCCTGGCGATACAGCGGAAGATGGTCGTCGAACTTCGCCACCGCCACATGCGCGAGCATACCGGTATCGGCCGAGCAGCGGGCCACGACCGCGGGAGGGAGCGCCGCGGTGAACACGCCGTTTTCTTCCGCGCCCATCGGGCTGCCGTACTTCTCACGCCTGTAGACGTTGACCTGTAGGGTCTCGGGGATGTATTCGAGCTTTTCGCTGTCCTCATAGCCGATAAAGGGCCGCGGCCGGCCCGTAATCGGACAGATCTTCTGCTCCTCGGAGGCGGGAACGATGATCTCATTACGAGGCAGGTGATCGGGCAACGGACGACGGCCGTTGTGTTTGCCCTTCGCCCGGGGTTTCACCGGCGTCTCTGAGGGCGGGGGCGGCTCGGCAGCACGGGCCTCACCGTCTGCGTTCAGGATGAGCCCATCCATCAGCAACTGGTTGATGTCGAGCTTCTCACTCCGGCGCCCGTAGAGGCGCCGGAGCAGGTCCTCCATCTGGCCCTCCATACGCTCGATCGTGGCCTGCTGACGCTTGATGTGCCGGTCGAGCTCAACGATCGTCTCGTCCCTCTTCCGGATCTGTTCCTGTAGTGTTTCCAGGGCCGCTGCCATGCCCATGGACCCTACTAAAAAACGGGCGCCACTTCCCGAAGAATCGTACATCTATGCGATCTTTTTCCGGTAGCGAGGCAATCGACGCAAATCGCTTCCGACGACTCCTTCAAGGAGTAAGCTTAACTCCGCTCGATCCAACTCGTCCTGGTCTCGAAGCCGAAACCGCCCCCGCTCCAGGCGCTTGAACCAGATGGCGAAGCCATCTCCGTCCCAGTACAGCAGCTTGAGCATCGTGCACCGTCGGTTCACGAACACGAAGTAGTCTCCCCGCATCGGATCGCGATGCAGTGCGTGCTCCACCATCGCGGCCAGCCGGTCGAATGACCGGCGCATGTCGCAGGCGTCACGGTACACGAAGATCCGTTGTGCTGCGCCGATCGCCAGGCTCATCGAAGGGCCTGCACCACCTCACGCAGCAACGCAGCATCGAACCCGCATTCCACCTCGACATGGCTCGTCTCGGCGTTCACAACCACCCGAATAGCTCCGCGAGCCGCCAAAGGGATTTCGCGAAAGCCGGCCGCGACACCCGACTCACGCATCCGACGCTTGTGGCGATAGAAACTATGCTCTTTGAGCCCTCGTTCTCGGCAGAACGCCGCGATCGTCTCTTCCCCGGCGCCTTGCTCCTCAATCAACCCACGCCACACATCATGACTCAGCCTCTTGCCCTTCCTCATGCCAACCTCCTTTGATAGGTTCAGCACTGAGGATATCCGATGACTCCACCGCCGGCATAGATGGGGTTGGCGAGACGCTTACCTTCAAACAGATCAAGCAGGTGCTTAAGCTCAGCGATTTCCTTGGGCACAGCAAGAATGCGATCCAATGGCAGTTGTGGACGGCATTGCTG
>JAQBES010000093.1:0-6711 GCA_032123755.1 Nitrospirota bacterium
CATCGAACGGGATCTTTTCATGCTGGAGAGAGCGGTGAAAGCCTATCGGATGCAATATAGGGCCCTCCCTGTGACACTCACGGATCTTGTGGTGGCGGGAGCCCTTCCGAGTCTGCCACAGGAACCGTTCGGAGGAGACTATCAGTTGGATCCCAAGACCGGTTCGGTCTCCAGTTCGACTCATCCGGAACGGCTGCGCACGTTTTTCAAACGTTCACCACCTGCCTACAGTTTTCCTAGGACATGGGAGTGAGCCATGACGCCTAGCTCCGATCTGGTGGTACAGACTGAGCAACTCTCCAAGATTTTCCGCGTAGGTTTCTGGGGGAAGCGAGTGACCGCGGTGGATAGTCTCAGTCTCGAAGTCCGTCGTGGAGAAGTGTTCGGGTTTCTCGGCCCGAACGGCGCGGGGAAAACCACCACCCTCAAGATTTTGATGGGGCTGATCTATCCGACGAGCGGGACTGCCAGGCTATTCAATTTTGACATGGGCGATCCTCGCGCCAAGACACGTCTGGGATTCCTTCCCGAGTCGCCCTACTTCTACGACTACCTCACGAGCCGGGAGTTTCTCGAGTTCTACGGGCATTTGTTCGGGCTGTGGGGCGTTGTTCTGAGCAAGCGAGTCGACGAACTCTTGGAGCTTGTCGGCATGACGCATGCGAAGGATCTGCAGCTCAGGAAGTTCTCAAAAGGTATGTTGCAGCGGGTAGGGGTCGCTCAAGCCTTGATTAACGATCCGGAGTTGGTGGTGCTGGACGAACCCATGTCCGGGCTGGACCCCATCGGGCGGAAGGAAGTGCGCGATCTGATCTTGCGTCTCAAAGAGTCCGGGAAGACGGTCTTGTTCAGCTCCCATATCTTGCACGATGCCGAAGTGTTGTGCGATCGGGTTGCGATGATTCTGAAGGGGCGCCTCGTGGCCTGTGGCAAGGTGACCGACTTGCTGGATCAAGGGGCGAGTCACCAAGTGGAATTGGTGGTGGATCGTCTGACCCCTGAAGGGTTGGACCACTTACGTCCGCTTACCGACAAAGTGGTCATGCAGGGGGATCGGATGCTGGTGGTGCTGAAGAGCCAACAACAAGTGGGGGGAGCGTTGGAGATTATCCGCACGGCGAAGGCTTGTCTGGTGTCACTCAATCCTCAGAAGGGGTCGTTGGAGGACCTCTTCATCCGGGAGGTCAAAGAACACCGGAGTCCGCCGGAGAAGCGCGCATGAAAATCCTGTCGATCGCGCTGAATACCTTTCGGGAAAACTTGCGAGACAAACTGCTCTACAATCTGCTGGTGTTTGCGCTGTTCATGATCGGCAGTTCTGTGCTCCTGTCACGGTTAACCTTGGGGGAATTCCACCGTCTGATTCTGGATCTTGGGCTAGGGAGTATTAATTTCTTTGGGGTGTTGATTGCCATTTTCGTCGGGATCGGACTGGTGAGCAAGGAGATCGAGAAGAAGACCATCTACACGATTGTGTCCAAGCCGGTGGCGCGATACCAATTTCTGCTCGGAAAATATCTGGGCCTCACGATCACCCTGTTCGTCAATACGGTGGTCATGGCGCTGGGACTGTTGGTGGTGCTCTATGCTCAAGCTGTTCCCATCGAGGGGATGCTCTTCAAGGCGCTGGCGTTGATTTTCGTCGAATTCATGGTGATCACTGCGGTCGCCCTGCTGTTTTCCACCTTTACCAGTGCCACCCTGAGCGCCATCTTCACGCTGGCGATGTATGCGATTGGACACCTCACTGCAGATTTGAAAGTATTCGGGGCGAAGATGGATGATCTCAGCCGGGGGATCTTGAACGGGATCTATTATCTTTTGCCCAACCTCGAGCGTTTCAACCTGAAGGGCCATGTCGTTCACCATCTGGAAGTAGGTGGTGCGGACCTGATGTTGATTGTCGCCTACGGAGTGACGTACACGGCAGTGCTCCTCTTCACAGCCAGCCTTATTTTTCAGCGGCGTGATTTCCGTTAAGTCGGCCAGCAGGCGCTTCTGATTCTCCACTTGCATTCTGCCAAGGAGCCAGGTATTGAAGGGAGTGTTACGACTGCCCTGTCGGTCCTCCGAGTATTGAGATTCACACTGGAGAACAGCTTCGATGAATGTGCCGTTGCTTGATCTGAAAGCTCAGTTCCAACCCCTTCGTGCAGAGATTATGGCGGAGGTACAGACTGTCTGTGATGAGCAGGGATTTATTCTAGGGCCGCGCGTTGTGGCCTTCGAGGAATCCGTTGCCCGCTATATCGGGTCTCGCTACGCGATCGGTTGCGCCTCCGGAAGCGATGCGCTGTTGCTCTCTCTCATGGCCATGGGGGTGAAAGCCGGCGATGAGGTCATCACCATTCCGTTCACGTTTTTTGCCACGGTGGCCGCGATTTCACGATTAGGCGCAAAGCCTGTGTTTGTGGACATTCAGCCCGATACGTTTAACATCGACCCGGCACTCATTGAGCAAGCGATCACGTCCCGTACGAAAGCCATCATTCCCGTTCACCTCTTCGGGCAATGTGCGGGCATGGCTGCGATCAATGAGATTGCCAAGCGGAAAAATATTTACGTCATTGAGGATGCCTGCCAAGCGATTGGAGCGGGCCAGGGAAACAAGCGCGCGGGGGTACTGGGAGACACCGGGTGCTTTAGTTTTTTCCCCTCTAAGAATTTGGGCGGCTTTGGAGATGGGGGGCTCATCACGACCAACGATAAAGTCCTTGCCGACTCCATGGCCATGCTTCGTGTTCACGGGAGCCAGGTCCGTTATCTCCATGAGGCGGTGGGGATCAATAGCCGATTGGACGCGCTCCAGGCTGCCGTACTACAGGTCAAATTGGAGTATCTTGACCAGTGGACCGAGGGAAGACGTCGGAATGCCGAACGGTATCGGCAGTTGTTTGCCCATACGAAGCATGTGGGGCGCGTCACGCTTCCACCAACGGTGCCAGGAAATTTTCATGTCTATAATCAATTCACCGTGCGAGCGCCGAAGCGCGACGAGTTGCGCACCTTCCTCAAAGAGAAAGGCGTCGGCACGGAAGTGTACTATCCGCTCCCGATGCATCTCCAAAACTGCTATCGCGATCTAGGACATCTGAAGGGGTCCTTTCCTATCTCAGAACAAGCGGCCGAAGAGGTGCTGTCCCTCCCGATCTATGCCGAGTTGACAGAAGCGCAGCAGGCCTACGTCGTTGAGATGATTGCGGAGTTCTATCGGAGCGCTTAGCCCGCATTATTCATGAAGGTTCGTCGCGAAAGCGTGCAGACGCGAAGCGAGACGGGCACTCGGAAGCGTCAAGCCATGAGGCATACTCGTGCAGTATGTCGAAGGGCTGAACGGCGAGACTGCCCGTCACAGCCTCGTATCCGCGCTTGCAGCAGAAGTTTCATGAGTAATGCGGGCTGACAGGATCTCAACAAAATCCGCCAGCGGCGTTCTCGACACCCGTAAAGTGGAAGGCATCTGATCATCTGTTGATCTGATGAGTGGTCGGAAATTCAACAGATCGTCAGATCAACAAATTCCGGAATTGGTTCACGAACGATGAAACAAAGAGGGCGGACTTTTTCAGCATCCTGCTACGTCGTAATGGCCCCTTCCGAGGCCGACGAGACATGACGCGCGTACTTGCCCATCACGCCGGAGGTATAGCGAGGCAGTGGAAGTTTGACTTTCTTGAGCCGGGCTGTGATCTCTTTCTGCGAGAGCTCCACGGTCAGCGTCCGTTTGGCGATATCGAAGACAATCATGTCGCCGTTCCTCACGGCGCCGATGGGGCCGCCCTTAATGGCTTCCGGTGCAACATGGCCGGCCATGAGGCCATGGGTGGCGCCGGAGAAGCGGCCGTCTGTGAGCAGCGCGACGGAGTCGCCCAGCCCCGCACCGACGATGGCTGCGGTCACGCCAAGCATTTCTCTCATGCCGGGCCCGCCAGACGGACCTTCATAGCGAATCACCACGACATCGCCCGCTTTGATTTTGTGGGACTGCACGGCGGCAAAGGCATCCTCTTCCCGGTTGTACACCTTCGCAGGACCGCGGAACATCATGATCGAATGTCCGGCCACCTTCACGACACAGCCGCCTGGTGCGAGATTCCCCTTTAAGATCACCAACCCGCCGGTCTGCTTGATCGGATTCGACAGGGGTCTGAGGACTTGTTGGCCGGATGTTTCCTTGGCCTCCTTGGCCTCTTCCCCGATCGTCCGACCGGTCACGGTCGGTTGGCTTGCGTGCAAGATACCGGCATCGAGCAGCCGCTTGGCAACCAGTGTCGTTCCTCCAGCCGCATAGAGATCCGAAGCGGTAAATCGTCCGCCGGGCTTCAGGTCGGCGAGCAACGGCACCTTCCGATTGATCTTGTCGAAGTCGTCGATACTCAGTTTGATGTTGGCTTCGCGCGCGATGGCGAGCAGGTGCAACACGGCATTCGTCGAGCCGCCGGTCGTCGCGACTGCAGCAATGGCATTTTCCAGCGATTTCCGCGTGATGATCTGGCGGGGCCGCAGGTCTCGCTTCAGCAGATCCATGACCATCTTCCCGCACTCGAAGGCCACGTCGTCTTTCCGCTGATCCATGGCCGGCACGCCGTTCCGCCCCATCGGCGAAATGCCGAGGAACTCGAACGCGATTGCCATGGTGTTGGCCGTGAACTGACCGCCGCAGGCACCAGGGCCCGGGCAGGCATGGTCTTCGAGATCTTTGAGTTCGGCACTGGTCATTGTGCCGGCCGCATGTTTTCCGACTGCTTCGAACACGTCTTGAATGGTCACGTCATGGCCTTGGAACTGTCCCGGCATAATCGAACCACCGTAGAGCATCACCGACGGCAGGTTCAGGCGCGCGAGGGCCATCACGGTGCCGGGAATGGTCTTATCGCAGCCGGAGAGTGCCACCACGCCGTCAAACAGGTGTCCACGAGCCACGAGTTCAATCGAATCAGCAATCACCTCTCGACTGATCAACGAAGCCTTCATCCCCTCGGTGCCCATCGAAATGCCATCCGACACCGCGATCGTGTTGTACTCGATGGGGGTGCCGCCTGCGGCTCTGATGCCGGCTTTCACCCGTTCCGACAAGCGACGGAGGTGGAAGTTGCAGGGCATGACTTCGATCCAGGTATTGGCGACACCGATGATCGGACGGGACAAGTCCTCGTCGGTAAATCCAACGGCTTTCAACATCGCGCGGGCCGGTGCCCGGTCGGGACCGACCAGTAAATTTCGGCTGTTGAGTTTCAGCTCTTTCGGCATGACGTGATTATTTCGCTTTCTTGCCTTCTTTTTTCTTTTCGTCCTTCTTGGCCTCGGTGTCGATTACGGTGCCAGTGGCTGCGTCGATGTGGACTTCCGTAACATTCCCGTCGGCGCCGAGGACCTCGACTTCCCAGACTGTCTTGCCATGTTTCTTCTCAAGTTCTGCTTCGACCACCGTCCCAGGCACTTTCTCGGACGCGGTCTTGATGGCCTGATCGATCGTGACCGTGGCATCCTTGACGAGGTCCGTGATCTTGCCTTCCTTATCGTCGGCCCAGGCGCTGGAACCCAGTGCGAACAGTAATCCGACGACGCCCGCTGTGATGATTCCCCATGTTCTCATGATGCATCTCCCTGATGGATGGACCGGTAGTCTTCTAGCGCTTCCTGGATAGAGCTACTGCACATTCATGCTTGATGGAGGGGCCGGCTGTGCAGCATCGCCACCCATATGCGGATTGGCTTTCATCGGGCCGCCGTGAGGATTGCCGTAACCCATTCCGGCATCCTTGTGCTGCTGCATGACCTTCTCATGCTCGGCCTTCTCCTTGGCACGCTGTTCCGGAGTCAACAGGGCGAGCACCTCCCGCCGGGCCGTGACGGAGACCATGCGTAAGCCGACTTGCAGATCCCCGCTCTGCTTCAACTTGGCTTCGATCGCCCCCAGGTCGGATTTCTCATCTTCGGTCAGGGCTTTCAACTCGCGCTCCGCAACCTGGATGTCGGCTTCGGTCTTGATACGGGTCTTGTCCAGGTTGAGTTGCATGTCTTTGAGTTTTGTCACTTGCTCCGCCGTGAGCCCGATTTGTTGTTCGTGCTTGAGCAGATGCCGGATTAGGTGGCCGGTGCTGTTGTGCATCATGCTCGCGCCATGTCGGCCCATCGAGCTATGCCCGCTGCCTCCGTGTCCTTCCTTGCCGTAGCCTGGCTCATTGGCCCAGACCGTAGACATTCCAACGGTCAGCGCGAATACCGATGCGATGCCCAGCGTCACGATCGTTTGTGTTCCCTGCTTCATACCTGCCTCCTTAGGTTGATCCGAATGAAGACGCCTGACTCCATGATGACGAACGTCCCAGTACCCTCTGCTTGCCCTTTCGCCCATTGAACAAGAATTGTGCCGCAAGTGTAGCCGACTACAGCCCCCTCCAAGCGGGTCATAATTTTCTCCGCAAGTGGACTCATCCACTTGGCGCCGGAGGCTCTGAGAGCCATGTGGACGTAGCTTGCCAGATCAATCAACACAACGCAAGCCAACAACAGACCTCAATGAGACCACGAGACGGTTGGCGCGCCCAGCAACATAACGTTGGTAATGGTCGCAGTCTGGGTTCAAGGTTCTAGTGCAACACCAGTATCCTGGTCATTCCAGGAACGAAGGAGTTGCACATGGAACAATACCGACGCTTGAGTCTCATGGAGCGCGAAGAATTGAGTCGTATGCTGGCGGCAGGCTAT
>JAQBES010000094.1:0-5448 GCA_032123755.1 Nitrospirota bacterium
CGGCGATCAGCTCTTTGCCGTTTCGACTGAGAAAGACATATCCGGTCATAAAGGCTGTTCGCTTATTGCCGTCGATAAAAGGGTGATTGCGGATAATGCCGGTGATATAGGCGGCGGCGAGCGTAAAAAGATCGGTGTTGCCGTAGGAATGTATGTTCTGCGGTCGGGCAAGGGCGGAATCGAGCAACCCTTCATCGCGGATACCGGGGGCGCCGCCGTGTTCAGAGAGAAGCTCCTCATGCAGCGAAAGCACGAAGTCTTTCAGTATCCAGACACGCTTTTTCATTTTGCCAAAGCCCGCAGGGTGTTGCGGTACTTGGCCATACCTTCCCGGGCGATGTCCATCTGTTTCTCAAACTCGGGATCGTACTGCGTGATGCGGTAGCTGCCGTCCGGGGCTTCGGTTAAGAAAATCTTATCTCCCTCGTTGAGCTTGAGGCGGGAGAGGACTTCCCTGGGAAGGACAAGCCCAAGTGAGTTTCCGACCTTGCGAATCTTTAAATCGAGCATGGGGATCCTCTTTCGATGTTAACACTTATGTTATAACATATCGTGGCCGCTGTCAATGCGCTTGTGGCGGGCGGACTAAGGCGTAACGTGGCGCTCTCCGCCGCGATTCCTGTTGCACTCTTTGCCCGCATGCTTCTTTTGGGCGCGACGGCGGAGCGCATCTGCGAAACTGTCTGTGAATTTGGAGAGGGCTTCCTTAGCAGGTGTGGCGATCTTCTGGTCGGTCTTTTTGATCTCCTCAAGACGGTCCTGATGGCCGTCGGTGTGCCGCCAAAATCGGCCTGCGGTTTTGGCAGGACTGGACATTTCGGGTGATGAAATCTCTCTCCCTGTTGCGATAAAGTCCTGCCGCCTTGTTTTCTAGGAGGGCGTGAGTTGCGGTCCTTCACGCTCCTGTTCGTGGGCATCGAGGATTCGACGGAACTGCTCGCGCTTGATCTTGGAGCGCAGCGATCGCGCTTCGAGCTGTTCAACCGAAGTGAGGGCACGGGAGGGTACTGTCAACTTGCCGAGGAAGCTGAAATCCGCGAGGTTTTGGCGATGGACAAGAAGACGAATCCCTCTGCTGGCCAGCAGTATCCGATAGAGATTCTCCGCCACGCAAGATGGGGGGCCGTAGAATTTCTGTATCCGCTGCAGCTCGTCGTAGAAATGGAGAGGAGTGGGGCATTCCACCAGGCTGACATCACCTTCGGCGTAGGTAACGATGAGGCGTTCTTCAGGGTTCACTCAGACGCCGAAATACCAAACGTCCTGGTGGGTGTCGTACTGCACCCACCCGCGATTCGGACTGCATCTGTTGAAGTCATAGTCTTATCGGTTATGCAAATGCTGCCAACGTATAAGCCGGTTCCCTTCTTGGGTGATGACGATGTTTCTCTCGGGCATCCGGTTGTCCTCCAAACGGTCAAAGTTGCTAGGCAGGTTTTGGCTACTTCCGTTTGAATCACTGCCCAGAGGGCCTCTGTGTTCTTTGCCGTGGGGGATTGTCGTCTCGAGAAGATGGTGCCGGTTTCTTTGGATTCCAGTGCCGGCACAGGTGGTCCAGATAGGGGTCGTACACATCGCGGTGGTGAGAACCCCGATAGGGTCTAGTCGTCGGAACAGTTCGTTTGTGCATGGGCCGTGATCTGCAGGTGAGTAGCAGGCAGGTTCTGCCAGATTCGTCTCAGGCGTTGTACACCGAGGAAGCATTCTCGAGTGAAGCCTTGAGCAGGGCTCCAGTCTATGTAAGCTGGTGTTCGGGGGTTATTTATTTGCCAACGTGCTTAAAGTTTCCGCATGGCACCGTTTCGGTGCGCACCAACAGGCCAAGTGTTTTCCGCGCAACGGCTTGAGCCATTCTGGATCCACACTGAGTCTCCATTGCGCGTATTGGGCGAATAGCTCACACACTCGATTTCGGTCCTGCTCTCCATGCATCACGAATGGATTGCCCCAGTCCGATCCGCGATCGATTTTGATCGTCCCTTCAGGCAGCACAGCCAACCCTTTCAAACTCAAGATCCTAAGATTCGTCATCATGCCCTCCATTGCTATGTATGATCACAAAGTAAGCACTTTGACGAAGTCCAGATCTGTGGCTTTTCGCTGAGCACATGGTGGTTGGCTTCATGAGGTTCAATGCCCTCATACGTGTGTGGTCGTCCCTGGGAACCTGACCGAAACCGATACGCGTTCCCGTAAGCATCCAGGTTGATATAGCGTCGCGTCTGTCGATGCTTATACAGATGAAGAACGATGCCTCGTGAGCACCGGACCTGTCCCATCCCCATGAAATTCTGACATTCGTTCACAGAGAAGAGTTTCTCGAGAGGCGCCAAGTTGATTTGATCCACACGCATTTCTAATGTGATAGAGAGTCCCAGTATTATCCAGCACCACCAGACCATCTGTCATTGTCCTTTCTTACTATCGTCGTGGTCCTGGGTGGGGCTCCAGGGCCACGCTTTGGATCTTCCCGGGTGCGGAGCAGTAAGGATGCGTGCCGCGTCTCTTTGTGTGCAGTGGTCCACCATCTAAGTGGAGTAATGAGAAACTTAAGCAGGAATTGCATTTCCTGTTCTTTTGGATCCTCGTTGTCCTTTTTGTATAAGCCGAGGCTTGGTTGCGCCCAAGGCAGGATGTGTTTGGAATGGCAAAAGCGTCTGGCGCACGTAATGCAGCGCATGGGCATAGGTTCATCATCGGTAGGGACAAGAAGGCCGCCGCAGTGTTTGCGCGGACAGTACACGGGGGTGCTCCACTGTGAGGGGGTGAACGGGACAATAGTGATGACCAACGAAGTGCCGAGGCCGAATTGGTCTTATTGAATCGTTCACACTGCTGGCAGTGGGAGTTTCTATCGAAATAGGAGTGAGTCTCTGTCCCGCATTGGGTGCAGACAGGTCCTCCTCGATGGTGAGGGAAGGAGTCTAGCTGTAGGTTGGATAGGGGCTCCCAGGTCCGGATCGTACGCGTGCGAAGTTCGAGATGACTTTGCTCATCATGTCGGTTGCAATACCTTCACCATCATGGAAGAGGCAGATTTGAGTGCGCGTGCTGTAATCGCCGGCTGTGGTCACGTCTGCGCATCGTTGGCAGGTTCGCCATCCGACGGGGTCGGGATACTCTTGGATGGATTCTGGATTCGTATGGGTTGTCGTTTCGGCAAGGGAACAATGTGGTGACCAATTGGTTTCCGCAAAAGTCGCAAGGTCGGTCTTCGTCATTCCACCCATCCCGATCTGCATCGATGCTCTTCGCCGGTAGGCGTTTCCTCATTCGGGCAAAAACTCTTCTATAGATTGAGGATGACGATGTTCCGTTTCTAGCCACCAGCTGGTTCGTTGTTGACGATCGTGAGAATACTGGAAGAAGGCCTTTGTTGGATCAGCGGCGTCATTGTCGTAAAGCTCTTGTGTTTCTTGTCTGTGGTCAATCATCCCCTGGGGATTGCAGTCGAAGCAGTCGATCCCCAATTGAGATGAACACCAGAATGGAGGGAAGGCACTGAGCAGGGATAGGAGATACCAACTTGGACCGAGGAACATAGGGGTCCTCCTTCCTTCAGGTGGGTTCCATAGGAAGAAAGGATACCTCGTTGCTCTGGAGGCTGCAACAGGTGGGGGCACTATTCCAACTTTGATTGAATAGGGCGAGTGTTTAATGACGAACAGGCGTCGTTTCGCTGCGTGCAAGGCTTTTCCCGTTAACAGTGTCATCTTCTTAGCTCCACATCGTGGACAGCTGTCCATCCCTTTATTCTTGAAGCGAATGCGTCCAAATCCTGATGGCAATATCAAATGGATCTGCACTAAGTAGCTCAGAAAGCTCGTATGAGAGGTCTGTGGTGTCACAGGTGAAGAGGGCGGTGGGATGGAGATCTATGGAGATCTATTGGACGACCCCACCCTTGTTGGTAGATGTGAGGGGCATCGATTCAGTGACGCTCATGGGTACGAGGAGGGCACACGGTCTGTCGGTAGGTGCGTGGAGTGTTGAGATCAGAGGAATTGAATCGTGGAGGAATAGGACGGCAGCATCCTATCCGAGGTATAGAGGCATAATGGT
This sequence comes from Nitrospirota bacterium, assembly GCA_032123755.1. Lineage (GTDB taxonomy): Bacteria > Nitrospirota > Nitrospiria > Nitrospirales > Nitrospiraceae > Palsa-1315. The sequence continues at coordinate 4,063 of JAQBES010000094.1, forward strand.
TCACTCAGGGCTTGTGCAATTAAGAGTCGGTCAAATGGATCTCGGTGAAGATCTGGCAAGGTGTGCAAGGCGAGGGTGTGTTGGGCGGTGACGGGGAGTTCTCGAAATCCACTGCCATGGATGCCGGCGACCAGATCGAGTGGGTTGGCCTCGAGTCGACGGAGCCCGATTTTGATGATGGCTTCCCAGATCGAGGCGGCACTGATGTAGACCTCATCAGCCTGGTCAATGCGCGCTCGTCGTTTTTTGGTCATCTCTGGGGTGTTGCCCAGGTACCAGAGAAAGAGTTGGGTATCGAGTAGAATTCTCATGCGGGGTTCTCAAATGCTTGTTGAAGTTCGTCAGGGAGTGGTGCATTGAAATTTGAGCGTAGCGTGATTTTCCCTTTGAGGAACCCAGGCTTGCGACGAGGAATGCCGTGATCCAGTGGGACTAATTTCGCAATAGGGGTGCCGGCCTTGGCGATAATGACTTCTTGCCCACCGGCTACCTTGGTCAGGAGCGAGGACAGGTGAGTCTTTGCATGATGGATATTGATGACGGCACGATCTTTCATATGTCTCCTCTAGTAGACTTAGTTGAACTTAGTTTAGAATGAAAAGATGGCGCAGTCAAGTTCAGCGCCAGGTGACGCGTCAGTCTCGTGTCCCTTGAGGTTCCGAGTGTGTACCGTCGTGGGTGTTGGATGACGTCCAGGAGTTCCCTCACGCAGATGGCTGGGGTTTCGATCTTAGAGTCGAGCTTGAGTTGCGAGTATCATGATGGGTCTCCTGGCTTGTCCTCCGTGTGACTTTGCATTAACGAAATGTCTTCGAGGTCGTTCCTATCCCGTCTTGCCATATCTTGTCCCCGCCCCATGTTGGCCTAACCCACGGTTTCTCTTTTGGGTCTTCTCCCGATTGAGTGGATCGAAATCAGGGAGGAATCTCCGCTTACCCTCTTGCGAGACAATGGTTGTTTGTTTTGCAGAGGCCGGAGAAACGTGACATGCGTTCCGGATGTAAACACAGCGACGACTCTGGGACGCCTACCGCGTCAGGGGTTCCATACTCGGCACGCCGTATGCGATATCTTCGGGGGTCTGTACGCGCGGGAGCCCGCCCTGCACCGACGGGGGGGAACCGTCTGCGGCGAGTGCGGACGGGAAACCCGTCCCTTCTTATGACCGCAAGGTCCGGCGGGTCCGCATCTGTCTTGTGGGGGCTGGCGCATTTACCCGGACGCGCAGATCCACCGCATCTGCTGCCAACGCTGTGGGATGGCAAGCAGGAGCGTCTGGCGTGGCTGACCGAAAGAGCCCTGGTAAGATTACCCCTCCCATTTCGCTCCATCCATTAAGCTTTGATGAGGCGATGAAAGCGCTCATGGGTGTTGAGCCTCAGCGGG
>JAQBES010000095.1:0-3784 GCA_032123755.1 Nitrospirota bacterium
TTATCGCAGACCGCGTCTTTGATGCGGAGGGTGATGAAGTCTAAACTGGTGAGTGGACAGCGGCGCGCACTCACCTTGACCTTGATGGTCTGTGACGGCATGAACCAATCCGGCCAGGGCAGGCTATAGGCCGCGCGGTACACGTCGTCTTCCGAGCGGTAGGAGGCCTGTCCGACTTCCCAGAGTACGCGGCTGGCAATGTGACTTTTGAGATTGACCCAATACATCGTAGACCAGGGAGCCCGAAAGGCGATCCCGCCTTCTGTTTTCGTGGTCATGGGCACGCCAAGGTCGTGGAGCTCCTGTTCGAGAACCCCCTCCAGCCCACGCGGGCAGGGTGCAAAGAACCGTAGTTTTGTGCTATCCATTTAAGTCAATCACACAACTGAGTTTTGAGTGTAGTGATGAACTATTGCAGCACCTGCGGTGCCCCAGTTACGAAGAAAATTCCCGCCGGCGACAACTTGCCCCGGTTCGTCTGCGATACCTGCCGGGCCATTCACTACCATAATCCAAAAATCGTCGCAGGCTGTCTTCCGGAGTGGGACGGCCACATTCTCCTCTGCCGGCGTGCGATCGAACCTAAGTCCGGTCTCTGGACCTTTCCTGCCGGCTTCATGGAAATCGGCGAGAGTATTGAACAGGCGGCCGTTCGTGAAACACTGGAGGAAGCGCGGGCTCAGGTGGAGCGTATCTGCCTCTTCGCGGTCCTGAGTCTCCCCCACATCGGCCAGGCGTACATGGTATTCCGAGGGCCGATGCGTTCGCCCGATTTCGGAGTGGGTGAGGAAAGCCTCGAAGTACAATTGTTCTCCCTCGCTGCGATTCCCTGGGACGAGATCGCCTTCCCCGTGGTGAAGGATGCCCTGCGCCGCTATGTCGACGATGTGACGCGGGGAGAATTTCAGGTGCATGTTGCCACTTTGCCGGACCGACTCACCTAACCGTTAGCAAGAGGCTGAAACAGGCCTCCAGCTTCGTTCTCGCATCGTTCAGAGGCTCAACGTACCGAAGCGTACGCCTCGTCTCTTCGCTCGCTGCGGCCTTGCTGGGCAGCCTGTTTGAGCCTCTTGCAGGGCAGTTCTTCTCTTGCCAAACGTGCAAGCAAAGAGGCTTTGCCGCGCTGAAGGGTTTTTCCACCTCCTGCTAGGTTTATGCATCAATTGAGCGTGGGTATCGTAAGGAGGGACAGGCTGCCGCCCTCGCCATCGTGCAGAAAGCGAAACCCGTCGGCTTCAGTGTAGTCTATAGTCACGCCTTCCATCCGTGGCGCACTCCGCCGATTCACCGCAATCGTGAGGCCGTCAACCTGCTGAATGTCGTCGTCAGGCTGGGTGTTCGCTTCCAACGTGATGTTGAAACTCAAACGTGAATCGTCCAAATCGCGCACGGAAATCCGGACGACCGGATCCTCAGGATGATTGACTTGAATCGCTTTCAGCTTTGCGATGGCGGCAATTGTGACAGTGATCATGAACGGAGCTCTCTGTGGCGAACGAAGCCGTGAATGTCGACTAGGTGATCGTCTCGGTCAATGGAGTAGAAAATTCGCCAGTCCTCGACCGCATATTTGGAAAGGCCCGGCAGGTCCGGTGCAATTGGTTCGTGGCGCAAGTTATCGATATTGGAGGCGATCCATTTGGTCTTGTCCAAGAGTCGTTGTGCCATAGAAGGCTCAAGGCCCGCAAGATCTTGGAGGATGGCTGGGCGATAGGCAAGACGATACCAGGTCATGTTGTCCTTACCAGTGGAGACCGAGCTGATCTGCGACGTCCTCGCCGGACAGTCTCCCCGTACTTGACAAGGACTCTTTCAGGCGGGCGCGTAGGTCATTGCCGAGCTGGAGTCCGAGGTCAGGATCACCTAGTAACTCGCGCAGGCGATCGTCGATGATGCCGCGCACGAGTTCTCTGAATTGTGCCTGGGAAAGTTGGGAGAGGTCCATGAAGACGGAGGATACGGAGGCGAGTGCGTAAAATGCAACTACAGAGACGGTCGCCTATTGAATGCTGGTGTTGGGCTGGAGTAGTTGGATCATGCGGTCCAGCCGGTCTTGATGCGGGGGAGCCACCGTCAGGAACTCCAGGCCGATCCCGGCTGACCCGGACCAACGGACTGCGGCATTCTCGATCAAGATCGGCTGGGGCTCACCTGGAATATGCAACTGTATGGCGAGCTGCATGCCGGTAAAGGGGCTGATGATACTGTCCACGCGGCATCCTTTGGCCGAAATGTTTCGGATGGACCCGGCATGGCGGAAGCGATTGTTATGGACCAAGGTGCTGGAGAGTGATACGGGAAATCTGGGATGCTTTCTGGTGACCATAGCTGTGCTTTGAGCGATTCCTATGGGGCGATGTTGACTTGGGTTGCAAGGAATTGCTCCAGGCGGGTTCGTTCCGACTCCTGCATCTCAAGAAATTCTACCCCAAACTCGCGTTCCAGGGTCCACTGGACCGTGGCGGCTCGAACGGTGATGGCACTAGTCTGTTCCGGAACCTTGAGGAGCACGGCGAGGAGAGCGCCGCTCTGTACCGCAAGATCGCTCGCGACTTTGCAGCCACCCATCCCGAGGTTGTAGACAATCCCTATTCCGGCATGGTCACCTACGAATGTAGCAGGGAATTCCACCTGATAACGAATGTGCTGTCTCTGTTCCGTCATATTGGCGCATTCAGAAGGCATTCGTTTCACAAGTAGCCTTCACGATGAAACTTCCCTGACTATGTCTTTGCCTTCTGAAAGGCTAGTCTGTGAACGAGTGGTTGTCAAAGAAATAGAGATCTTTGGAGATTTCCGGTACCCAAAGGTAGAGGGAGGACAGAGTTGGCGATGGCTATTCGAATGAAGCTCCGTGAACAGACGGTAACTCAGATTAAGCAGAGTGGTGGGGAAGCTTGGGCAATTCAGACAGACGGCACGGGCGAGTGTCGGATCCAGCGACCACTCTTGGTACAACTCCGAAGCACTTGCTTCGCCTGGTTGCCATTTGATTTTCGGTTGGTGCACTTCTAGAATGCCGCCAACTTTCGACATTGGATTGACGTTGTGATGCCCACCACCTCTGGCTCTCGAACAACCTCTCGACGCAGGAAGAAGCGCTCGAAGAAGTCTCAAAACGTTGATGCCTCGTCGAAGCGCCGTTTTCAGGCTCGGTTGCTGAAGTGGTACGAGAAACATGGCCGTGATCTGCCGTGGCGAAAGACCTCCGACCCTTATCACATTCTGGTCTCTGAAGTGATGTTACAACAGACCCAGGTCGATCGGGTGATTCCCAAGTACCATGAGTTTCTAGACCGCTACCCAAACTTTGAAGAGTTGGCTGATGCGCCGGTCTCGGATGTGAAGAAGACCTGGTATCCGCTAGGCTACAATATCCGGCCGGAGCGATTACATAGTATCGCGTGCGAGACAGTGGCGAGGTATGGGGGCCGTCTTCCGAGCGGAGCGGAGGAATTGCTGTCGTTCAAGGGAATCGGACGTTACACAGCTGGCGCCATACGGTCGTTCGCATTCAACGAAGATGCGCCGATCCTGGATACGAATGTGATTCGGGTCCTTCATCGGGTGTTTATGGCGAAGGGTGATCCCAAGAGTCAGAAGGCGAAGCTCTGGCTATTGTCGGAAGCCTTAATTCCAAGCGGAAAGGGGTATGATTTCAACCAGGCGATCATGGACTTTGGAGCGACCAGCTGTACGGCGAGAAATCCATTATGTCGGCAATGCCCCATGAAGTCCTTTTGCAAGACGTACCCCTTCGATCAGAAGTAGCGAGGAGCGTTGG
>JAQBES010000096.1:0-3868 GCA_032123755.1 Nitrospirota bacterium
CCCGTGTATCTGAATTTTCCTATCGCGGGGCCGGTGAAAGGCTTCATGGAGGCCAATTCACGATTGTCCGACGATGTCTCACAAATCGACCAACTTATTCTTCGGTCGGCCGTCGGCTATCAACTCACACCTACAATCTCACTCTGGCAGGGGTACGGCTGGGTAACCAACTACGAACCGAATTACACCCAGGAACATCGAATTTTCCAACAATTCATCTACAGCAACAAGTTTTCAACATTCAAATTGGTTAGCCGGTCCCGTCTCGAAGAGCGGTGGATCCAAAACGCGATCGGGACATCCCTGCGTGCCCGAACCATGCTTCGTATAGATTTTCCGCTACCGGTCTACCCGGTCCTTGCCCTCGTCTCCTATGACGAGATTTTCGTCCATCTGAATACAGTTAGTCAGGGCCCTGAATCTGGATTCGATCAAAACCGGTTTTTTCTAGGCATCAACTACACCTTTTCCCCCAACTTCAATGTCGATGCCGGCTACCAAATGCAACTCATCAACACGGCCCTGTCTGGTATGGCCAATCAGGTCAACAATATGATCCTCCTTCAGTTCTTCATCAATCTATAAACCGGCGGTGTTAAGTTCCAAGAATCCGAGGCAGGCACGCCCCGCATTCGTCCTCTCAAGCAGTGCCAGGAGAGCCGGGCGCGGCGTCCGCTCCACCATGGTGCCGAAGGCTGAGCCATGGCGTGCGCCTTTGATCAGGTCGCCCTCCCAGTGGGTGGGTACCATGCGGGTGGCTGCGTCGGCAGGTCGCTCGGCAATCGACGTCATAGGGGGGGATCTGGTCCCATCGATCCGTTCCCCGTGCCCGAGGCCGGCGCCCATTGCGCTCCAGACACAACGCTGCCAGCAGTTCACTCCGTAGCGTCACGAGGCATCAGATACAGTCCACATAGATGGTTTCAGCCGACCGGTGATTCTCATGTCGTCAGGATACTGGCGTCGGCGGCGTCCTCAATCTGCTCAGGCGAGCAGCCCTGGGTCAGGTAAGTCCTGACGTACTACCACAGCCAGGGGTCAAGGACTGTGCGCGATCGCCGTGGGTGACGCATCCGGGCCGCTGCGCGCGTCTGTGCCGTGCAGTCACGAGAGGGTTGGCTCCTTTGGGCCTGTTGCGGGCCGCCTCACGGCTCACGGTCTTCAGGACTCATGTGTCGATAGGATATTTTTGAGAGGCCGCAGGCACGGAAAAATAGGAGGTGTATTCGCTGGAATACGTTGAGGATGTTTTCGGGCCGAGCAGGACGCTGATGGTCACGGATTGTTCACCGCAGTAGAAAGATCAATGTCGGACAGGCTCCTAGGCAAAGCCGTGGCCTTGTCGTTCTTTTACGGGTGTAGGGTTCTCTCTCAACCTTGCTTTCATAGCGTCTTGACCGAGGGGTCCACTTCCTTCCTCTCATACGATAAAAAAGCCGATCCGCCATCCCGTCGTGCGACGGTGGCGGATCGGCTTCACGCTTGCACGTGTTTAAACGCTTAGCCTTGGGTCGCCCTCGTAAAGACCGGGATGATGTTACCGGCAATACTGTTGATGTGGCGATTCCCTGCTTCGTCCCAAGACATCACTAACCCTCCGAAGCGCTGGTCCGGATCGTGAACCAGGTCCATGAGTCTCTGCACTTCCCACAGCGAGTCTCTCGAGTCGAGCTTGACTTCTCGAGTTTCGCCTGGGTTGATCGGCGACTCATCTTCCAAGTTCAAGCCATCGGTGGCCATGATCTCCGGTGGATAGGTCGGGTCCATGTTGTTGGCCACGCCGACCTTGTTGAGGAACCGGATGCCTGCCGTCGTGAACTCTCCGATCCTCAGCGGCTCCTCACCGCTGTTGGTGACCAGTAAGGTCATACGAAGGGCGCGTCCAGGAACATCGTAGTCCGCGTTGAGCACCTTCATCGTGAGGTCCGACTGCAAATGAGTCGCTTTGATCTTTGGTTCACCCGCCTGGAGCGGGATAGTATAAGGGTATTGGCCATCTGTCACGAAGAAACCGATCGCGATTATAAAAAAGACTAATCCTAACATGCCATACGCCACGTAGCGGTCGACTGGGTCATTTAGCAGTGCGTCCCCGCCTTCTTGCGCTAGCACTCTGGCGCGAATGAGGAACATCGGTCTGATCATGAACCAGCCTATCCAGGAGAATCCGAGAATACCCCAGATGCCATGCCAGAAGAGCCCGGCCGCTAGGCCTGCGGTCTCCGTATCGATGGTTCCTCCCACCAGCAACTTCACCGGATTTTGGAAATCTTTATAATTGCCCGCGATATCCATCCAGCCCCCAGGCCCGGCAATAGGGCCGGCCCCATTGACAGCCAACATCGGGTGGATGTGGTGATGACCAGGTAACCGGCCTCTCAGCTTGATCACGAACTCGTAGTCCCCACCGATCTCCATGGGGCCCGAGGTCATCATCGGTATCCCGTTCACTTTCGAGCTGAGACGCGTGAACACCGAGCTCGGGCTGCCCACGTTGATGAACGTACGATTGGGCTTGACCACAGCCCGTGGCCAATCTTCCGATATGTGGATCTTGCCCGACAGCATTGCTTCATCGTTGACGGAGGTCTTCTGCGGATTCCAGCGTGTGTCGTACCACTGGGCGGTACGCATCCGCAGGAATGGTTCCTGAGAACGTTCCCCGTGGGCAGCAGCGGGAGAGGCAGTGAACGTCAGGGTGAGCCCCAGCGTCGCCATCCCGAGCGAGCCGATTACGCACATTTTAAATAAGTTTTTGGCGTTCATGATTTCCCCTATGATAGTGTAGTCGCTGCAGTCCTCGCCGTCACTCGCGCCCCTGGCGCAACCCCATCCGGCGTACCATGTCGAGCGGCAAACTCATCTGAGCCTACGACCATGGTGTCATTCATCCGAGTCATCTTGCCTCTCCGGCCCTTGACCCAGAAGAACGATTGGCCAACGAAGTGTCCAATTTGCCACCAAATGGTGAACATCAACATGGAGATGAAGGCCGAGAAGAACGCAGAGATCCAGACGGTGTGTCCGCCAAATGTGCGGAGCGATCCCACCTCGATGATCCGGATATATTCAGGTGTCCCCGTACGGACATAGGTGAACCCCATGTAGTCGGCCAGCGACATCAGCTGACCATCAATTACCAGCGGTTGATGGCTGTATCCGAATAGAGCGTAGTTTGTCGGATTAAACATCATTGCGAAGGCCCAAACCCCGAATATCGCTGTGAGCATCCAGCTCCTGGTCAGCAACAGGGTGCAGTCGAGAATCAGCGCGCTGCCGACCATGGTGGCAGGCATGACGAAGTTCATTGGAAAGTTCGCCCACCAGTACCAGGCCAGCACAACCGTGATCCACTTCCCGACGAGGAGCCCCGTGAGGGACAACGTTGCCCCAAACGGTTGCCGGTAGAATGTCCAGAAGTAGTACATGATCGCCCCGGGATACATCACCGACACAATAGGTGTTACGGTCACCCAAAACTGCCGGTCCTTCCAGTCGATCCAGAAATCCCAGTCTCCCGCCAGCAGGTCGAAGTGCATATGAAACGTCGCGAATACTCCGAGATATGCAATCGGAAGGAAATACACCGCGTCTATCATTCTTGATAGTTTGACGCCTTCCGGCGGCAGCTTTGAAGCTTTAATAATTTCAGCTGTTCTAAACAGTGCCATTTGTCTCCTCCTCGCTCATTCTAAACATCTGTCCTCTCCCTTTTGATTCCAGCCGACCGAAGTCGACGGCATGCCTTAGTAGGGGATCACGTGCAAACAGTCCTTGCTCTCGTTGTTCCAGACCACATCGCACAGGTTCGACATGCGCGCCACGATCTGCGCCGCCACGCCGCCCGTCCCCCCGAACAACCCGCACC
>JAQBES010000097.1:0-4333 GCA_032123755.1 Nitrospirota bacterium
CGTCCTCGCGGTGGAATCAGCCACGAGGAAAGCCGTCGATTTCGTTCGCGCGGGCCACGGGCCGTATCTTCTTGAGTACCGAACCTACCGGTTTCGTGCCCATTCGATGTACGACGCGGAACTCTATCGGACAAAGGATGAAGTCGCCCAATGGAAGCAACGCGACCCGATCGCCCTCTTCCAGCAACAGCTCCGCGACGAAGGGTTCTTCACCGATGCCGACCTCGACAACATGGAAACCGCCATTGCGACCGAGATTGCAGAAGCCGTGTCGTGTGCCGAGATGGGTCCGTGGGAACCGCTGGAGGATCTCACGAAGGACGTGTATACGCCGGGGAAGCCGGCGGGCTAGCGGGGCGAGGCGAGAGGCTTATGGGTGGATGCCGTTCATCCCTCTCGCCCCTGGCCTCTGGCTGAGAGGGGATTGATGGCCAAGATAACCTACCGTGAAGCCGTTCGCGCTGGATTGCGTGAAGCACTCCAGAGCAATCCGCGCGTGTTTCTGATGGGCGAGGACGTCGGCAAGTACGGCGGAACCTATGCCTGCAGCAAGGGGTTGCTGGATGAGTTCGGGCCGGAACGCATCCGGGATACTCCCCTGTCCGAGAGCACCTTCGTCGGCGCCGGCATCGGAGCCGCTCTGGGTGGCATGAGACCGATCGTAGAGGTGATGACGGTGAATTTCAGCCTGCTCGCCCTTGATCAGATCGTCAACAACGCAGCCACGATCCGCCATATGTCCGGCGGACAGTTTAGCATTCCCCTCATCGTACGGATGGCCACCGGCGCAGGCCGGCAGGTGGCTGCTCAACATTCGCATAGTCTCGAAGGCTGGTATGCCCACATCCCCGGGATCACGGTGCTCGCACCGGCCACCGTTACGGACGCCCGAGGAATGCTGCTCGCGGCACTCCAAGAACCGGACCCCGTCTTTATCTTCGAGCATGCGTACTTGTACCCGCTCGAAGGCGAGCTCGACGAGAGCGGCCTCCCCGTTGATCTGACACAGGCGGCAATCCGACGAGCCGGAACAGACATCTCGCTGATCACGTTCGGAGGCTCTCTCTGGAAAGCGCTTGAAGCGGCAGATCAACTCGCCCATGAGGGCATCTCGGCCGAGGTCGTTGATCTCCGGATACTCCGGCCACTCGACATCTCGACGGTCTTGACCTCCGTGCGGAAAACGCACCGCGCGGTCGTGATCGACGAAGGGTGGCGCACCGGAAGTTTTGCCGCCGAAGTATCCGCACAGATCATGGAAGGCGCGTTTTATGATTTGGATGGCCCGGTCGGCCGGGTCTGTAGCGTCGAGGTGCCAATTCCCTATCCAAAACACTTGGAAGACGCGGCTCTGCCTCAGCCAGAGAAAATCCTGCAGGCGGTCCATCGTCTTATGGGACGGTAAGGAAAGAGTCCTTCACGTTCGATATCTTGTCATAGGTCCTTCGCAATTTGGATAGGAACGATAGCGATTGACGCGCGACGTTTCATGGTTGACGAGGTCCAAAGATGGCGGAGTTTGTGATGCCCACCCTCGGCTCAGATATGACCGAAGGGACGCTTGTCGAATGGAAAAAGAAGGTCGGCGACCGGGTGGTCAAGGGCGAGATCTTTGCGGAAGTGGATACCGAGAAGGCCGCGATCGAGATCGAATCCTTCCACACGGGGGTCGTCGAACAACTGCTTACGAAACCCGGCGAGCGCGTTCCAGTCGGCAGGGTCATGGCAATCATCCGAGAAGAGGGAACTCAGGCTACACCTACCATTCAAGCCGCCGCATCCCCCCTTCCCTTGCAGCGGATCTCGCCGAAGGCACCGGTTTCATCGCTTCATCCTGCCCCTCCGCAGATGGCCGCACCGGATACAGAACCGGGACGGGTTCGCATCTCGCCCGCGGCGCGAAAACTCGCCGGTGAATTAGGAATGGATCCCGCCTTTGTTCAAGGCACTGGTCCCGGCGGCGCCATCACCCTGGACGACATTCAACGCAACACCCAGACACGACGCCAACAACCCTCCGCCCCCTCTGCGATCGCCGGAGAAACCAGCGATCGCCAGACCAAAATGCGACAGACTATTGCCGCCGCCATGGCGCGATCGAAGCGGGAGATTCCCCATTACTATCTGAGCACTACCATCGACCTGGGCCGGGCTATGACGTGGCTCCAAGAAGAAAACCTCACACGGCCGGTGACGGATCGGCTGTTATACGGCGTCTTGCTGATCAAAGCCGTGGCGCTGGCGCTGCGGCAGGTGCCGGAGTTGAATGCCCTGTGGAAGGAAAACACCGCCGTTCAGAGCCCCGGCATCCACGTCGGTGTGGCGATTTCCCTCCGGCAAGGAGGCCTCATCGCGCCGGCCATTCACGATACGGACAAGCAAAGCCTTGGAGAGCTCATGAGCAGGTTCCAGGATATCGTGAAGCGAGCCCGCACCGGGACGTTACGAAGTTCTGAATTGTCCGATCCAACCATCACGGTCACCAGTTTGGGCGAACAGGGCGTGGAAACCGTGTTCGGCGTGATCTATCCGCCGCAGGTCGCCTTAATCGGTTTCGGAAAAGTGGTGGAACGCCCGTGGGTCATTGGGAACCAGGTGGTCTCCAGACCGGTCGTGACCGCAAGCTTGTCCGCGGATCATCGCGCGACCGACGGCCATCGCGGCGGGGTCTTCCTTTCAGCCGTCGATCGCTTATTGCAGGAACCAGGGCAGCTATGAACGCTCCGCTCAAGCCGGATGAAATCAGACAGACGGTCCTTCGTCTCCTTGGCGAGATCGCACCGGAAGCAGACTTGACGGCCTTGAAGCCCGGCGTCAACTTCCGCGATCAGCTGGATATCGACTCAATGGATTTTCTAAATTTTGTGATCATGATCCACAAAGCCTTCGGCGTGGAGATCCCGGAAGCCGACTATCCGAAGTACGGCACGCTCAATGGCTGCGTGGAGCAGTTGTCGGACAAGCGAGTGACATGACCCTCTCTCCCCTTACCACTTGTCAGACGATAGTCAAAGTCCTGGTCGGCTCCCTTGCGCAGGGACTCGCAGGCCTGAAAGGCGACGATGATTTCCTGATCCGGATCAGAACCGTCTGTGAAGGGATGAATGTCCAGGACTGACTGGGCTCAACAAGGAAAGGCAGCCGTAATGAAAGGCTTTAGCTTTATCAGTGCTGTGTGCCTGATCATCTTGGCCAGTTCCTGGGCCATCGGGCAAACCAGCCGTGGGTATCTCAAGGAGGGACAAGCGGTCTATACGCAATACTGCCTCCGATGTCATGGCGAGAAATTGGACGGGAATGGGCCCGAGGCGCAGTACCTGATCCTCCGGCCTTCCAATTTCCTATCGCAGAGCCTGCTCGCGAAGGCCGACTGGGAGCTGCTCGTCACAATTTCCAACGGGATCTTATTCACTCCCATGCACGGATTTCGCGGCACATTGACGGACCAACAGATGTTGGATGTGCTGTCGTATATCAGAAGCAGGACGCCGTTTGGCTCGGTCAACTAGCGCGACATCGTGTTCCATCCACACCAAAACATATGGGGATTCGTCCGCACGATCGGCATCTGCCTTGTCCTGCTCGCGCTGGAGAGCGGGGCAGGGGTCCAAGCCGGCGAACCAGTCACGGATCTTGAAGTCTTTGTTCGCGCCGGCTGTCCCCATTGCGAAGCCGCGAAGGTCTTCCTCGATGAACTTCAGCATGAGCGGCCATCGCTTCGAATCGCCATCTACGACGTAGCTGAGAATTCAGTCGCGCGGCGTCGGCTCGCAATGCTGGCTGCCGAACGGGGAATAACCAACATTGGTGTCCCCACCTTTCTCATCGGCACAGAGCTGATCGTCGGATTCCTCTCAGCGGACACGACCGGAATAGAGATCCGTGCCAGGCTCGACCGACTCAACCAAGACACCATCACGCATTCCGCAGTCGAAGGCATCCGAACAATGTGGTTCGGCGAGCTTCGCGTCAGGGACCTGGGCCTTCCACTGTTCACGATCGTCATCGGGTTGCTGGATGGACTTAATCCCTGCGCGATGTGGGTGCTGCTCTTCCTATTGTCATTGCTGGTCAACCTTCGCGATCGACTGAAAATGGCTCTCATCGCCGGGACCTTCGTCGCCGTCAGCGGCTTGATATATTTTGCCTTCATGGCAGCCTGGCTCAACATGTTTCTCCTATTCGGCCTCTCACGCCCCATCCAGATCGGTCTCGGCGGCATCGCCCTTTTGGTGGGAGCGGTCAACGTGAAGGACTTCTTTGCCCTCCATCGTGGGATCTCGCTGAGCATTCCCGAGTCCGCCAAGCCGGGGCTCTACGCCAGGATCCGGGG
>JAQBES010000098.1:0-10079 GCA_032123755.1 Nitrospirota bacterium
ATAGGGAGCCTCGGAGAAACGATCAACCTGGATGGATTCTAACGAGGCAGGAGCAGCCACGCAATCCCACGCGCGCGGGCGAGGCGAGAACTGCGTTCTGAAACCATCAAACCGAGAGGTGCAAGCTCAAGCAACGACCCCACGAGTTTGTCCTCTGCTCCTTGTATGCTTCGGGCCTCTCTGTTCTACCAAAGGATCGTTGACAGCCCCCCGCCGTAACTGCAGTATGCTGGTCGCACAAGGTGCATCAGGCATGACAAACCAGGCCATTCCCGCCACATTACTCTCCGGCCCGCCGGTCTCTCGTTGGTTTGGATTCTTTCCAGAATTTCGACAGGATAGTCTCGGCTTTCTATTGAACTGTCACTCCTATGGCGATGTCGCGAAGCTCCCGATGGGACGGATGGCCGAGTTCTTCTTTCGTCATCCGGATCTGGCCATGTACTTCCTCAACCATCCGGACGACGTCAAACACGTGCTGGTGACCAACCAACACAACTACACGAAGATCCGAGTCCCTCCGGGCGAATCCCGGGTGTTTGGAAAAGGCGTGTTGCATACAGAGGGCGAGACCCATCACCACCAACGGCGGCTCTTTCTCCCCTTCTTCCATAGAGACCATGTGGCCTCCTACGCCGGCCTGATTACCGAAAAAGCAGCTGCCCTCGCCGCGAGCTGGCACGACGGCGCCAAAGTCGACATCGGACGGGAGATGACGCAGCTCACCCTCTCGATCATTTGGCGCCTCCTCTTCGGGCGGGACGTGAGCTCCGACGCCACGCAAGTAGCGGAGGCCCTCACAGCCGGGCACCACATCGTCTCGCAGCAGTATAACTCCCTGCTCGCCTGGATCACCCCCTTGTGGGTTCCGACGACACAGCATCGAAGATTTTTTCGCGGCCAGCAGTTTATAGATGGAAGAATCAGAAGTTTTATTCAGAGCCGTCGCACGCCCCGACACCAGAACCAGAACGAGGACTTGCTCTCCCTCTTGCTCGCAGCCACCGACGAAGCAGGTCAGCCACTGAGCGATAAGGAGATTCGTGATGAGCTCGTCACCTTCATGATAGCCGGCCATGACACAACAGCCAATGCCCTGACATGGACCTGGTATCTCCTCTCCCAGTCCCCACCCGCGCACGCACGCCTGGCCCATGAGTTAGAGACCGTGCTGGGCAACCGTCTCCCGACGGCAGCAGATATGCCTCGCTTGCTGTATACCAAAATGGTCTGGGAGGAGGCACTCCGCCTCTCCCCTCCTGCCTGGTTGTTACACGCACGTAAGAGCCGCGCTGAAGACAGACTGCCATCCGGTGTTCTACTCCAGGCCGGTACCAGGGTGGTCCACAGCCCCTGGAGCATGCACCGAAACGCTCGGTGGTTTCCCGACCCCGATCGATTCGATCCAGACCGTTTCTCGCCAGAAGCCAAACAGGCACGGCTGGCTTTCAGCTATTTTCCGTTTGGAGGAGGTGGGCGCCGGTGTCTGGGCGAATCATTTGCGGAATTGGAAGGCCTGCTGATTTTGGCGACGCTAGCCTCGAAATTCCGCCTCCGATTGGTAGAAGGACAAACCATCCTTCCGGACCCTCTGATGACGTTGCGGCCCAAGGTCCCTGTGCGCATGACCATTGAGTCAGTCGGTACACCCAAACGCCACCCAACAACAGCCTAAATTAGCCGGAGACGAACACAAGACCAACAAGAAGAACCGCCGAGCGCGCGGACGAGGCGAAAACAGTTTTCGGCGAGCACCAACCCGCGAAGTGTAAGGGCAAGCAATCATCCCACGAGTTCGTCTCCCTCTACCGACTGGGTGCCAGCTCTTCTGATGCCTTATTCGCCGAGAGAGGCGCGGCAATGGACTCGAGTGACCGGCCCTCTGCCTTGACCCCCAAGAACAATTCCACGAGCGCACCCACCAGCATCATACCGGCTCCGAGCAAGTAGCCATAGAACACGCTCGTGGCAGATGATTCGATCAGTTTGCCATACAACCAGGGAGCGACGATCCCCGCTCCCTGTGCCACAACGAAGAAGAATGCGATGGCCATCGCGCGGATCTCCAGGGGGAAAATCTCGCTAACGGTCAGATAGGCCGCGCTGGCGCCAGCCGAGGCGAAGAAAAATACGCAGGTCCAGGCCACCGTTTGGGTGACGGAGGTCAACGCACCTTGCCAAAACAAATATCCTGTCACGGCGAGCAGGCAACCGGCGAGGGCATAGGTGAGGCTGATCATCGGCTTACGGCCGACGGTGTCGAAGAAGCGGCCGAGCAAGAGCGGGCCGAGGAAGTTGCCGAGCGCAAACGGCAGGATGTACAAACCGATGCTGCTGATGGGCACGGCGTAGAACTTGGTGAGCACGAAGGGATAGGTAAACGAAATGGCGTTGTACATAAACGATTGCGTAGTCATGAGCGCGATGCCGAGTATCGTGCGCCGGGGATAGACTTTCCAGAGCTGCCGGGCCACGGTCCCCAATGTCACATGGGGCTGGGCATGCACGATCATCGATCCTTCTGGTAGCGGCAGCGAGTCCAGCCCTTTTTCTCGCGAAATCTGATCCTCGATATTGAAGACGACTGCTTCTGCTTCCTTCACCCTCCTATGGGTCATCAGCCAGCGGGGACTTTCCGGGACGAATCGCCGGAGCAGCAGGACGCTCACACCCAGGACCGCTCCGAAGCCGAAGCAGAGGCGCCACCCCAGATATTCCGGGATGAGATCAGGGTTCAAGAGCACAATGATGAGGAGTGCGCCGACTGCCGCTCCCAGCCACCAGCTGCCGTTGATCGCCAGATTGGTACGTCCGCGCCAGCGCGCAGGGATGAGTTCGTCGATGGCGGAATTGATCGCCGCGTATTCACCACCGATGCCCGCGCCTGTCATGAAGCGAAAGAGCATGAAGCTCCACAGATCCCAAGAGAAGGCCGTCAATACCGTGGCGGCCAGATAGATCAGGAGCGTGATCATGAACCATTTTTTCCGCCCCTGCCGATCGGTCAGGTAGGAGAAGACAATGGCGCCGACCACAGAGCCGGCCAGATATGCGGACGCGGTGAGCCCGACTTCGGACTCCGTCAGGTGCAGCGTGTTGACATGCGTGAGGACGGGACCGAGCGCGGCGACGATGGACACCTCGAGTCCATCCAGCAGCCACGTGACGCCGAGAGCCGCCACCACCAGCCAATGCCATCGCGACCAGGGTAAGCGGTCCATCCGCTGAGGAATATTGGTACTGATGGGAACGTTCAATACGGCGGGCATCGCCCATCGTATCACCGATGGATACCTTGTACGACAAGCAATCTGCCGGTACGCCTTCGGCGACGGGTGGGGATTCACATGCTGGAGCCTATCCGAATCGATGACACGCTCTTGAGGGATGGGGCTGATTGATCTTCCACTGCGCGCGTCCAACGAAGGGAGTCCGCGACCGCGCGTTGCGCGAGCAAGAGGACGACCAGGCCACCCTCATCTCCCTCCGGTGGCGAACGCTTCATCTCCCTCCGCCCCTGCCCTGGGCTTCCATTGGAGGCTGTAATATTCTCCGCGATCCCGCGCCCAGGGATCGAACACATTCACCACCCCCTGGAGTTCACCTGCCAGTTCCGGCATCGTCCGCAGCAGGACCCGTTTCATGGGAGAGACCGGCTGCTGATGGCCATTAGGCTTTCCCTGCTCCGTCATCTCGTGGCCCGGCCCATTGTTCGTGACCCACTTGACGCCGAGGGTGCTATAAAACTCCGGACGGAAACTGGAGGTAAAGAACCGATCGCTAAAGAGGCGGCGCGAAGCGTTGAGGATAAAGACGACGAATTGGGTTTCGGAAATGGCAAAGCCATGCGGCCGCCTGAATTCCGCCAGCCAGCCCACCACGGTATCGACGTCCTCGATGTTGTCGATCAGACTGCCCTGTGGATGCCCCAAACAATCGTTGACGGGCGAGCCGTCGTCGTTCAACCGCGCTTCGGTGATCTTCTTGGATGCATCGCACTGGTGCCACCCGTACACTTCACGCAACGATTTCACGAGCTGCTCCTGCTCGTGCCGAGATGGCGAATCCTGAGGCAGTCGCGTATCGACGAAGTCATCAAAGCTGGTCAATTGCTTCAACCCATACTGCCGACGAAACTCATTATAGCGCGGGACGCCTCGCTCCCGGTCCCTGATGAGATCGAGTGCGGCCACGTCGATCTGTTGGGTGGGGGATTGCAGGCGATTCATCTTCAGGTTTTGCAAAAATTGCGGATGGTTCTGGAGGGTCAGCAGCCCCAGTCGCTGGCGACCCATGCTGAGCGCCCAATTCGCCAAGCCCTTCTGCCGCATGGCCCCGGTCGCCTTACCCCGGAAGGTTTCTATCACCGGCACTTTCTGCCGGATGACGTTCGGTTCCTTGTTCCACTCACGGTACTCAATCAGATCCGGGAGCAATGGGTGGAGCCGGTATACCGTAATAAACTCCTCAGGAAAATTGAAAGGGGAGCCGAAATGGTTGACGCCCCCATTGATATGATCGTCGTTTTTCAGATCCCAGAGGTCTACTTTGTTGGGGTCGATCAGGCCGATGAGCGGAACTCCCTCATAGACCCGGCTGCCCAATCCAAAGATGCCTGGTCCACCGGCCAGCGCCGCGTAGAGGCTGTTCGCCTTCTTCGCGTCATTCGTACCGTCGAGGCGACGCACGACTTCCTTCAACGCGTCCGCCACCATCTGCTGATCCGCAAAGACTCCGTGCCAGTTGGCATTCATGCCCCGATTCAACGGCTCGTTGTAGAGCAGTTGCGTGGTCCATTCGGTGGTGTGAATTTTGGCAATTTCTGCAGCGACGACCAGCCGGGCGATTTCGAACAATTCGTTCGGCGTGACGTCTCTATAGCGAATGACGTGATCGGGGTTGGCTGGATCTCGTAAGCCGCTGTCGCCATCGGGTGTGAGCGCGGCCAGCTTCCTGAATTCATCGGCAAAGACGTTATGTTCCCTGGCAAAGACGTTGTGGTAGAAGCTGGTCCCGATGCTCCAGTTGTCGGGAAAGGCCGTGGCCTCCTGCCCGGACCATTCTGGATTGATCGGGTCGCCCGCTTCAAAGGCCGGCAGGTAGCCAAGTTTATCGCCCTCGGCCCCTCCCTCTCTCACCGACATCAGCAACAGTTTGGCTGGGTCTTTGGGATCGCGCTTCACGCGCTGGCCAGACCGCTCGTCGTATCCGTAGAGTTGCGAAGCATCCCACCAGGCGGTGACGTGATTTGCGGTGGTCTTCGGCGCCCGCGTGAGATAGGCCTTGCCCCCGTGGGTCAATGACCAGGACTCCGTGCTTTCGGCGATGTACGCCGCATCGATCTTGTCATCGGGCCGGCAGCCCAGCTTCTTGACGTCCTCGTCCGTCAGCGGTTGCTCGACATTCTTGACTCTTTGGGTCGCGCAGCCGACGGGCATCCACTCCGGTCGGTTATGCCCCTCCTCCAGATGCGCGAACCAGTCGTGGGTCATGAACTGAACCCAGAAGGCTGCCAGCACATTAAAAAATGGCGCCTTCTTGTACGCGCACTCAGCCTCTTGTCCATCACCCGGCAGGCCGTAGCCCTCGCGACATCTATCCGGCTGCGACTGCGCTCGGGTGAAGAGCTTCCGGCTAATGATCTGCGGGTCTGGCTTCAACAGTCCCACTCGATCCCCATGGCGATTCCTGGTGATCTCATTCAGGGCCAGATCGGGAAACGTGCTGTTGAACTCCACGTTCCGCGCAAAAAGTTGATGCGTCGATCCCATCAGCGGGTTACGGATGTCGTTGCACGTGCCGGTCAGG
Organism: Nitrospirota bacterium; assembly: GCA_032123755.1. Taxonomy (GTDB): domain Bacteria; phylum Nitrospirota; class Nitrospiria; order Nitrospirales; family Nitrospiraceae; genus Palsa-1315. The sequence continues at coordinate 5,809 of JAQBES010000098.1, forward strand.
GTGCGGAAGCGAATCAACTCTCCTCGACAGACCTGCGGCTGGTCGCCACCGACAGCCTGGAAGTCGGGATGGGTTCGTGGCAATCGCATTTCCGGCCAGGTTTTCAGCACCGGCCCGGCCTCGCCGTCGCGCCCTGTGACGTAGGCTTCGTAGGTCTTGTTGTTGTCAAAGAGATTGAACTTGATGAGTTCGATACGTTGCAGCTCCAGCTCATAAAGCGCGCCGTTGATCCCGTGCACATTGGGGCCCATCACCTTGGCATGGGCCAGAAGACGCGCAGGAGCAAGAGACGTGACATCGCCGGTGGCCCAATAATTCGGCCAATCCAACCAGGGCCCCTCCCTGAGATTCTCGGCGCGCTTCCCTCCGAGACAACGCGCGGTGGTGACCGGAACCTTCCCCAGGAAGCGTTGTTCTCTGGTCTTCGCGACTGTCTGAATATCTCGCTGCAGGAGTATCTCTGCACAATCTTTCGTGGAGTCCACGAAGATGCCGAACGGACCGTACCCGCTGCACCCCTCAAAAACACAGAGTCCCGTAATAATCGCAAGCCAGGACCATGTACCCATTGGTCTCATAGGCAGCTCTTCTCGACGACGGGAATCAACGAAGACGGCATCGTACGAATGACGAGGGGGAAGGACACAGGGAAGAGAGCGCTAGATCAGGGCACGTCTTCCGCGCAGCGCACGCCGAGCGTCGGCCCCCAGTAGGTCACATCATCCCACCCTCGATAGCTGGCCCGAAGATCCGGCGGTTTTTCATTCCATTCGCCGCCCCGCAGCACGCGGAAGGAGCCACGCGAAGGTCCCTGTGGATCCCGGGCGGGAGATCTCTGGTAGAAATCTTCCGCGTACCAATCTTTCACCCACTCTGACACACTGCCGATCAGGTCAAATACTCCGTAGGGCGACGCCGTCGCAGCCTGGCGCCCGATCGGCTCGATCCCGCTGACGCCAGCCTTGAGTTCTCCATTTCTGACACGGTTTTTCAAGGTTTCCCCGTCATTCCCCCAGGGGTAGCGGCGACCGTCCGTCCCTCGCGCCGCCTTTTCCCATTCGGCCTCTGTCGGCAACCGTTTACCTTGCCACTGGCAAAACGATCGAGCCTGGTTCCAGGTAATGTTGGTCACGGGATACTGCACGCGCTAAGGGTCATCGAACGTCAGGCGATCTTTGGGTGGCGTACAGCCCCCTCCCTCAACGCACTGTCGGTACTGCCCATTCGTCACTTCGTACTTATCGAACCAGTAGGAACTGAGATGCACTTGGTGTAGGGGGCGAGCATCTTGTAGCCCGTCCTCCTCACCCATCAAAAACCCTCCGGCTGGTATTACCACCATCCCCTCCGGTTGAGCAATGCCGCGCTGAGCCAGCTGTTTCAGTTCCTCTTCCTGTGCAGCCCGTAGTTGGTCGTTCATCCGAGCGATCGCCTCCTCGTCCTGTACATTCGGCGCATGTTCCTGCATTGGACTCGGCTGTAGGCGCGGCGAGTCGGCAACCGGATGGTCGCTCTTTGACGCTGCTCCGGCAACCTGTGCCGGAGCCGGTGGCATTGATGCACTGTCGGTGTTCCTGACCGTCTCAATGAGAACGGTGGTCCTGACGACATCTTGGGCAAGGCCTTTGTTCTCACCGCCCCTCTTAACATCCCTCCTCCCTTTCCCGATCATCGTAAAATCGAAATCGGGGATATTTGCAAGGAGAGGCGTAGCGTAGGTGATCGGCAGCGCAAAGGACATCCCTTCAGGCACGATACCGGAAGGATGGGTGAATTTGGTGGTCAGGATTCCCACCACCTCCCCGCGTCGATTAAAGATGGCTCCTCCGCTGTTGCCGGGGTTGATGGCCGCATCCACTTGAAAGACACGCTGGACGCCCCTCGTCCGCACCGCCGCAATCCGGCCGCGGGTCACGGACACTTCCCGGAGCCCGAACGAAAACCCGACGGTGATGATTTCTTGATCGAGTCGCACGGCACCTGCATAGCCAATAGGCGCTTCCGTCAGTCCCACCGTTTCAATCTTGAGCAGGGCCAGGTCGTGTTCGGAATCGGTGCTGATGAGGATTGCCGGCGCGCGGAATTCCCCGGCGGTCACGACGAAAATCCGCTTCGCATTGGCGACTACGTGGTCCGCCGTCAGAATATACCCGTCGCTATGGACAATAACCCCACTCCCCGCCGGCCTTGCGGCTGGTGCGTCCACTCGCTCGGCCCCCCAGAGGCTGCTGGAGCCGGCGACGATCATCACCCATAGCAACAATACTATGCGTCTCATGGTCGAATCGGGATCATCACACTAATCGCACCGGCATTTTGTCCGAGTCTGAGCCCCTCCCTGGGATAGCCGGTCCGGTCCAGTTCCCCTTTGGGTTCGCCATGACAATCCAGGCATTTCCTTGTCGTATAGAGCGGAAACAGCAAGCGCAACGACCCGCTCTTCGCCGTGATTTCGCTGAACACTTTCTCACGGGGGTACGAGGGGTCGGCAAACGCCTCCAACGCCGTTCGTTCAACAGCATCCGGCTCATTCAGGGAATTACGAGGCGCCAGCGCCGTCTGCTTTAGTCGCACCTGTGTCCGTACAGTGAATCGGGCGCCCACTCGCGCGCCAAAGATTGCGGGAATAAACTCGTTGAGTCCCTCACCTCGTCGATTGATCTCAGGTTGGGCTTCCGCGACCACCTGTTTGCTGACCAAAGCTAGTTCTTTGAGTAATTTCTTCGCCCGGGCCGGAATTCGCGCCGTCTCAAGACCTCGCAGGTTGATACCTGAGCGACTGCGAAAGACGTCCAGTAATTGTCGCTCGAACTCGTCAGGCGTAAAATATCTTTCCCTATTCTCCTGCTCGTAGACCAGGACTTGATGCTCGTTGATCACATTTCGGCCGGAATCAAGCAGGACCGCTAGTAGACGAGCAGTCGTCTCGAGTTCAAGGATGGTGTGAAGAGAAGCGCCGGATTCCGGCTGGCGATCCTTAGCGCAAGCACCCTCGCTGCTTGCCCAACCGGCCACGGCACAGGACAGGAACGATGCGATAACCCACCGCAGGCGACTAGCCATAACGTCGACACTGCTACGTACGCATGGTGGAAGAACTCGTCAGGCGCGATCCCCTCTCCGCTAGGGGCACGGACAAGAAACCACTCACAGACGGATGGTACTTTTGGTCACAGATGAAGTCAAGATATCAGGCCGCCTCCCTCTTTCCCTCCCAGGACCGATGGATGTCGGTCCTGACGTTATCGCTATCACGCTCGAACGTGACGAGAACCCCTTCACCGCCTCATGGCTTCCGCGACGGTGACCGAAGAAACATGCGCGACCATCATGACGGATGCCAACAGCACTCAGTGACGACTGATCGTCATCACGTCTCCTCCTCTGCTGAAATACTGCTGCGTGCCGGGCGGGCAGCGTCGGCCCTCTCCTTTCTCAACGACAACCAGCCGCTGCTCGCCCGGTCCTTGCGCACCGCCCTACTTAGAACCCGTCTCTCTACTGAGCTGGGACGGAAATTTTGTATTCGTCGAAAGGCGTCGTCAACACCGCTATTCTGAAGAGCTCGTCTGCTGCCTTAGGATTAATTCCGTGGTCTCGGTCCTTAAGCATCTTGAACCACATGCCCATTTTGCTCCGCACGGTCACTAAATCGCCCCTTATCGCCGCTTTCTTCATGAGAGTCAGCTCGCTGAGATACGGATCCCAATTGGCTGCTTCATTATTAGTGGTGGGATATTTGCTTTTATAAAAATTCACTGAGCCGGTGAGTTCATCCATCCACATCGTCGATTCAGCCAATGCAACCCCCCCGGCGAACAGGACCAGCGCACAGGAGACTGCAACGATGGTCACGAGTATTCCTTTCATGGGAGCCTCCTTTCTTCATTCAATCGAAGGGTGTCAACACCGACGGAACTAAAACGCAATGTGCTCATAGCCTTCTCCGCAGAGGTACTAGTTGATCACGTCTTTCGAAGGCCCACGCGCGACCGGTACCCCAGCCGGATGTTTTCCATTGTGCTCGTCTCCGGCGCCTTCATCGGCCTCGCCATCTCCTGAACTCCCTTCTTCCATCTAGCCGTTTGGCCAGCCCCGCTCTTCGGCATCCGGAGAACGGGGCCAGCCCGCCGAAGTCGACGGCATGCCTTAGTAGGGGATCACGTGCAAACAGTCCTTGCTCTCGTTGTTCCAGACCACATCGCACAGGTTCGACATGCGCGCCACGATCTGCGCCGCCACGCCGCCCGTCCCCCCGAACAACCCGCACC
>JAQBES010000099.1:0-4093 GCA_032123755.1 Nitrospirota bacterium
CGGCCGTGAGCGCCCGACCAATGCCAGCAAGTTTATCACCGTATGCACCGTTCATCGACTCAACGGTGAGTCGTGCCATTCCTAAATACAGTTCGGCCTGACTTCCATGTGAAATAATGTGGACCGCATCGATGCCCGTACGACCGGCGAGAATCTCCGCCATCTGCGCCACGCCGTCGCGGGCATGGTCGAGTATGTGCACTTCGACGTTGGGGCTGATGCCGTCGAGGAGCTGCTGGTAGTCGCGGACGCTGGGGGAGAGGAACACAACCTCCTTGCGGGCGACGGAGGTATCGTACGCCGCCAGGGCATCGAAGAGCGCCTGATCCGCAGCGGCTGGAGGTCCGCCCGTCGGGGCATCGGGTGCGTGGTCAGCTGTCGCCACGTGATCAGCCAAGAAGGACGCCTCAGCCTGGCTTTGCGCGATCTGCTCGGTAGTCACGGTACTGACCGTGGCCACGGCAGCCCCGTCGAACATGATGCGCGATTCGAGCGCAAGCAATGACCCGCCGAACGTCGACAGATTAACGCACGCGCCCGCGGAGGCATGAGGATGCCCTCGCACTGGCTTGACCGATGCTTTCTGCTGCCTACGTAGTATCCTCATGGCATGGTCGGAGACTCCACACGTCCGTTATTACCCACAATAATGTAGCAAGGGCAGTGCCATTCCTCGTAACAATTTCTTCTTTTGTGCAGCCGAGTTACAGGACTCTTGGCAGGGAGATTCGTCGAGGGGAGCAGAATGCGCCAGAGGGCGACTTTTTCTGGTCTGACCCTTTGGAGGGGGGCAACGGCTCTTGCGCGTGACGCGTCGTTCGTGAAACGTGAAGCGCGAGACGGAAAAAGTATGTCAGTATCGTCGCCGGCGAGAGACGAGAGACGCTTCACGAGAAACGCGCATTACGCACCACTTTCACGAATGAAGATGCGGGCGCTCTGTTCCCAGGCACGTTGGGCAAAGCTGATACGAGGGCCTTTCACCAGCACGGTCCCTCGCACGGCTTGATTCCATCGGGGTGACAACCCGACGAGATGCAGCGTGACCCGATAGACGGAAGTTTCCGGTTTCAGTCTGTGAGTGGCGTCTTCCCGAACCGGCACGTCGCCGCCATAGACGGAGAGGAGGTAGGGCACCGTGAAGCTACTTTCGTCGTTGTCTCGAATCTCGCCAACTTGTGCCTCCAAGCTCGGCCGTTCCGGCCCCTGGGGAATGAAGCGAGCTAACTGACCTGCATGGAGATAACCGACGTCTATCTCGGAAACCAGCGCATGGAGTTCTTCACCCGCGGGATCGATGACGTACGCGAGCGGCTGCTGCTTGTTGATCCACTGACCCACGTGGAGGGCCTCCGCTCGGTCGGTCACCACTCCGGCTATCGGCGACGTGAGTGATAGATTCAGCTGCTGCAGCAGTAGGCCTTCGAGCTGTGAGAGGCGAGCCCTCAGGGTTTCCAACGTCACCTGGTGCTTCGCGAGTTCTTCCCGATCGATGAACTGGCGCTGGTCTCTCAATCGCTCGACCTCGATCCGCTTGCGTGTCAACGCCATATCCTTTTCAAGCGCTGGCGATTCCAATACAATCAACTTGTCTCCCGCCCCCACCCGGCGCCCTTCATTCACCGCCAGTTCGACGATCCTCCCGGGCACTGGCGCATAGATTGTGGCGTGCGGCGTCGATTCCAACACCGCAGGGAGGCTGATGCGGTCGGACCAGGGTACGAATAGCAAGGCGATGACACAGGCCAACATGCCGGCGGAGAGCCACCCCCTGCGGCGTTCCACGATCTCTCCGCGCAAGGTCCACCAGATCCTCAGCTCCCCTACGATCGGGAGCACGATAAACCAACCAATCTCAATGGCAAATAAGACCAGGCCCAGGAGTTTAAAAAAATAGTGGTACACCATCAGCGCGATGCCGAGAAACAACATGAATCGGTACGCCCACACCCCCCAGGCGAAACAGACCAAGAATCGGCGTTGGGCAGCAGCGACCGGCTCGGGCATCGGCCTCTCCAGACCGAACAGGAATCGCCGGAGCTGCCACCGCCCGAAGGCAAAGGCTCGATCTTGTAAGTTGGGAATGCCCAACCAGTCAGAGAGCACGTAGTACCCGTCGAATCGCATGAACGGGCTCAGATTAATGGCGGCACCGACCATCAGACTCGTGGTCGCCACAATAAACACCAGGCTCCGCGCGACGCCGTCGTCGAGAAAATTCCACGCGAAGATCGCCAGCGCGGCCAACGCGCATTCGACGATCATCCCGGCGGCGCCGATGGCGGCCCGCTGGCGACGGGACGTCAGTTTCCACGCATCGGACGTATCGGAGTACAGCATCGGTACCATTACCATGAAGGCAATGCCCAAGGTGGGAACTCGACAGCCATAGCGCGTCGCCGTATAGGCATGCCCGAGCTCGTGAAAGACCTTGACGAAGGCTAGAGAGAGGGCATAGAGCGCGAGACCGCGCGGCGTGAAAAAATGCAAGAACGTCCCCGTGAACATGCCCCACTGGCGCGAGACGAGATACACACCCGCCACCCCGATGAGTACGATGACCCAGGCGACCGATTTTGAAAAGACCCACTCAACGAAGGGAAGAGTCGCGCGCAGGAATCGATCCGGCCGAACCAACGGAATCTGGAAGAACAGGTAGTGGTGGACGAGCCACATCAGCCACTGTGGCCGTGCGGCTTCTGCCTGAGCCGCATAGGCTCGATAGCCCCCCTGCGGTGGTTCCCGCATCAGATGGTTGGCGTACAAAAACCGGAGGAGATCCTCGACATCCAGCTTCGTGGCTCGGCAGGTTGTATCGGCATGGATCTGCGCGAGGACGACCTCCGCCGATCGGCCGCTCCAACGCGAAAGAATTTGATACGCCGCCCAGCCGATCTGAAAATATTTCCCACGGACCGGATCGACGATGACCCATGTCGGCGAACCGTCGGCGGCCGAGGCGCCGGCGGTGAGCCGGAGATCCTCGCGCAACGGCGGGAGTACCATGTCCTGCTTCGGGAGCGTGGTCAGTTTCATAGGCCGATCCATGGCCGAATGGCGGAAATCGGGCGACGGAACAGGTAGGTGAACAGCGTGACCCGCTCTCCGTAAATTTTGGCGCTTCCTTGCCAGCCGATGCGAAGTTCCGACGACCCCTGTTCAAGCTGTGCTGTTACGCGGTAGGCCAGCATATTGTTCGGCAAAACTTCGGCATGATAGCTCGCATGACTGACCGTGGCCGGAACGCTGGAAAAGGGGTTGGCATTCAGGAACAGCGTCGTCGATGCGCCTTCGCGCAACACAATGGCATCCTCTACCGGCAGTTCAATCCGCACCTCCAGCTGTTGCGGGTTCGCCAGCTCCATGATGCGTTGGCCGACCACGACCGGCTTCCCTATCCAATCGGACTTGTCCGTGTAGAGCAACAGCCCAGTTTGCGCCGCCTTCACCTCAACCTTCGTCAATTGTTCATGGGCATAGTCCCTCTCGGTTTCTCGCAACTCAACTTCGGCTTTCAACAACGGAACATCGGCCTTTTGCTCGGCTTCCACGAAGGAACCTTGCGCCGCGCGCCGATACTGCGCCAGCGCCACGTCAAGGTTCCGTTCCGCGACGTCATACTCGCTTCTGAACGTGGTATCTTCGAATTTGAACAACACTTGGCCTTCGGACACGACGGTATTGGGGAGGACGAGAATCTCGGCAATGACCCCGTCGATCGGCGCGCTCACGATGAGAGGATCCTTTGCGACAATCTTTGCAGGTGCCAGCGTCGACATGGGGACGGGAATGGCCATTGCGCCAAGAATCGCGGCTGCGAGTATCCACGTCGTGGTTCGGCTCAGCCCCCATCGCCACCGACGGCTGTTCGAAGGACCGACGGCACGCCACGCATAGGCATAGGCTTCGCTGAGCCGTTGCAGGACCGTCACCTCGTGGTCCGCCCAGGGCTGGTCCCGCGTCAACCACAGGCCACAGAGGATCTGTCCCCCTGGGTGCTTGAGAGGACACCACAATCCATAGCCTGGAGTAAATTCCTTCCAGTCTGGTCTGAGTTCGGCAGGACACTCTGCTTCCGTGACGTGAAGCATGT
>JAQBES010000100.1:0-10857 GCA_032123755.1 Nitrospirota bacterium
CTTGGTTTCAAACTTTTAACGCAACGAGGTGATTAATGACCTCGGTAGGTTTCTGCCAGTGTAGCACGGCACGGGGACGGTCATTCAGCTCTCGCTGGACCCGCTTAATTTCCCGAGTCGAGACCTTGTTGAACTCCGTCCCTTTCGGAAAGTACTGGCGGAGAAGGCCATTGGTGTTTTCATTCGTGCCTCGTTCCCACGGAGAACCGGGATGCGCGAAGTAGATGGTAATACCGGTATCAATTGTGAACTGTTTGTGTTCGCTCATCTCCTTGCCTTGATCATAGGTCAGGGTCTTCGTGATCTCCCGAGGCAACGATCTGAGTTCTTTCGCATAGGCTTTCCGCACCGATGTCGCGTCTTTCGCTTTGAGCGGGACCAGAATGGTATACCGCGTCGTGCGTTCCACCAACGTGCCGAGCGCGGTGCGCTGATGCTTGCCCAGAATGAGGTCGCCCTCCCAGTGGCCGGGAATGGCGCGGTCAGCCACGTCATGAGGTCGCTCTTCGATCGAGAGCATCTCCACGATTTTGCCGCGTGTTTCCTCGTGGTTCCTGCTCTTCCGCTTTCTCCGGTATGCACGCGCTTGCCGTAACGCCTTTATGAGCGTGGTTTTCAGCGATCCGCGAGGGAGCACATAGATATAGCGATAGATGGCCTCGTGTGAGATGCGCATGGTCCTATCATCAGGATACTCTGCGGCGATGCGCTTGACGATCTCTCGGGGGGACCAGCGCTTTCGCAATTTCTCCATGACGTATCCTCGCAGGCGATCGTCGCGCGTCAACCGACTCTTGCCATGTTTGCGGGAGGAGGCACGTACGTTCGCGCGGTTCCCCGCCGAGAATGCGCGATACCCGCTCTTCCCGCTATTGTGACGGACTTCGCGGGCGACGGTGCTCGGCGCTCGACCCAACCGCCGTGCAATGGCTGAGAGCCTCGTTCCTTGCGCAAGGCCTCGGCTAACCTCCTCGCGTTCAGTTGATGAAAGCCGCCGGTATGGTGTTGTGGTATGCATACGGATACATCGTACTCATATCCGTTGCGTTAAATGTCTGACTCCAAGATGCTAAATCCATACGGCATTCTCATGGTTTCTCTTCTCGTCATTGATTGGAGGCTGAGGTGGCTGTGTTCAAACCTGTGCCTCTAGTCAGTATTGGCCTTCAGCTCGACTTCACCCAGAGCCTGTTTGCGCGGAGTTAGGAAGGGCATTTATCTTGCTGACTTCTTTTCGTCTTCTATCTTAGTTATGGGAAACTTTATATGAAAAGGGGGATCCGATGGCACCAGTGTTGGAACTTGATCGGCAGACAGCCTCGTTTGTGCGACAACTCGAAGAACAACGGAAACTCGAAAAGACGCTTCTGGTCGAACGGGTTCGCGGAACGAAAGAAGGGCTGGAGTCGGTCTTCAGCGACATCAAGAGCCGTGTGGCGGTGTTGGAGAAGCTGAACGGGTCGGCGAGTGCCAGCTGCATTGCGCCGATCGGCTGGAGCAAGCTGATTTTTACCGGAGCGGATAGTGTCTCGGCGCCGAATACCATTGGATTCGGCGATCGGGATGAGATGCTCTGCAAGCTCGATCAGATCAAATACCTTGAAGATACGCACTATCTTCGCCTTGCCGCCAATCCTCACTACGTGGAGCATGCGTTGCCGAATAAATCTGTCCAGGCGCGGGTCGGGGCGAATCCTTCACTCTGGGACACGCTCGGATATGTCCATGCTGGCTACACGACCCTGCTGCAGATTCCCCCCTCGATGGAGCCGACGACGGTGTCGATCATGTCGAGGGTGAACACCCTGTTTAATTGGGTCGAAACGAACGCGGTCGGAGACGAGTGGTACGCCCATGTGTCGGCCGTCGCGCGACTGTGGGTGACCTATGATGGCGAGTTTCGTCAGGCGCCGCCCGCGCGGTTCGTGAATCTTCTCGCCTCGCCGACACAATTGCGGACGCATCAGGACATTGCGTCACCCGCGCCGAGCGCGGCATTGACACTGCAAGTCTCCGCCTCAGTCGGCAGTGGCACGACGATCAGTGTATATGAATCCATCGAACTCGTTGCCACCACGCCGAACGGTCATGCCTACCTTGACGGCATATTTTCCTGGGAGCCTCTTGCGGTGCAGTTGCGCGAAGGGTGACGGGGCGTATCGATGAAGGTGAAGCGTTACGAGACAGGGTAGAGAGCCTGCACGATTTCTGTCGTGTTGAACAGCATCGCGTTGAGACGAGTATAGGCCGCGTGGCCGTAGTAGTGGTCGCGGACATTCGTTGACCCGTCGGAATCTTTGTAGTCGGCGAGAATCCCCAGCCCCTCACTCGGGATACGGACGGCACGGCGGGCACATTCGAGCCATCGTTCGAATCCATCAAACGGCTCCACAAGTTCCCAGAGGGCTTTATTGGCTGCCTTGGCTACATCGGTCGTCGGCACGGCATCGCTGCCAGCCACAGCCAATTCTTGGATGTAATCTCCGCCCCACGCGATCGGCATTTCCATCGTGATCTGGGGCAACTCCATCTTTGAAAGCCAGGTCTTGCCGTCGGTCCGAAGATTTCGATGGTTGACGAAGTGCAGCAGTGTGCCTAATCCAGACGGATCCCACCCGTAGCGTACCGGCATGCCAAACGTGACGACGTCCAGCGTCGCTCCATTGAGGAGGGTGTCATTCGACAACAACGGCGCGACACGTTGAATCGTCGAGGTGATGTCTGGTCGATTCACCTGCGAGGCAAAAGCCGATAAGAGGACGAGTAGACGCGTCCGGCTGCTGGTCGAGGCTGCACATAAGAGGTTCGAGACGAGGGCGAGGACTAGTCCTGCCTGCCCATGAGCCTGCACGAGGATCCGATCTCCCTGGCCCAGCTTGTGGGTCTCGCACGAGTCGCGAAGACGTCCGAGCATTGAGACGGCCGCTATGGCACGCCCCAGGTGATGATGTTCACAGGACCAGAGTTCGCGGACGCAATGGATCGGACGATCCAGGCCTCGGTTGAGCGACTGTCTCATCAGTTCCACATAGGCATTGTTGAAATTGCCTGCATCCCCGATCTGCTCATCGAGCAGTCTCTTGGTGGCGTCATCATTTGCGAGCGGTGGCTTTAGCCCGCCGGGCAGCGGTGCAATGCCATTGCTGCTTTCGCGCATTAAGGCCAATAAGGCATCGAGCCCCGCCACGCCGCGCGAGTAGCCACGTTTGAGCCCGCCCAGCTCATCCAATCGTTGTACCCCAAAGACGTCGGTCCCCATGATGGAGCCGTGCAGCAAGACGATCATGCGGACCCCAGCGTATAAGAAGCGCGCGCCGAGCGCGGCCATCGTATCCTGTCCGGAAGGGGATTCTAGTAGGGCAGTCGGGGAGACCTCACGAACGGTGATCCGTTCGCCAGGATTCTTTCGTGACATCTCGTCGTGTTGAAAACTGTTTTCGATCGGCATGGGGAAGTTACATACCCGATGTTGGTGACAGACCGCAACGGAGAATCGCAGGGGGGATTGCTTGTTGAGTGACCATCGGGGCTGGTTCGAGGCGGTCGAGTTCTGGATTGGGCCGGATCTGACTCTTGGGCATGACTGTTCTGCCTGGAACCGTCCCACCCTCATGAATCCTAACCCGCATTACTCATGAGCGCTTCTGATGCAATCGCCGATCCGCTGCTCTTGCGCGTGAAGGGTCGTTCGTGAAACGTGAAGCGCAGGAAGGAAAGGGTGTGTCTGTATCTTCTCATGCGAGATACGAGATACGCTTCACGAGGAACGCACTTTGGGGCGATTTCGCGACGAACCGTTACAAATAATGCGGGCTATGGATCGTGCGGGCGAGGCCTTGCCTCGCTTGCCTTGGCGGAAAACGCCATGATAGCGTAGAAGCCCCCTTGGAATAGAATAGAAAGGACTGATCCGTGCACAGGTCATTCCCCCTTGATCGCGGGTGGTCGATTCGGATACTGGCCGTATCATTTTTCTTTCTCTGTCTGGTCCTTCCGAGAGACGCGACGGTTGCCGCTGTATCGGCGACGGCTGAGTCTTCTCTGCCAACGGCTCCGACTGAGCACGTGATTCTCTTTGTCCTCGAAGGATTCGGCCAAGACTCCCTGAAAGGCGGCACAATGCCGACCCTCAGCCGGTTGATCAAGGAAGGGTCTGTCACCTGGTCTGCCACGGCAGTGAAGCCTGCGTTACGGCTGCCGACGATGGCGTCATTGATTACAGGGCTGCCGGTCGAGAAACATGGCATTACCTGGAACACCTTCGAGTTCAGCCGGGGCTATCCACGCGCTCCGAGCGTGTTCGACTACCTCGATTTGAGCGGAGGGCGTGACAGTGCGATATTCTTGATGGACGAGTCGCTCTATCAGTTGGCGAGACCTGAGCCTTACACGGATTATCAGATGTGCGGGCCGCTTAAGCCCGAGTGCAGCACAGACCGGATCGTGTCTTACATCCGTCAATACTTTAAGAAAGCAACCAGTGGCCATGGCTATGGGCATGCCGTACTTTCGCTGCCGCATTTTCTGGTCGTCCATCTTCCTGAGGCGGGTCGAGTGGGCGTGTCCCGAGGCTGGGCCTCGAAGGAGTACCGTGACTCCCTTCGCACGGTGGATCAGGCCATACAGTCCGTGTTGGACATCTATCAACAGCATGGGCTGACCAAGCGGACCACCTTGTTCGTGACGTCGCTCAGTGCCGAAGGGAGGGATGCGAACCAGGAACAGGCTGACGCGGCCGTTCCGATGGTTCCATGGATTGCCTCTGGGGTGGGGATTAAACCTGGTCACGCGATTCACCAGCCAGTCTCCATTTTAGATACCGGCGCGACGGTGATGCGGACGTTGGGGTTACAGACACATACCGAATGGGAGAGTCAGGCCGTAGAAGAAATCTTTCAGGCTGCCTTTGCCGCGGCCCCACAGGGATCTAGCCTGCAATAGGTCCCATGATGCAGAGTGTTACATGGTCCATGATCCGTTGTCTGGTCGGAGGGTTGCTGGGCTTTGCGGCGGTTGTCCCTCCGGCCGTGGCCGGTCCGCCGGCTGCCTATACCAAGGAGCACGCCATTACCATCGATGCGACCAGCATTGATCCTCAATCCTGGTGGCAAGTGCCCGGCGTCACTCCGTCCATCTATGCGTCGGACCCTGAGTCCATGGATGCCTACAAAACGACGGAGTCCCGTGCCCTCACACTGAAGCCTGGAAAATATAAATTTGGGGCCTTTACGTTTGATTTTCCGTTCACGGTGAACTTAGAGGGGAAGTTGGAATTTGCCCACTCGCTCGATCAATGTGTGGAGGGACGAGGGACCCAGACCTTAATCATTCGCTGCAGCCGGACTTATCCGCACAGCGGCCAGCGCGATCAGTATTATCAGTAGAGGAGCGGTACCAATGGCCCAGGCGCTTGATGATCTATTAGAAGCACTCGAGGATGTCGACGACGCGACCCGCGAGGAGGCCTCCAAGGCACTCGCAGAACTCGCCGATTCCACCACGTTGGACGCGCTTGTCGGTGCCTGTGGGGACGAGTATTGGACAGTGCGGGCTCATGCGGGACGGGGTGTGGCCAGGATCGGCGGGGCTAAAGCGGTGGAAGCACTCATCGTCCTGTTTAACGATTCCATCATGGACGTGCGGAGCGATGCCGTGGCGGCCATGACCTTGATGGGAGCCGCAGTGGTTGATCGTCTGATCGTCGCATTGAAGGATGAACGGTGGCGTGTCCGCGAACATGCCGCGAAAACCTGTGGAGAAATAAAGGATCGAAAAGCCGTTGAGGCCCTCATGTTTGTCTGTCGAGATCGCGACGGCGCCGTGAAAAGTGCAGCGGCAGAAGCGCTGGGCAAGATCGGCGATCCTGGGGCGATCCCGGCCCTGATCAAACTCTTCCGTGATTCTTCGAAAACGGTGCGAGAAACAGCCGGGACGGCACTTATCTCTATTGGCCAGCCTTCCGTCGATCCGCTGATTGAGTGTCTTAAGGATAAAGATTTTGTGGTCCGGTGCCATGCTGCCCGCGCGCTGGGCGGGATGACCACCGACTATCAAATCGGTCGAACCTGGGTGCGGGACGCCAAAGTTGTCGACGTTTTGATTGCCGCGCTGAAAGATCCGGATCGGGCTGTCCGCGAAGATGCCACGATTGCCCTGGGCCAGATCGGCGATCCACGGGCCATCGATGCCTTGATCGAGGCTATGAAGGATGGTGTGGTAAAGCGGCATGCCATTGCATCGCTTGGTATGATCGGCGATCCTCGCGCGTTGCCTCCGGTACTTGACGCGTTGAAGGGCAAGGGTATTCGACAGGATGGGACCCCGACCCCCGGCTGTATCGTCAGCGAAGACGCCTTTATCAAGGAAGCGGCGGCGACGGCGCTCGGCCAGTTCCGCGATCCGCGCGTCATTCCCGACTTGATTATGCTGTTAAAGGACGGCGTGTTGCGCGAAAAGGCCAGTGCCGCCTTAGCCACCATCGGTGATACGGCGATCGAGCCGTTGATTGCCTTTCTGTACGACCCGAAAGCGTCAGAAGTCGTTGCAGAAGGGGAGCGGGTGCTCTCCTATGCGTCGGTGCGCCTCACGGCAAAAGACGCCTTGCGGCAATTGGCACTTGAAACACTCGAAAAATTAGGATGGATGCCGGCGGCGGAAGACGTCACCGTCAATTCAAGCGTGGTCGATAATGCGCGGGTGGACATGCCACTTGGGGACACAGGTCGATTTGGCCCTTCGGGAGATTTCGCCCAGCGGGGCTAGCAGGCAAGGCAGACCAAGGCTGAGGTCAAGGTTGAGCGAAGATTTGACGTTATTAATATTAGCCTCAACCTCAACCCTGTCCGTACTGGCAGACTTTTTCAGCATCCTGTTGAATCGAGGTCGGGCATGGCAGACGCAGTAGCCGAACAGATCGCTGCTCTCAAGGACGAGGATTGGGCGGTTCGCGAAGAGGCCGCCACTATGCTTGGTACGCTTGGGGATCCGAGAGCCGTGGTGCCGCTGGTCACCGTGCTTCGTGACGGCGATCGCGCGGTTCGCGATGCGGCTATCGGCGCCCTCTTGGCCATCGGAGAGCCGGCGGTGACGACGCTGGGTGCCTGCCTCTCCGATCCGGTGCTCACGGTGCAGGAATTGGCCTCGTCGGTATTAGCCGCCATTGCCGATGCACGAGTGCTCGGGCCGCTCGTCAAGGCGCTCGCGAGTCCCGACTGGATTGTACGGATGCATGCGGCCAAGGCGTTGGGTCGGATTAAAGACCCTGGGGCGGTGGCGCCGCTGGTGCCGCTGTTACAGGACAAGGTAAAAGCGGTGCGTGAGGAGACATCGACAGCCCTTGCTGCCATTGGGGGGGCAGCGCTGTCGTCGCTGCTCGTCGCGCTGACCCATACTGAATGGTTGGTGCGGCTGCATGCGGTAGAAGCTCTGGGGAAAACGCGGTCGCCGGAGGCTGTGGACCCGCTGTTGTCGGCGCTTTTCAATGATCGGGACAGGGCGGTTCGCGAGGACGCAGTCCGCGCGCTTGGTCAGATCGGCGATGCGCGCGCCGTGGAGTTTCTCGTGACGGCGATGAAAGAGCCGGGGCTCCGGCCCCTGGCGGTTGAGGCGCTGGGCCGGATCGGCGATCGTCGTGCTGTGCCGGTATTGATTAACGTGCTCGAAGGAGTGGACCGACCGGAGGTCTCGCGAGCGATTGACGGCTGCGGCGATCGTTGGGATGAGGAAATACTGACGTTAGGTGAAGCAGTCAGAGCGTTGGGCGCGATCCGAGACGAGGCGGCCGTGCCGTCGCTTATGAAGGCACTCCGCCATACGGTGACGCGAGCGGAAGCTGCCGCCGCGCTGACTCGATTCGGGGCCATCGTGATTGCGCCATTGTTGGCCCTGTTGGCACGGGAGTCGGACGACAACGTCCGTTACCATGTCAAAGACACGTTAGCCAAGGTGGGCTGGCGGGCGGGACGCATCTAGTGGGCCAATGCTTAATGTTGAATGTTAAATTTTGAATTTATAACTGAGCACTCAGAACTCAAAACTCAGGACTCATTGTAAGCCTGGCCATAGTGTCATGCCAAAAGAAACAATTGAAACGCTGGTTTCCGAACTCATACACGAAGAGGATTGGCGACGGATGCGGGCGACGGCAGCTTGCCTGTCAGGCGGGCCTCGCGCAGTCCAGGCGCTCATTCACGCGCTGCAGACTGGTTTGCCGGCATTGAAAGCCGAGGTCGCAGCTATGTTGGCGCGCGTGAACGATCCTCAGGCTGGCGTGCCGCTGGTCGGATTACTCCGCGAAGAGGATGAGGCTGTCCGCAAGGCCGGCGCGACAGCGTTGGAGCATATGGCGGGGGTGCTGGACGAAACGACCGCCGCGGCGCTGACCTCGCTGCTCTATGAATCGAAGGATGAGGGGATTCGCCTAGTGGCCTCGCAGTTGTTGGGGGTCATTCCGAATGCGATCGCTCCACTGAGCGAGATGTTGACCCATCAGGACCCGGAAGCGCAGGTCATGGCGGCGACGATGCTGGAGCATCTGCTCGATCCCCGTTCGGCGGACGCGTTCATCAATGCCATGGGGCAGCCGGCCGTTTGCGACATTGCCGTGCGGACGCTCAAGAAGTTGAGTGCCATTCGTGAACGCATCGACGAGGTGTTTGACGCGCTTCGCGAGATTGAGGAGTTGAGCGAGCGGGAAGAGGCTCGCATGAGCACCGTGATCAATCTTCTGGCCATCGGGCGTCCGAGCGTGGAGATCTTAATCGAGTATCTGGAAGATGACGATTGGGTGGTGCGTGAAGCCGCGGCCGACTTGCTGGGCAAGATCGGCGATGTGCGTGCGGTGGAACCCTTGATGCAGCGGTTGCGGATCGATAAGGATACTGGCGTGAAGGAACTGGCCATGAAGTCGTTGGGTTTGATCGGCGATGCCAGGCCTGCCCAACTCTATATCGAGGCCATTCCCATTCGACCCCTGCGGGTCTATGCCATGGAAGCCTTGGCCAAAGTGAAAGATGTGGATGTGTTGCGGCCGTATAAGGAGCTGTTCGATCGGTTGAGGACGGATCGAGACGGCCTGGTCGCGTACAATTCAGGGTTGATCGCCGACAAACTGGAAGCGCTCGACGGGACGCCTGTCGGGAGTCAGGGAGGACAGGACGACGATGAGTGACGATGTGCAGGCTGAACGGATCGAACAACTGATCGGGGCCCTTCGGGACGACAATGAAGCGCTCCGCGATCATGCGATTGCCAGTTTGAGTCAAGTGGGTGAGGATGCGGTGGGGCCGCTGATCGGGCTCATGGCGGACGAAGATGTCCTGATTCGAGAAGCGGCGACCAGTGCCATTGTGCGGATCGGTCCGTCCGTCGTCGATCCGTTGATCGAGGCGTTGGAGGACGATGCATGGGCGATTCGCGAGCAGGCTGCGTCGGGATTGGGGAAACTGAAGGACCCTCGGGGCGTCGATCCCCTCGTGAAGGCGCTCAAGGACAAGGATGGTGCGGTGCGGACCGCCGCCGTGTGGGCGCTTGAGCGTCTCGGCGATGCACGCGCGGTGCCCGGGTTGGTCGAAGCGCTGGCCGATAACACGGTGCGTGAGGACGTGGCGCGTGTGTTGAAAAAGATCGGCGATGCGCGGGCCGTGGAGGCCTTGATCGACGGGCTGTTGGGCAATAATTGGATGGTGCGGCGCCATGCGGCAGAAGCCCTGGGAAAGATTGGCGATGTCCGCGGAGTCGGACCGTTGATCGAGTCGCTCAAGGATGAGGACTGGCTCGTGCGGCGGAATGCCGCCGAGTCGCTCGCGCGGCTCGGGGCGAAGCAGGCCATCGACCCCCTGCTTCCGCTGCTCGAAGATGAGAATACGATGGTGCAGGAAACGGTCGAAGGTGTGTTGGCGAGTCTGGGATGGAACGCGAAGCCGTAACAGGATGCTGAAACAGTCCGCCAGCAGAGGAGAGATGGCTCGGCGAGTCCCCTGTGCTCGCGCAACGCGCGGACTCAGAAGACCCTCGTTGGACGCGCGCATTGGGGGACTCATCCGAGCCATCCTGGGGACAACGTACACGAGCAAGCTTGGAAGGATCATATTGGGGCACTCGCTGCAGCCTTGCCCGCGGAACGGCGCGTCTCGGCGCGCCGGGGTTGGGCGGGAAGAAGTCTGGCATTTTTGAGCATCCTGAGGCCATTGGGGCATTAGTTCCACATGAAAGAACTCCAACGGTGTGTTGGGTATAAACAGAAGTTTTCCACAGCCGGTTAATCTTTATTTCGATGTATAAGGATATATCTCATGGCGGATGAAGTTTCTCCAAAGCTTATTCAGATCGGTCCGAAGGGCGGTGCCAAGAAGGACGGGTTCAATCTTGTCACGGAACGAGTCGTTGCGGTGAACCCTGAAGCGAAACAGCTTGAAGTCGAACTGTTAGCCTATGATGGGAAGACGGTCGTATTGGACGTGGATGACGAGGCGCTGGAAGAGCTGAAGCGCCTTAAGGTAGGGGACGGTGCCACGATCCGCGTCGTCGAAGAAGGCGGGAAACGGATCGCCAAGAGCTTTCGGATTCGCGCGAAGGATCCCAATGCGGCGCGAGCAGACGCGATGCTCATGGATCTCAAGGATAGCCATTGGCTCAACCGAAAGTATGCGGCGGAAGTGCTGGGTGAGCTGAAAGAAGTTCGCGCCGTACGGCCGTTGGTCGATGCGTTGGCGGACGAAGTCGGCGATGTCCGGCAGCGCGCCTACGATTCCCTCATAAAGCTCGGCGGCGTCTCCGTTCCTTCGCTCATTCCGCTGTTGGTATCCGAGGAGGATGAAATCCGCCAATCCGTGACGGAAATTATCAGAAAAATCGGCA
>JAQBES010000101.1:0-3474 GCA_032123755.1 Nitrospirota bacterium
ACAATCTCACGGTCGGAACTCACCACCGCACAGGCGGACCCGAATTCGGCAGCCAGACGTTGAATCACCTGATCAGCTTTTTCTCCCCGTCGAGAGAAGATAATCTCAAGACCAAGCCGATGCTCCCGATGTTCCGTGCCCCATCCCTGTTGCCAACCGTCGAAAACCACCGTGATCGCATGGGATTTTCGCTGACGATACGCCGCCAGGTCACGCAGAAATGACTCGCGCGCCACTTCGGAATGCAGGCTCGTTCCTGCACCGATCCGGCCCGTCTGAGCCAAGAGATTGTAACCGTCGACGATCAAATGAAGTGCCATGACCCAAGACCCTACCCCTCGCACCTTGCACTGTCAATCAGTCCCATCCCCAAATGGCGACGTGGGCGCGCCAAGCGAGACTCGCGTGACCTGTAAGACGGACGACGGTTCGAGGTCCGAAGTTCGAGGATTCCGGAACTTCGAACCCAGAACTTCGAACTCCGAGCTTCGCGTCGCACTTGTCCCGCCAGTCTCGCCCGTCTCGCTTGAGCAGGCATTCGCGCTTGCAGGAGAACCGTCCATGAATAATGAGAGTGCGGAGGGCCAATCCTCTTGACAACGGCACAAACATCTGAGAAAAAACTCTATATCCCATCACACGCAGTGAACACCCATGCGATCAGCCCTATGGCGCATCCTAATCCTCACCTTCATGGTCGGACTCTTCGATCTCCCTGGCCATGCCCTCGATCCATTTCACGCCGGCCAGGCATGGGCGGCAACGAGTGCCGCCGGTCAGGAACGTCCTGCCAAGCCCAAGCGGTCTCGCAACTCCCCTATACGCATGGCTCCCACTCCGCTCGGCCTGACGACGATTCAGAACCTCCGGGCAGCCAGCTCTCCAGAAGTGACGAGACTCGTGCTCGATCTCGATGCGAAGGCCCTCCCCAGCAAACATCCCAAGCTCCAGGCCGAGGGACTGACCATTGAAATTCCCAATACCACCCTAAGTCCATCCGCCAAGGCGAAACTTACAGCCGGTAAGATTGCCGATCTCTTCGTCATCACCCAGAGTACTGAACGATCTGTTGAGATCTCGCTCCCGACCGGCTCATTTCAAAGCTATAAATTGTTCACGTTGGCGAATCCTCATCGGCTGGTCATCGATGTGGTGACTCCCGGTGAACCCCTGACAACTCCGTCCGTTGAATCACCTTCAGACCTGGGTAGGCCACTCCCCACTCCTCCACAACCTGCCCAGCCACGAGCCAAATCATTTAAGACCATCGTGATCGATCCGGGGCACGGCGGGAAAGACCCTGGCGCACGTGGGCGTCAGGGGACAGAAGAAAAGGACATTACACTAAAAGTCGCGTTGAAACTGCGCGATCTCTTGAGCAAGCAATCGGGAATTCGCGTCCTCATGACACGTGAGCGGGACGAATTCGTCGAGTTGGAAGACCGGGCGAAGTTTGCCAATGGACAGCAGGCCGATCTCTTCGTGTCGATCCATGTGAATTCACACCCACAACGCTCCGTGAAGGGCATTGAAATCTACCACTTCGGAGAGGCCAAGGATCAACGGGCGCTCGAAGTGGCGGCCCGTGAAAATGGAACCCCGCTCAACAGCACCGGCGTGGGATGGGAGTATCTCGTTGCCGATCTCCTGACATCGAAGAAGATTGAAGAATCCCTTGAACTAGCCTGGATCGCCAAGGAGGCCATGGTGACCAGCCTGAATGACCACTACGATCTGGTGGACCATGGGGTGAAGACCGCGCCCTTCTATGTCCTCCGCTTCACCAGCATGCCCAGCATTCTGGCTGAAATTGCCTATATCTCAAACTCGGCTGAAGAAGACCTGCTCCGAAACGGCCGCTTCACCACGCGCGTGGCAGAAGCACTCATGGAAGGCGTCAACACCTTCCTCGCCTCTGCGAAACTCGCCACGCGATGACCTCCGCACTATTCTATCCCCTACGTCGATGCCAACGCTTAAGTTAGTGTTGGAATACGATGGGACCTGCTACGCCGGTTGGCAGCGCCAGCCCAATCACCCCACGATCCAAGAGGCCCTCGAACGAGCCATCCACCAAGTCAGCCAGGCCACGGTATCCGTCATCGGCGCAGGCCGTACGGATTCCGGCGTGCATGCGCTCGGACAAGTCGCGAGTTTTCGCACGGATTGCGATTGGCCCGCGTCCAATTGGATGCGGGCGCTCAATGCCGTGCTCCCAAAAGACATCGCCGTTCGTTCCTCCGTCCTCATGGACGACCACTTTCATGCCCAACACCACGCACGAGGCAAGCTCTACACCTATCGAATACTCCATCGTCCGGCCCGCCCCACCATCGATCGCGCATTCGTCTGGCACATCTACAGGCCGCTGAATGAGGCGGCCATGCAACAAGCG
This sequence comes from Nitrospirota bacterium, assembly GCA_032123755.1. Lineage (GTDB taxonomy): Bacteria > Nitrospirota > Nitrospiria > Nitrospirales > Nitrospiraceae > Palsa-1315. Next base: position 2,396 of record JAQBES010000101.1, read on the forward strand.
GCAGCGACACTGATTGGATCACAAGACTTTTCCTCCTTCGAAGGAAGCCTCACGGACAACAACAATCCCCTCTGTCATCTGCAACGACTCGCTGTCATCCGCCACGACGACCAGATCCACATTGAGGCCTACGCCGACCGGTTTTTGAAGCACATGGTCCGCGCGATGGTTGGAACGGTGGTCGAGGTGGGGCTGGGCAAACGGACGCCCGACAGTCTTACAGAAATCCTGAGGGCTCGGGATCGGTCTGCAGCAGGCCAGACTGCCCCTCCTCATGGACTTTATCTCATGCGCGTAGATTACGACTAGCCGGTCGGACATTCTTCGCAAGCGCGAAGCAGGGTGAAACCGAATGAGCGGAACAGACGCGGGCGGCGAGGTGTCAAGTCAAGCAATGACCCCATCCGGGGTGAAGTCAAGCAACGACCCCATCCGGGGTGGTTGAACTAGACTAACCAGATGAACAAAACAAACCAGATAAACCAGATCAACCCGTTTCGTTAGAACAGGCGGGAGGAGTCCTGATTCTCGAGTTTCTTGCGCAGTTCGATCATCTCCTGCTCGAGCGCCAAGAACCGGTCACTGATGGGGTCTGGCAGGTTGCTGTGGTCCATGGTGGCATCGGGTAGCCGCTCGCCTTGAGTTTTAATCACGCGGGCCGGCACTCCAATGACGGTGGAGTTGGCGGGGACATTCTTGAGCACAACTGAATTGGCGCCGATCTTCACATTATCACCGACCGTAATCCCGCCGAGGATCTTGGCTCCGGCCCCGACGACCACGTGATTGCCGAGTGTGGGGTGGCGCTTCCCTCGTTCCTTCCCCGTCCCTCCAAGCGTCACGCCCTGGAAGAGAGTCACGTAATCTCCGATCTCGGCCGTCTCGCCAATGACCACACCCATTCCATGGTCGATGAAGAATCCGGTGCCGATCGAAGCGGAGGGATGAATTTCGATTCCGGTCAGCCAACGGGCAAGCTGAGAAATGGCGCGGGGAATGAACGGGACGCGATGGGTCTTGAGCCAATGGGACGTGCGGTAGGCCAACATTGCATGAAAGCCGGCATAGGTCAGCACGAC
>JAQBES010000102.1:0-15045 GCA_032123755.1 Nitrospirota bacterium
ATAAAGGATAAAGGATAAAGTAAGTACACAGCTCACAATAATAATCAAGCGGCCGTGGAGGAATCATTGACTCCTCACCCCTCACCCCTCACCCCTCACCCGGCCGCACTGGTGATCTTTGCCAAGGCTCCGATCCCGGGCGAGGTGAATACGCGGCTCTGCCCGCCGCTGACGCCGGACGAGGCAGCCACCCTGCACGGCAGTTTCGTGCTCGACATGCTGGAACGGACCAAACTCGCGGTGGCAACACTTCACCTCCCGTTTCATCGGTACCTGGCCTGTGCGCCTTCCTCAGCGCTGGTGTTCTTCAAAATTATGGAGGAACGACAAGGCGTCCGCCTGTTGGATCAGGTCGGAAAGGATCTGGGCCAGCGGATACACCACACCTGTGTCGACTTATTCGCTAAAGGCTACAAGCAGGTGCTCATCGTGGGGACCGATGTCCCGACCTTGCCTCTGTCAGTATATCAAGAGGCGCTCGCAGTGCTGAGCCAAGCGGACGTGGTCTTGGGACCAGCCCTGGACGGAGGGTACTACCTTATCGGCCTCACGCAGCCGGCAGAAAAACTCTTTACCGGGGTGCCCTGGTCCACCGATCAAGTCCTCGCTATCACACAACAGCAGGCCAAGACATTAGGTTTGTCCGTCGGACTCACCACTGCCTGGCGCGACGTGGATACGATCGCGGACTTGCAGGCGCTCATCGTAGAATGCCGAGAGGATAATAAGAAACCCAAACAAGACCGGACCTTCTCCATGCGAACAGCCGGCGCGTTACAGCTGATCGAGACCAGACTCAAGACTCGATAAGTAACACGATCGGCCACACCAGCCACGGAAGGGATCATCTATGACAGAACGAGTGGCGCTCATCACAGGCGGGGCCAAAGGCATCGGACGGGGGATCGCGCTCGACCTGGCAGCACAACAGTGGTCGGTCGCCATCTGCTACCGCACAAGCGAAGCAGAGGCTACAGCCACAGCCGACGCCATCACCAGCCGTGGAGGTCGTGCCCTCTCGATTCGTTGCGACGTGTCAGACCCCCAGGCAGCCAAAGGTCTCGTGGCCCAAGTTGAACAGCAGTGGGGACGGATCGATGCGCTGATCAACGGCGCAGGACCGTACCATCGCATAAACCTGTTCGACGAAACGGCGGCAGGCTGGAATGAAATGTTCGACGGCAATCTTCATCCCATTTTCTATCTCGCCAAAGCAGTTGCAATGGGAATGAAAGCTCGCAAATCAGGTCGAATCATCAGCTTCAGTATGGCCAACGCGGACCAGATGATTTCTCAACCGGACGTGACGGCCCATTACATCGCCAAAGCTGGCGTCTTGATTCTGACTCGCACACTGGCCAAACTACTGGCGCCCCACGGTATTACCGTCAATGCGATCTCGCCCGGCTTCATCGATTCAGGCAGCGCGCCACCGGAAGAACTCGCCGGCATGACCAAGCGCATCCCCGCCGGCTACATCGGGACCGTAGACGATACCGTGGCCGCGGTGCGCTATCTCCTTAGCGATGATGCGCGGTATGTGAACGGCGCGAATATTCAGATTAGCGGGGCGTGGGGGATATGAAGGGTAGCCTGAGTGCCTTTCTTGCTCGCAGAACGCGCACATTCAGAAAGTGCTCGTTCGATGCGCGCAGTCAAAGGACACTTCAGGCCACCCTCTGGGTGGAGTGAGGAGAAATGAGGAGGGATCAACGGCCTTGTCTCTGTGCTCGCGCAACGCGCGGCCTCTAAAGGCCCTCGCCTGGGCTAATGGCACGCATCAGTGTGCCAGAGGGTTGGGCGGGTGAGAAAGCGGCGCGCAGTTGAACCAAACCCGTCCAGCCTTCTTGGAATGACGAAGAAAAAGGATATGAGGGAGATCTTATGAATTCAGAAGAAGAACGGACAGCGCACGGTCGGTTTGTCCAGGCCTTACAGCACGAACATCTCACCTGTCCCAAGCCCGGATGCGGCGGGGCGATGAACATCACAGACCACACTCCCCATCTTGCTCGTATCAAGACTTACGAAGCCAATTGCAACCAGTGTCATACGAAGGAGCAGATTACCGGCAAAGAACAGCCCACCCCACCCTGGGACGGCGCCTCGATCACGATGATGGCTGAAGTGCATCTCCTCCACGAGCAACCCACGTGCCCTTTCGATGACACCCCCATCACCTTCACCTCCATGCCGAATCCCAGACGCAAGGCCCGCTATCGCCTATCCTGCTTCTACTGCGGCCGGCACGCCGAATTGAATTGGCCGCCGCCGGAAGCAAAAAGATGAGGGGATGGAGCCTGATGATCTCCTGTGCTCGCGCAACGCGCGGCCTCAGAAGGCCCTCGTTGGACGCGCGCAGTGGGAGATCAATCAGGCCCCATCCCTGAAGAGAAAACGAGCGAGCTTGGAGGGGCTATTTGGATAACAAAACTACCCACGCCTCAAGCAGGCCGAGCAGGCCAACATATGATTGGAAGTGTCCGTAGGGGTCGTTGCTTGACTTGGCATCTGAGATTACCTGCTGTGTTGAAGCAAGTTGATTTCTGATGCGAGTTCGGAAAAACACGAATTTCGCTTTCAGCAGTCCAGAGCACCCTAAGTCGCGCGCCGCTCTGTCGTTCGGCCACTTGAACTAGAGGTTGAGCCACGAAATCTGCTACGGGGCGCCTTGGCATACAACTTCAAGCTCAGCACTCCCACAGGTTATCTCCGCGGAGGCCTGGTTTGGTCCTCACGTGCGCATGTCGAGCGACCACCGTTTTATCGTGGCGGTTCCGTGAGCAGGTGAGAACCGAGCCAGGCCTGTCGCACCCTCCTCTCCCCAAGCCGCTGAGTGACAAAAACAGGAAGGGCGGCTGGTATGCTCTCACTGCGCGCATGCACCGATCACCTTCTGAGGTGAGGGGTGCGCGAGCACAAGAGCATACCAGCCGCCCTTCCTGATCTCTTCGACCGCCCTATTTTCCAAACGCTTTTTTCAGCAGCGGCTCTATCTCGCCTTTGGCTGCCATCGGATCGAGAATGTCGGTGTCGCCGTAAAACTGCCCGTCGATGAACACCTTGGGGAGGGTCGGCCAGTTGGTCATTTTTACGAGCGCCTCGCGCTTGGTGGGTTGAGACAGGACGTCGATGAGTTCATACGGGTACCCGTACTTGTCGAAGAACTGCATCGTCTCTTTCGTGAACCCGCACATCGGCATCAGTTTGGTGCCCTTGCCGTAAATCAATATCTTGTGCGCGGCGACTTCCTTGTTAATTTCCTCTTGAATGGGATCCGCCATGGGTCGGCCTCCTAGCAGGTTGCGGGAAAACTATGTTGGCACGCGAAAACTTCGATGGTCCGCGCATGTGACACAAGCCTTGTCCGTCTGATTATCTGGTCTGTCTGGTCCATCTGGTTAGTCTCCTGCAACCAAACAAACCAGACAGACCGAACAGACCAAATGAACAAGACAGGCTGGCGGACTGTTTCAGAATCCTGTTAGGCTTCATCTGTTGTTTTGGCTGTGAGCTCAAGAGCATGAATCCGCCTATCTTTCAATGGGACATCCAACGCTTGATAGATCAGACGATGCCGATCCAGCAGATTCTTCCCTGCGAAGGCTGCCGAGATCACCACCACCTTGAGATGGTCCATCGTCCCAGTCCGGTCCGAGACCGTCACCGCGGCATCTGGCATCGTCTGGCGAAGATATTCCGTCAGAACTTCCGGCGTAATCATGGCTTCTCCAATCTCATGGTCATAAGAATACCTCAGCGCTAGCCCCAAAGGCAATTCGGACCCACCAGAACTAGTAGCCGAGCGAGACCGGCGGGACGAGTTGACCTGGTTCATCTGGTTTGCTTGGTTCATCTGGTTAGTCTTGTTCAACCAAATAAACTAGACAAAACAAACAAACCAGAGCAACTAGCCGGTTCTCGCACGTCACGCACCACGCTTCACGACCTCTGGCGCTGGTGGTGGATTCCAACACATGCTGGTGGATGTCGACCACCCTGATTGTGCCACTTCAGTTCAAGCCTCTTTTTTTGCAAGAAAATCAGAACTGTTTCCGTTCAGCCATGCTGGCACACTCATTGCGCTTCACCTGGGGCAAGAACATGTGAGCCAACCATGATGCAACCACAACTTACTATCAACCAAGGAGGGTGCCATGAGTGAGAGTGAGTTCAAGTCTGGATTCTTCATCGGAGGAGAGACCTGCGAGGGACGGGTGCTTGTGGTAGACGACGAGCCCGATATTCGAAAGGTTGTGAAGATGACTCTGCAGAAAGCCGGCTATGAAGTCCTTGAAGCGGAAAACGGTGAGAAAGCGATCGAAGTCATCAATTCTGGCGAAAACCGGCTCCTGCTTGACGTTGTCATCTGCGACATTCGTATGCCGAAAATCAATGGGGCCGAAGCCATCGCCTACTTCAGAAGCAACTACCCTCGCGTCCCGCTCATCGTGCTGACCGGCTTCCCGGATGCCGATATGGCGACATCCTTCCTCCGGCAGGGCGTAGTGGATTATCTCGTCAAGCCGGTCGAAGGAGAGAAACTGAGATCAGCTGTCGCCCGGGCCATGGAACGACGGGAACTAGCTCGGCTATGACAATGAGCCTCCATCCCATTTGTGCCAAGGAGAAGCAGTCCCCCTTGCCCTCCTCGGCAATAGCAGGATGCTGAGAAAGTCCATCAGCGACGTTCCCGCATCGCGCTTCAAAGCCGTGAAAGGTGAAACGTGGAACTGCCGACGCTCTTCCTCCGAAACATTTTATGTTTGACGATCCACGTTTCACGAATCGCTGGACGGATTTTTTGAACATCCTGCTGGTAGGGCCACAGACTTGCCTCACGGAGACCGCCTGAATGGAAAGGTCCAACCATACCAAGGTCGCCATTCTGGGAGCGGGACGCGGCGGTCGCGCGCTGTTAGAACTGCTGCACCAAATACTGTCGATTGAGATCGTCGGCATTGCAGACCGTGATCCTGACGCACCAGGACTGCAACGAGCACGTGAGCTTCAGGTTCCCGTGACCACCAATGTGCCGGACTTGATCAGCAACCGCGACGTGAGCCTGATTATGGATGTCACGGGCGACCCAGAGATGGAGACCTATCTGCATGCCAACACACCTCCTACCGCAGACATCCTCAGTGGAACAGCCTCCCGACTGCTCTGGGAGTTGGTTCAGCATGAGTCCAAGCTCGAAGCTGAACTCCTCCAGTCGGAAAAACTTGCGGGGATCGGCTCATTTGCTGCGGGAATCGCGCATGATATCAACAACCCCCTGCAACTCATTTTAGGCCTGGCGGAAAATCTCGCGGAGGAACGCGATCTGACCGCCGTCCACGAACAAGCCCGGGACATTATTGAAGCCGTCAAACGGGCGAGTGCCATCTGTCGGGACCTCACCCGCTACTCACGGCGCGCATCTCCCCACGAGGATGTGCTGGTGTCTGTAAACGGAAAGCTGGACGAGGCGCTGAAAATCGCACGCTACGCGTCAAGTTTTCACGATATTGAAATGATCAAACATTACCAGCCCGGCGCCGCCGTAAAAGGCAATCCGGATGAGTTACTGCACGTCCTCGTCAACCTCATCACCAATGCGGTCCATGCCATGGAGCGCGTTGGTGGCACACTGACGCTTGAGACCACAGTCCTTGACGGGCAGGTCGGCGTCCGAATCTGCGATACGGGATGCGGCATTGCCCAGGACAAAATCCCCGAGATTTTCGAGCCATTTTTCACGACAAAGGCTCCCGGTAAAGGCACGGGACTGGGACTCTATAATGTTAAATCCATCGTCAACAAAATGCAGGGCGTGATTGCAGTCGACAGCCAGATCGATAAAGGAACGACCTTTACCTTGACCTTCCCCAACGCTGAGCCGGCTGAACAAGGATGACTGTCATGAATCCAGCACATCCCCCGTCCCGCTCTGGAACGAGGTGGGGGCTCCAACCAAAGCTGATTCTGTCCATGTTGCTCGTGGGAGTGGTTCCCCTCATGGTGGGTCTCGGTCTCGCCTTTTGGCAAGGCTCTCAGGAGATCCGGGTCGTCAGCGGCGAGAGCTTCAAGGCCCTTGCCGAGGAGACCGCACGAAAAATCGATCTCTTGATGTCTGACGAAGTTGCCCGAACTTCACGGATTGCGGCAGACCCCTCGATTGTCCGTGAGCTTGAGCAACGGCGCGACACCCTCCTGGACATGACGGAAGATGATCGCCGCCGCGCTGTGGACACAATCAAGAGTGGCTGGGAGGTCAACGACCCCGCGGCAGTCCAGGCCATCACGGGAAACAAAATGGCCGGCCTCCTTCAGGAATATTTCGCGGGAGCCAAGAGCGAGGCCGATCAACTGATACCGCAAGTGGTCCGGTCTGCCACCAAGATGCTGTACATCACCGACGTTGAAGGCAACCTGGTTGCCGCGTTGAACACGCTGCCTCCCTTTGCCAATAAAGAAACATCCTGGTGGAAAGGCGCCTCCCATCGCGGGGTCGGCCAGCTCTTCATCGAAGATGTGCACTTCGACGAACGTGCTCAGAGCTATGTCATCAGCATCTCACTTCCCATTATGGATCGCATCCAGTATGGAGCAGTCGGCGTGCTGCATCGCGTGATAGACGCCAAAGAGTTGATCTCGCCCTCGATCTCTCCCATTCGCTTCGGCAAGACGGGACATGTGATGCTGATCGACCATCGCGGCATCGTCATGAGCTGCCCCATTCTCCCGACCGGTGTCCGGATTTCCGATGCACAGCTCATTCCCCTCGTCACGCCTCTTCAGCCTGGCTGGGTCAGTGCGCCGAGCGATGGCCATGGCGGACAATCGACCTCGCTTATCGGATTCGCCCCGGTGCCGGAAACCAGCCGAGCCACCAATGATGATCTAACCAAAGGCTCCTGGCACACCTTCGTGTGGCAAGCCTCTGACGAACTCTTCGCCCCGATTCGTCACCTCCTCACCTGGATGGCCGTATTCAGCCTCGTCGCCGTCGGACTGATGACGTCTCTCGGCTACCTTGCGGCCCATCGTATTGTCATGCCGGTGCGTCGACTACAGGCGGCGGCGCAATTGATCGGACGTGGTGAACTTCGACAGCCCATCGACATTCAGACCGGCGATGAACTCCAGGATCTGGCCGATGAATTCAATCGGATGAATCGCCAATTGGAAGCCGCTTTTGCAGGCCTGACCGATCAAGTGGCCATCAAAACACAACAGGTGGAGTCCCTGCTTCACTCGACGGACCAGATCCTGGATGCGGTCCCAACCCCGATCATCATGGTCAATCAAGACGAGGAGGTGCAATACATCAACCGGGCCGGACGCGACTCCTTTCAGGCCATACTTGAGTCGACCCGATCAATCCCGTTATTCGATCTACTCCCCGCCGATACCGCTCTACGAGAGCACTTGCGAAAAGAATTCAGCCGCGCGCGAAGCGGAGAGAATCTTGCGACTGCATCTGGGGCAGAGGAGGCCGATGTCGTCAACCGTGCCCGTGACCCGTTGGCCCCCGTGATGGGACCGGATGAATCAGGCAACCGACAGGAGATTCAGATTGGTCCCCGTCGGTATCGCTATCAGTGGTTCCACATGGTAGGGAGAAACCAGGGTGAGGATCGTATCGGCCTTGTCTTCAGGGACACGACTGACGACAGCCGCCTCCAAGACCAGCTCATCCAGGCCGAGAAATCAGGCAGTCTTGGGACCCTCACCGCCGGAATCGGACATGAGTTGAACAATCCGCTTTTCGGAATTCTCGGACTGGGAGAAGCCATCGAAGAAGAGTCCAACATCGACCGCGTCAGATCCTATGCCCGCGACATTGTCCAGCATGGTCGTCGAATGGCCGCGATTATTCGAGACTTCACCGGCGTCACGGCTCGCGAGACATCGGACCAACGGCAACCGGTTCACCTTGAACAGGAACTCGATCAGGCCATCGCGACACTCACGGGCAGCATGGACGCCTCAGGACTCACGATCCAGAGAACCTACGCGGGAGACACCTGTGTGCTGGCCCTCCCTGACCAACTCAGACAGGCGTTCACGAGCTTGTTGATGAATGCCGTTCAGGCGATGAAAGGCCGAGGTGTCTTATGTCTTTCGACCTCCCTAACCGATACATCCGTCGTGACCACAATCGCGGATTCAGGCCCCGGCATTCCGAAACAGCATCTATCGAAAATTTTCGATCCATTCTTCACCACCAAGGGGCAGGGCGAAGGATCCGGACTTGGCCTGACCGTCGCGCGCCGGATCATCAAGAAATTCGGAGGGGACATCAGAATTGAGAGCCAGGAGGGAAGCGGCACCTCGTGCATCGTGACCCTCCCGGTAATGTCTATTCTGCCGCCCACACAGGAGGCTTCATGAACCGAGTCAACGTCTCGCTCTACGCCGTAGCCCTCACCGTCCTATTAAGCCGAGGGAAAACTCGGTTATTACAAAATGCGCTGCTGCGATCTCACGCGTGGTGGGGCCAGAATAGCCCGCAGGATGCTCAAATAGACCAGCCTTCTCACCCACCCAACCTTGGCGCGCCGAGACGCGTCTTGTCCCTAGCGCGGCCACAGCGAGCGAGGAGGCGAATCGTACTCTTTGCGTACGTGGAGCCTCTGAGCGATGCGAGAACAGCGCTGGCGGTCTTTTTCAGCATCCTGCTAATCTCTGGGCTCTGGTGGGGGCCCTTCGCCCTATCCGCAAAGGAACGCCCAGGATCGCCCGGCATTCCGCCGGAGAAAGCGGCGGCCTATATCTATGCCGTCATCAAAGCCGATCGCACGCTGTACACAACGGAAATCGTCAATCGGCTCCAGGCAAAAGGCGTCACTGCGGCATCTGAACATTGGGAGCAGGAGAACGCCCTCATGTTGCCGGCCCAGTTTCTCCAGCATTCGGGCAAGCTGGCAGCCGAGAACGGAAGCGGGATCCGCTATCGACTGATCGGTCTCTGGCCTATTTACCGGCGCAACGCTCCGGCGAGTGATCTCGAGCGCAACGCATTGGAGTCTCTTCGAAAAAATCCCGCCCTGCCGGTCACTGGAATCGTGACCAGTGGGCGCCAACAATACTTTCAGGCGATCTATCCCGACCTCGCCGTCTCGCCTGCCTGTGTCGACTGCCACAACGGTCATCTGCTCAGCCCGAAACGGGACTTTAAGCTCAACGATGTGATGGGCGGGATCGCCATCACCATTCCGCTGGAATAGAGATGTCGATGGCTGCAAGGGACAGGCAGGACGAGCGAGATGGGTAAGAGTTCGCTGTCCGAAGTTCGAGGTTTTCTGAACTTCGAACACCGAACTTCGAACTTCGGATCGCGCCTGTCGCGCCCTTCTCGCTTGACTGGTCGCGGATCATTCGCCGCAGTAGAACGGTCACTACCGGATAGGCTCCTAAGACGGTGTGGCAGGACCAGCTGGTGTACCTATTTGAGCGTTCTGATATTCCTCCCGGTAAATATGGATGGTAGTCATCAACAGACTTACCAGGACCGGCCCGACGAAGAGCCCGATGAGGCCGTAAAGTGCCAGCCCGCCGAGGACGCTGAATACGAGAAAGAGCACGGGAATCTGAGCCGCTTGTCCGATCAACCAGGGTCGAAGAAACTGATCGATCATCGACACCACGCCAATTCCCCATCCCAACATGGCCAGAGCTTTCCACAACGGACCGACCGAGAAGAAGTAGAGCACGACCGGCCCCCACACCAATGCTGTCCCACCGAAGGGAAGCGGCGCAAGCATCACCGTCACCGCTGTCAGTACGACGGGAAACGGCACTCCGAGGACCCCATAGGCCAGACCAGCCACGAGACCTTGAACGATCGCGGTCAGGCCAATTCCCTTCACCACGGCACGAACGGTCTGATCCATGCGATCGATGATCCTCTGCTTATGGGACGCTTCCAGTGGAATCACTTCCTGAAGGGACGCCAACCATTGCTTCCCGTCCTTAAAGAGAAAAAACAGGGCAAAGAGCATGAGAAAGAAATCCGTTACCAGCAAAAAGGCGTTCTTCAGCAGATCGCCGACCTGATCGAGAAAAAAACGGCTCAGAAATGTCGCGGCGGAGAGAAGCCCCTGTTCCAGGGAATCAGGCGTCAATACCACGCTGCCACTGATCCGCTGGAGGAGCCCTCCGATTACCGGCCACGTCCTCAATTGCTCCGGCAGCTTCTGGAGCGCCCCGCTCGCGACCCACTCACGAATGGTCTGTTCGGCAGTACTGGCTTCGCTTGCCAGTAACACCCCCATCATTGAAATCGGGATCACCACAAGGGCCAGAACTAAGAGGGTCAGACAGGAGGCCGAAACGATTTCCCGGCCACGAACGAACGATGTGAACCGTACATGGAGTGGAAACGTGAGGTGGGCAAGGAGCGCAGCCCAGAGGACGGGCAAGAGAAACGGCCGAAACATCAGGGCAATCTGATACAGGAGCAACAGAAGAAGAGCAAAGAACACGGCGGTGAAGAGCTGCTGCTTCGTCATGGATTGGATACGAACAGGAGAGAACCGGCAGACCTATCGGTGCACTTCGCCGCTGGACTCTTTATTTATCAAGCACCACGACCTGCTTGGCCCGGTGTGCAGAGAGATCACTGACGCTGCCCGGCAACTTCGGAAGCTCGTCGGGCCAGGCGGTTACCCCCATATCCGTCACACCTTGGAGCTTGGCGCCTTCTTCCATGATAAGCACCGGCGTATGGACTTCTCCGATGAGTGTCGCCGTCTTCATCAACTGGACTCGTTCATTCGCCGTCACATTCGCCTTGATGCGACCGCTGCTGATCACCGTGCCGGCCGTAATCGTTCCCTGCACCAGTCCATCCTCGCCGATGATGACTTGCCCCTTGGTCTGGATTTCGCCATCAAGGCGGCCATCGATCCGCACCGTCCCTTCAACATGGATCTCGCCTTTCAACACCACCCCTTTGGCCAAAAGAGTAATGTTGTCATCTCCAGCAAAGCTATTGTTCTTCATGCGTCATTCCCCCTTCACGCCAGATCGTTGACGCCAGTTTACACTATTCCTCTCAGTGCAGCCTAGGAGAATCCGAAAGTATGCCGGAACCGTTCCCATATTCCCCCTCCATGCACCTCGCAATAGACGCTGGGCTCCGTGCCCTCGATGAACACCTCCGATACCTGCTCGGGACACTGAAATGTGGCCAACTGCCCGGTCTTCGGATCGATGTCGCGAGTGATTACACCGGGCGGCATCTCGAATGCGGGAACATTGGGCGGGATGACCCGGCGCGCGAGCTCCATCCAAATCGGTAAGGCCGCCTGCGACCCCGTGAGACGCAGAGGCCGTTCATCGTCGAATCCCACCCAGACCCCGATCACCACGTCGGACGTGTAGCCTACAAACCAGGCGTCGCGGTAGCCGTCGGTTGTGCCAGTTTTCCCGGCCACCATACCTTTCAGTCCGAGTACTTTAGCTTTGCTCGCAGTGCCGCGCTGGATGACGCCTTCGAGGAGAGACGTCAACACATAGGCCCCTTGAGGCGAGGTCGCCTGTTGCCGATCCGGTACGCCATTCCAAACAATGTCTCCCTGTTGATCCCTGGTCGATCGCACCGCAGTCGGCTTGACGGCGATCCCTCCATTGGCGACCGCTCCATACGCCGCCGTGATCTCCATCAACGACACCGACGAACTGCCCAAGGCCACCGACGAAAGGTCATTGCCAATGGCACTCGTCACGCCAAGTCGGTGCAGCAGCTGCACGATCGGCTTGGTCCCCACTGCCATGGCCGCCCGCACCGCTGGCACATTGAGCGACTGTTCCAACGCGCTCCGCAAAGTGATAGGCCCGTGAAATTGCTTGTCGTAGTTCTGCGGAGACCAGGGACCGGCCCCCGATTCAAACGTCACCGGCTCGTCGGCCAACAAACTCGCCGCGGTCAACTGGCCGGCTTGACCCTCACGGGCCGCCTCCAGTGCCGCAAGATAGACGAAGGGTTTGAAGAGTGAGCCCGGTTGCCTCCGTGCCTGAACCGCGCGGTTAAATTGACTCCGCCGATAGTCCCGCCCTCCCACTAACGCCAGCACAGACCCGGTCTTGGGATCGAGCACCACCACCGCCCCTTGCATCGATCCCAGCGAACTGTTCAGATAGGGATGCGTTGCCTCTAACTTGGCCAGTCCCTTCTCCAGCGATTCGGTGGCCGCCTGCTGGATCATGGGATCGAGTGTGCTATCAATCCGCAAACCCTCCGGCAAGGGGACCACGCCGGCCTCTTCCACCTCCCGAAGCACGGCATCGACAAAGTAGGGCGCATCGGTCAAAACGTCCTCTGACGGAGTCACGCGAACCGGTTCATTCACGGCACGTTTCCAGGCCTCTTCCGTCAGGAGACCTGTCTCCCGCAGCCGCCGCAACACGACATCCCGCCGCTGCTTCGCCAGCTCAGGATGTTTCGTCGGCGCGTAACTATTGGGGCCCTTGATCAGGCCTGCGATCATCGCAACCTCTTCGATCGTCAATTCCTGAAGAGTCTTGCCGAAATAGCGATGGGCTGCCTCGCTCACCCCATAGATCGAAACGAATCCCGCCTGCCCGAGATAGATTTCATTCAGATAACTTTCGAGGATATTCTGTTTCGTGTACTTCACTTCCAATACCAGCGCCGCCAAGGCCTCCTTGAATTTTCGTCCCATCGTCCGCTGTGGCGAGTAAAATAAATTCTTCGCCAACTGCTGTGTGATGGTGCTGCCGCCCTGCACCACACCGCCCTTCGTAAAATTGGTCCAGACCGCCCGTCCTACGGCAACCGGATCGATGCCGAAATGGGAATAGAACCGGCGATCTTCGATGGTCAGGACCGTCTCAATGATCTGTGGAGGAATCTGTGCCAACGGAATCCATTCGCGCACCTGGCGTGACTCACCACGCACACCACTGAGGAGTTCCGGCTCAAGAAAGATGGGAAAGAGCGCGGTCCCATCAAGCGGAGACAGGACATCCGTCACTCGCCCTTGATCCAACGGCATCGTCACCATCGTCGCGCCAACATGACCCTCCGGCTGCGGATGGAGATGGACCGTCAGGGCCTCTTCGGTCAACTGATAGTCGCCAGGAGACTGCACCGGCACTGTCACTCGTCGATAGCCCAACCGTTGCAGCCGCTCAAGAAGATGGCTGTGCAAGAGGGAGAGATCGGGCTTCAGAAGAAAGGGGCCACTGTACAGACGCAGGGGGGATGATCATCACTCTTGGGCAATTCAAGAAAGGTCGCCAGATACGCGCCATAGACCACAGCGACGAGGCCGAGCGCGGCGACGAGGCCTGCCAAGGCCATGCTCCCATATGTCACCCATCGTACAGATCTACTCACGGTTCTGGAACCTCACCACAGCATACCCTATACGCGGGACGGGCGGAACGTGAAAGACGGGGGAAAGTTCGAGGTTCGAGGTTTCCGGAACTTCGAACTTTGGATCTCACCTTTCCCGCTCGTCCCGCCTTTCCCGCATGTCTCGCGCTTCACGCCTTATGAGTTCCGATCTTCTGGGGCAAAAGTGAGCCGACAACCATCCCCGTCGCCGCCACAAGAAACCCAACCAGTTGCGGAGGCCAGATCGAGACGGGCGGACCGAACAGTTCCCACCCCATCCAGGTCATTAGCCCTGCCACGAGGGCAAACAAGGCCCCTTGCGTTGTCGCTCGGGACCAAAAGAGCCCGGCACAGAGTGGAACGAAAGCCGCCACCAGCGTCACCTTGTAGGTGTTCACCACCAGCTGGTAGATGCTGGAACTGAAGGTCAGAGCAATAGTCAGAACCAGGGCGGCAAATACCACCACAACCAGCCGCATGACCCGAAGAAACTCCCAGTCACTGAGGTGAGGCAGCGCCCCTTTGATCACATTCTCGCTCAGCATCACCGACGGCGCCAACAAGGTCGCGCTGGCACAGCTCATTACCGCCGAGAGAACGGCTCCGAAAAATACGATCTGTGCGAAGACCGGTGTATGACGCAGGATCAAGGTCGGCAATACAAGTTGAGAATCCTGATCGAGGAGTATATTGAATGTAGCCGGATCAATCATCGTCGCCGCATAAGCCAGAAACATCGGCACAAAACAGAAACAGAAGTAGAGAACCCCGCCCAGAATCGATCCACGAAAGGCGGTTCGTTCGTCCTTCGCGGATGTGATGCGTTGGAACACGTCTTGCTGAGGAATCGATCCGAGCATCATGGTGATCCCGGCCCCGATGAAGGGTATCCAGGCCGTGGCCGTGGCCGACGGAAAGAACTCCAGCTTGCCGGCCTGAGCTGCATGACTGATCACTGCCTCCACACCTCCAGCTAACCCACTGATCACGGAGACGATATACAGCAACCCTCCCACGATCACGGAGATTTGAACGAAGTCCAGAATAGCGATAGAAAACACCCCTCCAAAGGTCGTATAGGTCAGGACGATCACCGCCCCGATCACCATCCCGACCGACTGACTCACCGCGCCACCCGTGACCACATTCAGAATCAATCCCAACACTTTGAACTGCGCAGCCACCCATCCGAGATACGAGGCCGCGATGCAAACGGCACAGAGCACCTCGACTACGCGGTTGTACCGCAGACGATAGAAGTCGCCGACGGTCAGGAGATTCAGCCGATAAAAACGAGGAGCAAAAAATATTCCTACTAAGATCAAGCAGAGGCTCGACCCGAAGGGATCGGCGACGACGCCGCGCAGCCCTTCCTTTGCAAACGTGGCCGAGATCCCGAGTACGGCCTCTGCGCCGAACCAGGTCGCAAAGACCGTGGCCATCACAATCGGCAGCGGCAAGCTCCGACCGGCCACCGCAAAATCTTTCGTGGTGTGGACCCGCCTGGCAGCAGTCAGTCCGATCCCCACCGACAGGAGCAAATAGAGAATGACGAATCCCAGAATCATGGGGGCAGCTTAGGCATACGTGTGGACGGGATTCTAGCAGGATGCTGAAAAAGTCCGCCAGCAGGGGGGGGGAGCGGCCAGGTGCCCTTCTTGCTCGCAGAACGCGCACGATGAAACTGTGCTCGT
>JAQBES010000103.1:0-20666 GCA_032123755.1 Nitrospirota bacterium
AGTTGCGCCAGGGGGAGCGATGCCTCCGGTCGAGGGCTGCACGAAGCAGGACTATGCGGTGCTCATCGTGATCGGCGTGGGCGTGGAAGACTGAACGCCGGTGGCGGCCCGATGGCTTGCGCGGCGAGCCCAGCCTGTAAATGACACGATGGTGTCCGACTGATGAGCACCGACCGCCCCAAACGTGAAACCATGACGATCAAAGAAGCGACCATCTCCAATATGTGGGAGATCGCCGCGATTGTGGAGGTTTTGGAGCGGAAGGGCTTGTGCACGAAGCAGGACCTCTACGACATCATCACCGAGTCTCGGCGCTTGCTCCCCGTGAAGACCCGCTCGATGTGGACGACCGTGCTATCGGATCATGATGATCGGGCGCGGCGTCTCTCATGTCAACTTCACTCGGCCTTGCGTTCCTGAAACTCCGGCTCTCAGTCCGCGGGGATTTAGACCTCATTTCAACAAAGGAACGGTCGTGGGTGAGCACAAGGGGCTCCCCCTTGCGATCCGGTAGCCACCTCACGGTGTTACTCGGGTTACGGAGCAAGACGGTGGCCCTCAGCCAGACAATCTGCTCATCTGGGCCGGTACCGATATAGATCGTACCTGGCGCACTGGATGCGAGCAGCGATGCCGTAGGACGGTCTGCTGCCACACACACCTGCTGATAGAACAGGCGTTCTCCCGCCAGGCTATAGGGACTGCGCGTGGTGGTTGGCCCGGAGACACAGTGCCATGGCCTCCCCGGTTCGGTGGGCTTTTTCACCTGAAAAGCAATGTAAGAGAGCTGTTGGCGGACTTGGTAGCGTGCGGTATCGTGAGGGTTTATTGATCCGTGCCCCCCGTACGCAATAAAGTTTGGGTACCAAATCAGGAACAGCGGAACGAGTATTGAGAGCCACAGCCACCGCAGGCGAGCCTGGCGCTGGAAGAGGACTCGCACGCCGGGAAGCATACCGATCATGCCCACCAGCAGGAACCACCTCGCATGTTTGAGAGGCCAATATTCGACGTAATAATACTGGTTGCCACGGTAATAGCGAATCCAAGACAGGAGGTCCATTCCCCCAAAGGCGATCGCCAGTAGGGGGAACACAATGCTGATAAGGGCCAGTATGACCCGCAGAACTGTGTGGGGCCTGATGGGCCATGAACTCATATACGAGGACTCTAGCAGGGCGTGGTTTGGTGACGAAGCAGAAAGCCAAAACACTACCGTTCTCCTACCGCATAGGAGCGGTAGCCTACCCAACGGTCCTTCGATCCCAAAGTTCTACGAGGCACCAGGCCTATGGTCACGATAAATACCAGCGCACCATTGGCGACGTGATACTTCCCGATAGCACGAACGTTCATCACGTGCTGGTCGAAACCGGCTGGTGTTGGTGGTATCGGAAGTTGCGCCAGGGGATGCAGTGCCGAAAAGTTGGAGAAGGCAGCACGAAAGGAGCGGAAAGGCGTGTGGGCCGATCCGCAGCCGGTGCCGCCGTGGGAGTGGCGAGCCCAGCATCGGGATGCAGCAAAAAGGAATCTTCATAAATAGTGGTGTCTGATTCTAGTTCTCATATCAGATGGGTGTGAGATTCTTGACGCTCTCTGGGCACCGCGCCATACTGCGCCCACATGCGCGCCCTTTCCGTCATAATTATCCTGGCTGCACTCATTCTCCCTTCTGGGTATGCACTTGCTTCCCCACCGAGCGGCATCTCAATAACAGACCTGCAAACGATACAAACACAGGCAACCCAGGGTGTCGCAGAAGCGCAGACCAACCTCGGGTTGCTGTATTACTACGGGCGGGGTGTGACGAGGGATTACACGAAGGCGCGGGAGTGGTTCGAGAAAGCCGCTGCCCAAGGAGACGCGGACGCGCAATATAACCTTGGGGTGCTGTATGACTTCAAGAAAGGCGTCCCCCAGGATTTTGCGACGGCGAGGCACTGGTATGAGCAAGCCGCTACGCAGGGGCACGCGGGTGCGCAGAACAACCTTGGAGGGCTCTATGAATTCGGACATGGCGTGAAGCAGGATTCTGTGCGTGCATACATGTGGTACAACGTCGCAGGAGCCCTCTCGACGAATGACCCGCAGAAGGACGTCGCAGCAGAAAATCGAGATGAGATCGCAGGTGACATGACTTCCGCGCAGATTTCAGAAGCCAAACGACTGACGAGTCAATGCCAGACACGGCAGTTCAAGGGCTGCTGAGTGGGGTCAGTCGAAGTCCCACCTGCACCGTAACCCCCACGCCGACCCTTCGCAATCGCCAGTAGTCACCAGCCCACGCCCACCCACAAGGTGCCGCGAAGCCGCTCCAAGTTTCATTGAACTCTGTCTCAAAAAGGAACACACTGCCGCAGTCCTGACGATATTTTGCGGAGAAATTCTCAATGACACGAATGATCCTTTCTGTAGGTATTGGGCTCCTGCTGACTGTTGGTACGGTGTGGGCGGGTCCACTCGAAGATGCTACTGCTGCAAATAAACGCGGTGACTACGCGACCGCGTTGAAAACATTTCAATCGCTTGCAGCCCAAGGGAATGCGGAGGCGCAGAACAATCTCGGAGAACTGCATGCCAGGGGCCAGGGCGTATCGCAGGATTATTCGCAAGCGCGTCAGTGGTACGAGAAAGCCGCGGCGCAGGGTCACGCGCTTGCACAGAACAACCTCGCGGAACTGTATTACGCAGGTCTGGGCGTATCGCAGGACTATGTGCAGGCGTATATGTGGGTGGATCTTGCAGCCGTACACATGAAGGGTGACGAGCAGAAGCAAGCGGCGGAAAATCGAGACGATGTCGCACGGCGCATGACTCCCGAGCAGATTGCAGAAGCCAAGCAGCTCACGCAACAGTGCCTGGTACGGAAGTTCAAAGGCTGCTGAGCAGGATTTACCGTTCTCTCTTTACTCCAACACCCGCGGCACACTCGCCGCCGACATTCTTCGCAATCACCCGTAGCGACCAGCCCATGTCCCTCACAAGGTGCCGCGAAGCCGCTCCAGGTTTCATTTGACCACCCATCTCGGAGGGGAGCACACTCCAGAAGTTCTGACGATCTCTCAGGAGGCATTCTCAGTGACACGACTTTTTCTATTCATCCTGCTCGTCCTGAGTAGTGGACCTGCATATGGGGGATGGATGTCGCTTGGCGAAAGCGACTCAGGAACGACTGTGTACGCGGATCTAGCCACCATGCGCCCCGAAAGAGGTCTGGTGAAGATGTGGGTACTGTTCGACTTCAAAACAGTACGAACTAAGGAAGGCGTCTCATATTTGTCGGCAAAAGCGCACATGGGTTATGATTGTGCCGAATAGCGCTATGAGGGGCTTGAGGTCATGTATTTTTCGGGCAATATGGGAAATGGCAATGTCCTTGATCGCAGCTCAGGCAAAGGCAAGCGGCTACGAGTTTCACCAGGTAGTCTTGACCACGATCTGTGGAAACTTGCGTGTGGCAAGAAGTGATGCGCAGCGGCAATCAACCATCAACAGAGACATGGTTACGCCATGAGTGATCCGTGCCCTAACCGCGACAGCATGTCCCTCGAAGAGGCGACCGTCTCAAATATGTGGGGGATTGCCGCGATTGTGGAAGGGTTGGTGCGGAAGGGGCTGCTGCCGAAGGGGACGTAACCGGCACGGACTGACCGGTCAGTCAGCGTTCGAGCGGAAGGGATTACTGCCGAGGAGAAATGACAGAGACGACCGAGAAGCCGACGAATCCTGGGTGGTATTTGTATCGCGGTGAGTGTGATGGAAACACCGTGAAGGTTCTACACTACAGCGATGACGACGGAGAGGGCCCCTACCTCGCAACGTCAGACGATCGGGTACTGAATGACTTAGATGGCGAATGGGCCGGACCGGTTGAGCCGCCATTATCGGGGCAGAGTCGTTAGAAGCTGGTTTGCGTGTCTCGTAACCCCCCTGGAACGTCTATCTGAAGCAACTGAAGCCGAAGGAGTGAGTCGACTGCGAAATACAACCTTCGTCCCATTCGGCCCTTGCGCCTTCTTCGTATCCCTCCTACAATACGCCTCCCTGCGAGGCCCCCATGCCCTTCTCGATTCGCCCCTGCCGTCGCTTTCCTGTGTACTGTGCTGTCACGTACAACGCGGGTCCGTTCCAAGGACAAGGCACCGTGTGGAATCTCTCGTATTCTGGTTGGCGACTCTCTGGCGATCTCCCCATGCGACCAGGGGAAGTCCTCTCGTTCACCGTCACGCTGACGAATGAGCAATGTATCAAGATTTCTGAAGCCGTGGTGCGGTGGTCACGAGGGCAGGAGTTTGCGGTGGAGACTCTTGCGATTGAACCACATACCCACGCTCGGCTTCAGCACTATGTGAAACGGTTGGCCCAAGAGCGTGCGGAGACGGGCGAGAGGGTGGCATGGAAGACCACGCGCTAACATAAATATGTGTGGACGATTTGCCCAAACCGCCTTGCCCGGGGTGCTTGCCCAACAGTTTGAAATCAGGGATCCGCCTCTGTTCACACCTCGCTACAACATCGCTCCGTCTCAACCCATTGCCGCCATACGGATCGATCCCGACACTGCTACACGGACGCTCGTCATGCTCCGCTGGGGGCTGATCCCATCCTGGGCCAAGGACCCCGAGATCGGAAATCAGTGCATTAATGCGAAGGCTGAGACCGTAGCAGAGAAACCTTCGTTTCGGGCTGCCTTCAAGAAACGTCGCTGTCTCGTCGTCGCAACGGGGTTCTATGAATGGCAGGTGCATGGGCGCGCGAAGCAGCCGATATGGATTGGATTACGGAGTAGGCAACCCTTCGCCTTTGCCGGGCTGTGGGAACACTGGACGCCTGCCGAAGGAGAACCGCTTGAAACCTGTACGATCATCACGACAGAGCCGAATGACCTCATGGCCCCGATCCACAATCGCATGCCGGTGATTCTCTCCCCCCTGTCCTATGACCAATGGCTTGATCCCACATTCCAGCACATAGTCCCTCTCAAAGCCCTCCTGCGTCCGTATCCGAGTGAGGAGCTGACGGCCTACTCCGTAAGCACGCTGGTCAATAACCCGCGCCATGATGTGCCTCAGTGTCTTGAGCCGGTCTCGGTGTAGGGAGTACACTACTGTCTTCTCTTCCCGTGGGATTTCCTATGAACGTCGAAGCTGTTTACGCTCCTGATCTCTCGACACGCTACAAGCTGCCGGTGTTCCTTGGGCGACTCCCCGCAGGTTTTCCCTCCCCCGCAGACGATTATATCGAAGGGAAGCTTGACCTCAACCGGCATCTCATCAAGCATCCTGCCGCCACGTTCTTTGTCCGGGTGACGGGCGACTCGATGACCGGAGCGGGGATTCATTCAGGGGACTTGCTCATCGTGGATCGCTCGCTGGAAGCGGTTGACGGCAATGTGGTTGTGGCGGCGCTCGACGGAGAGCTGACGGTTAAGCGGCTATACCGGCGAGACCAGACCGTGCGCCTTCTCCCGGCCAACCAGAACTACAAGCCGATCGAGATTCAAATCCAACAGTCCTTTGAAATTTGGGGTGTCGTCACCAACGTCATTCACGCGCTCTGAGCGGTCCCATGCCTTCCGTCTTTGCTCTCGTCGATTGTAATAACTTCTACGCCTCCTGTGAACGGGTCTTTAACCCCAAGCTCAACGGAAAGCCGATTGTCGTGCTGTCCAACAATGACGGCTGTGTGGTGGCTCGCTCCAACGAGGCCGAGGCACTCGGCATCGGGATGGGGGTTCCAGAGTTTCAGATTCGTTCCGTACTCCGTACGCATCGGGTGCAGGTGTTCTCCTCGAATTACACGCTCTACGGGGATCTCTCGCAGCGGGTCATGGAGACCTTGGAACAGTTCAGCCCCCACATCGAGGTGTATTCGATTGATGAAGCCTTCTTGAGTCTGCTGGGCTTTGCGCGGCGTGATCTCACCGAGTATGGGCGACAGATACGCCGCACGGTGAAGCAATGGACGGGCATTCCGGTGTCCGTCGGGATGGCGGAGACCAAGACCCTCGCCAAGATCGCCAATCGGATCGCGAAGCGGAACCCCGACATGGGGGGTGTGTGCGATCTGCTGGCGTGTCCAGACCGAGAGGCACTGTTGGAGGGGGTGGCGGTGGAAGATGTGTGGGGGATCGGGCCGAACTACGCCCGGCTGCTGAATCAACATGGCCTCACAACAGCCTTGCAGTTGCGTCAAGCCGATGACCAGTGGATTCGAAAACACCTGGGTATTGTCGGCGTAAGGTTGGTCTACGAACTCAGAGGACACTCGTGCTTGGACCTGGACGAGTGTCCAGCCCCGAAGCAAGGGATTACCTGCTCACGGGCCTTTGGCCGCTCCGTGTGTACGCTTGCTGACATGGAAGAAGCCGTATCGTCGTATGTCTCGCGTGCCGCCGAGAAGCTCCGTGGGGAAGGACTCGCGGCCACCGTGCTGACCGTGTTCCTGATGACGAACGCGTTCACGGATGAGCCGCAGTATCGGAACTCGGTGACCTGTTCGCTGCCGGTGGGCACGGACACAACTTCGGAACTTATTCGGGTGGCGTTGAAGGGACTGCGCAGCATCTACCGGGACGGGTATCGGTACAAGAAAGCCGGGGTGATGTGCACCGCCTTAGTATCTGCGAGCCAGGTGCAGCCCGATCTGTTCGACCACCAGGATCGTCCACGGTCGAAACGCCTGATGGCCGCGCTTGATGCGGTCAATGATCGGTGGGGAGCCGGGACGCTGGAATATGCGTCGAGTGGGTTGACGAAAACCTGGAAGACACAGTTTCATCGACGTTCACTCGCCTACACCACTGATTGGAATGAGCTGCCCTTCGTGCGCGCCTAACACAGGAATACCATCATTCCCCTACTCGGCTCTTGCGCCTCCTTCGCCACACTTCTAGTGCTTCGTGGTTGGACTCACGGTGTTACTGAAATACTGCGGCCTACTCTGAGTGGTGTCGAGAAGAGTCCCGTGCTTTCCTGTCATCGTCGTCTTCGATGTGTTTGAAGACAATGAGCCCTACGGGGATTATTCCAGTTGCTGCACCGAGCATAGCGAGCCACACACCCCAGGGTTTGTTGGGAACTACCTCTGCCGCAAGAAAGTAGGCGGTCTCGAGAGACGTGCAGATGAATAAAAACTTTGCGAACCAACGTGGCGCTCGAATCAGATTACATAACTTGTGCGCGCCGAAGACGATTCCAATTGCCAGCGCCAGCGCGAAAAAGCCGCCCATGAAGAGCCCCGATTCGTAACGAATGAGTATGTTGTCATATTAGCATCTCGGAAAGTCCCTGGCACCGTCAAGGGTGCATTCCACTTACGGGTATTGACCAGCACACTGGCGGAAGCATAGGCGGCTGACTCTTGCCCGCAACTCTTGTGCCTTCCGTAGCAATCCTTCTACAATAATACGTCTCCCAGCGAGGTACCCATGCCCTTCTCGATTCGTCCCTTTCGTCGCTTTCCCGTCCAGTGCTCCGTCACCTACAACGCGGGGCCACTCCACGGACAAGGGACCGTCTGGAATCTTTCGTGTATCGGCTGGCGACTCTCTGGCAATCTGCCCATGCGGCCAGGGGGAATGCTCTCGCTCACCGTCACGCTGCCAAATGAGCAACGCATCGAGGTTTCTCAGGCCGTCGTCCGATGGTCGAGAGGGCAGGAGTTTGCAGTGGAGAATGTCGTGGTTGAGCGATACACCAAGGCTCGACTCCAGCATTATGTGAAGCGGTTGGCCCAGGAACCAGTGGAGGTTGTCTGGTGATTCACGATCGGCCCATATCGCTCCAATTCCCTGTCGCCTTTGTACTGTCGGTCGTCTGTCTCGCCGCACCTGCGTGGGCGGACTTTCAGCGGGCACGGGATGCACCATGAGCTATTAGGACCTTGGCAAACTGCCTCTAATCCCGTTGGGGAAACCAATCCTGCATCTCTTCCTCTTGGTAGCCGACTTGCTGTTTTAGTCTTCTCATTCCGTTGAGTTTGTCGCGTGAGCTGGATACACTGACCAGCGGAGGCTGGGTCGCTTCTTCTAGCAGGCTGCGTGAAAATTATGTAGGCACGCCAGATTGCAATGGTCCGCACGTGTGGTACAAACCCAGTCTGTCTGGTCTTTTTGGTTCATCTGGTTCAACCAAATAGACGAGACAGACTAAATGAACAAGACAGGCTGTCGGACTGTTTCAGCACTCTGTTAGCAGTGCCTAGATAGCCTGGCTCAGCCAGCTATGTTAGTCTCTCGCATCTCGACCATGCAGGACTTTTCCTGCGACCGTTTCCATGCCTGAACGATTGATCACACCCCTCATCCTAATTGCACTGATACTGGGGTCGTTGTTGGCCCTCCGTTCCATCAATTCCTCTTCGGTGATGCCGGCGCCTGTCTCATCGGTGGCAGCGCTTGTGCCTGAGAGGGTTCCGCTGGTTACCGGAGACGAACCGATCGCAGAGATCTTTACGAGAGCCGGCTGCGCGGTGTGCCACAGCGTTCCGGGTATTCCCGGGGCCGATGGGCGCGTAGGGCCGCCCCTTCTATTAGGCACCACGGGGCCTGCGCGATTGGCCGATCCGGCTTACCGGGGCCACGCGAAAACAGTGCATGATTATGTGATCGAATCGGTCATCGAACCGGGCATGTTTGTCGTGCCTGGATATCCGGCTGGCACGATGCCGACCTGGTATGGTGCGAAGCTCAGCGCCCTCGCGCTGGAGAAGATTGCGTCGTATCTTGAGCGGCAAGGAGACACGGTTGCTCAGTAAGCGCGGCGATCCTCGCTGGATTGGTGACGAGGAGTGTGGGTGGTGAGGAGGGCTATCGTTTACGCAGAGGGGTCACGTTTCCCGAGGCTCCTCCCTGGATCTTAAAGGCACCGGTCGAGGAGGCACCTGGTTTTTTATCGAGGAGCGCGTTGATCGCATCGTCCCCTCTCAGACCTTCGATCTTGATCTTGAGCCGGAGATTGTTGGCGCTATCGGCGTTGATCAAGGCCTGCTCGAGGGAGATCCGCTCCTCTTTATATAACTGGAACAGGACGTGGTCGAACGTCTGACAGCCTTCCTCCACCCCTTGCTCCATCGCTTCTTTGAGAGAATCGACCTCGGACTTCTTGATGAGATCCTTGATGCGGGGGGTGTCGAGCATAATTTCCAGTGCCGGAGCCCGCTTCCCGTCCACGGATGGCACAAGCCGCTGAGAGATGATGGCGCGAAGATTGAGCGACAACTGGAGATAGATCTGTGCATGTCGCTCCACCGGGAAAAAATTCATGATGCGCTCGATGGCCTGATTCGCATTGTTTGAGTGGAGGGTCCCGATGCAGAGGTGCCCGGTTTCCGCGAAGGTGATCGCGGCTTCCATCGTTTCCGTGTCCCGGACTTCGCCGATCAGAATCACATCCGGTGCCTGCCGCAGTGTATTCTTAAGCGCGTTTTGAAATGAGAGCGTGTCGAAGCCCACTTCTCGCTGCGTGATCAGCGATCGCTTATGATTGTGGACGAACTCGATGGGGTCTTCCACGGTCACGATATGGCCTGGATGGATGGTATTTCGGTGGTCGATCATGGCTGCGAGGGTGGTGGATTTTCCAGAACCGGTGGCTCCGACTACCAGCACCAACCCGCGCTTCGTCATGGCGATGTCTTTCACAATCGGAGGCAAGCCCAACTGCTCGACGGTTTGGATCTCGGCTTTGATATGCCGAAAGACCAAGCCGACGTTCCCTCGCTGCCGAAAAATATTGACACGAAAACGGCCCAGCTCCTTGTAGTAGAGGGCCAGGTTCATTTCCATCTTTTCCTCGAATTCCCCACGCTGCTGACCGCGCATCAGCGCCAGCGCGAGGGCTTCGAGTTGTTCATTGGTAAACGGGGGCGAGTCGGTTCGTTGTGTCGAGCCGTGGACGCGATAGGCGGGAGCCGAGTCGACGGTCAGGTACAAGTCCGACGCTTCTTGATCCACCATGACTTTCAAGAGACTGCGAACATCCATCTTTACCCCCGTGTTTCCTGCCAGGTATCTTAGGCCGCGCCGCCCATTGAAGATCCAAACAGATTGGGATTCATGCTGCGCGATTGGGCTTCGCCTTTGGTGACGAGTCCACGGGACGCTAAATCGAACAGCGCCATGTCCATCGTTTGCATACCGTCTTTCTGACTGGCCTGCATGATCCCGGGAATCTGGTGTAACTTGCCCTCTCGGATAAGATTCCGGACCGCAGTTGTGGCGACCATGATCTCGAGAGCGGCGACACGCCCGCCAGATTTTTTCTTCAGCAGGGTCTGCGTGATGACCGCTTCCAAGGCTTCTGCGAGCTGTGTGCGAATTTGGGACTGTTGGTTGGGGGGAAAGGCGTCGATGATGCGGTCGATGGTTTTCGGCGCGCTGGAGGTGTGAAGCGTGCCAAAGACCAAGTGGCCCGTTTCCGCCGCAGTCAACGCGAGCTGGATAGTTTCCAGGTCGCGCATTTCACCCACGAGGATGATGTCCGGGTCTTCGCGTAGAGCGGACCTCAGCGCATTCGCGAACGACAGGGTATGCACGCCCAACTCCCGCTGGTTGACCAGACACTTCTTTGTCTTGTGGACGAATTCGATCGGATCTTCGATTGTGAGGATGTGGCCTTCGAATGTGTTGTTCAAGTAATCGACCATAGCGGCCAGCGTCGTCGATTTGCCAGATCCGGTTGGGCCGGTCACCAGGACCAGCCCCTTTTCCCGATCGCAGAGTTGTCGCACAATCGGAGGCATGCCGAGCTTCTCCAACGGAATGATTTCGGTGGGAATGTTCCGGAAGACGGCGCCAAGCCCACGGCTTTGGACGAAGACATTGACGCGGAATCGGGCGATGTCGCCCAGTTCAAAGGAGAAATCGCACTCGCGCTTTTCCTCGAAGTTTTTCCGCTGGGTATCGCTCATCATGTCATAGACCAGCGAGTGCGTCTCTTCCGTGGTCAGCGCGGGATGATCGAGTTTCTTGAGGTCCCCGTTCACACGGATCATCGGTGGCTCGCCGGCGCTGATGTGACAATCCGATGCGCCTTCCTTTGCCGTGAAGGTCAGGAGCTTCGAAATATCCATGAAGAGGACTCCTTGATTAGAAATGGGAGTGAGATGATGGCCTGACGAACCTCAAGGCTACTTGGGAGCATCATGCCACAGGGTGATGAGAAAGCAAGGAAATAGCCGGAAGCGACTGCATGAATTCTTCGATGGTTCAGTACGCAAGCGCGGCGTTCGATCAGATCAGTCCCGCCGATTGCCCTGCGCGCTGAAATGCGGTGAGGGCGTGATCGATGTGGCTGGAGGTGTGCTCGGATGTCACCGTGACGCGGATGCGGCTGGTGGCATCCGGAACGGTAGGAGGACGAATCGCCGGAGCATACACGCCTTCTGTGAACAGGTGCTCGGCAAACGAGAGTGCGGTTGCGGCATTGCCGACGAGGATCGGCATGATCGGACTGACGCTGGGGGACAGGCTGAATCCCAAGTGTGTCAATCCAGAGAACAACCGTTCACGGTTGGCCCACAAGCGCGCCCGTCGTTCCGGCTCGCGTTGCATGACTCGTAACGCTGCCGTGACGGCAGCCGCTGAACTCGGTGGAGGTGCCGTGGTAAAGATGAAGGACCGGCTCGTGTTCATGAGATAGCGGATCAATGTCGAGGGCCCAGCGAGGTAGGCGCCACTGCTGCCGAAGGCTTTGCCCAAAGTCCCCATCTGAAACGGGATCTGTGTATCAAGGCCGAAATGTTCAGCCGTTCCTCGTCCATACGGTCCCATCACGCCCGTGCCATGGGCATCATCGATATAGAGGTCGGCCTCATAGTCCTGGGCTAACCGACTGAGTTCGGGCAACGGCGCGAGGTCGCCGTCCATACTGAACAGGCCGTCGGTCACAATCAGAGTGCGTCGCGCCCGGCGTCTTTTGGCCAGAAGGGACTGTAGGTGATTGGTATCGTTGTGGCGATAGATTCGAAAGTCGGCTGCGCTCAGACGGCAGCCGTCGATTAGGCTGGCATGGCACAAGCGATCGGCCAGGATCAATCCGCCTTGTCCGATCAGTGCAGGGATGGCTCCGATGTTGGCAAGGTAGCCGGAGCTAAATGTCAGTGCGGCTTCGGTTCCCTTGAACTGTGCCAGAGCAGATTCCAGTTCTTGATGAGGTAACAACGAGCCTGAGATCAATCGAGCGGCTCCTGCTCCGGCGCCAAACCGTTGTGTCGCCTCGATGGCGGACTGAATCACTTCCGGGTGCATGGCCAGCCCCAAATAGTCGTTCGAGGCGAGCAGGAGGATCTGGCGTCCTGCTATCTCAACCACCGGACCGACGCCGGAATGGAGCGGGGTGAGGCGTCTGGTCAGATGTCTTGCAGCCAATTCGTTGAGTTGTTGTTCAAACATGCGCCGAGGTCCGTTGTTAAATATGGGAATGGTGTGCCTTCTGAGAACCGACCAGCCGCTGCTGCCTCATTGACAAAATCGTGACATCCTTAGTATAAGGCGCGCACACAATTTGAGGAAACGGGCCCCGCCCTCTCCGACGAATCCGTCCATGAGCTACCGTATCAAGGTCCCAGCGAAAACTCTTCCGGTCGATGAAGCCCACATGTTGAGCTGGCTTGACCATGTGCTGCATCGGTCACAGGATTATCGACGCCCCTTACTGGTCGGCCTGGGAGTGTTGGTGCTTGCGGCTGCCGTGGTCGGAGGGGTTTTTTATGTGGACCGCCAGGCTGTGCAGCAGGCACAGGACCTTGAACGTGAGGCGCTGCGCTTCTTGACCGCTCCTTCTGCCAACGATCCTCAAAAGGCCGATCACGCGCTCAAGGAAGCGATCGCGAGGTATCGGCAAATCGTCGATCAATATCCACGGACCCCAACGGCACCACTCGCCTTGTATCATTTGGGGAATACGCTGGTCCAGGCCAATGAACTGAGCCAGGCCA
The DNA here is from genome assembly GCA_032123755.1 of Nitrospirota bacterium. Lineage (GTDB taxonomy): Bacteria > Nitrospirota > Nitrospiria > Nitrospirales > Nitrospiraceae > Palsa-1315. The sequence goes on from JAQBES010000103.1 coordinate 12,940, forward strand.
TTGAGGCCTTTCAGCGATTTCTTGCATTGTACAGTTCGAATCCCTCGATGGCTGGGTTGGTGCAACAACGTCTGGCCTATGTGTACTTGCTCAAGGGAGACCGGGACCAAGCAGTGAAGGCATTCACCGACATCTTGGAGACTCCCGGTGCGTTGAACCGGGATCAGGCGTTATTTGAGTTGGCCCGGTTGGAAGAATCCCAATCGCGGCCTGAGGGGGCCTTGGCTCGCTATCAGGAATTGATAAAAACCTATCCGAACTCTCCCTTCACCAGTGAGGCGACAATTCGGACCAAGATCATGGATGCCATGAAATCGCAGGAATCAACGCCTGCCTCGACGCCGATGGCCCCGGCCACTGCTGCGCCACAGAAGAGTCCGCCGGCCCTTCCTTCCTCAGCAGGCAAGAAAAAATCCTAGACACTCAGGTCTGTTGGTGTCCCGGCTCTCGGCTTGGTCCGTTCTGTGGATCGGTGGAAAGGGGCGTCGAATTTAGTGGCTGATAACGAGAAAGTCACCAGGTCGAATCTTCGGGCCTGAGAGATTATTCTTCGTCTTGAGCGTCTTGAGCGGGATGCGAAACCGTTTCGACAGTTTTCCCAGGGTGTCTCCCAAGCGGACTTTATACCAGCGAGAAGGTCCGGCTGATGCAAACTGAGCCTTTGCCGGAAGCCGCGGGAACTTATAGGTCGGGATGTGGTCAATCAGCTGTTCCACTTTCGCTTTCATTCCCACCGGAACCTTCAGGTGATAGGCCTCGTCGCCGGGGGGTGTCGCGTCTCGCCGCAGCTCAGGATTTAAGAGCCGGAGCTCTTCATAGGGAATGCCGGTGGCATTGGCAATCGCCCTGAAATGGACGGTTCGTGCGATGAACGCTTCATCGAATTGATGCGGTGCGGCAGATTCCTGAGTGAAGCCGTACCGGTCTGGGTTCCTCGCAATGATCGTTGCGGCCATAAACCGCGGCACGTACTCCTTCGTCTCTCGTCGAATCAATCGTGTTTTTGAAATCTCGGAAAAGCTTTCGGCCCGGGCCTTGTGGAGGGCTCGCATCACCTTACCTTCTCCGGCATTGTAGGCGGCCATCGCGAGCGGCCAGGTACCGAAGAGGTCGTAGAGATCGCGGAGGTAACGTGCCGCAGCCACCGTTGACTTGATGGGATCCCGACGTTCATCAACATAATTGTCGACGCGGAGGCCATAGGCCTTGGCCGTGCCCTTCATGAACTGCCAGGGGCCCGTGGCTTTGGCTCGTGAGTACGCATAAGGGTTGAATCCGCTTTCCACCAGTGAGAGGTAGACCAGATCGCTGGGAAGGTGAAACTCCGTGAAGATTGTCTCGACAAGGGGCTGATAGCGGCTGAGTCGGAGGAGCCACTCTTCGAAGCGACCGTGAATGGCCGTATTGAAATAGCGAATATGGGCCTGGACCGAGGAGTCCATGACAATCGGAACATTGTAACTCGCATATTCCGCCTGATCCGTGGCATTTCTGGAAGGGTCTTGTGTCTGGGCTAGTTCAGCGGGAGGATTCAAGGCTTCTGAAAACCGCATGGTCGCCGGTGAGTTTTCCGCTGGGTTCAGCTGTAAGAGGTCTTCAGTTCTCGGAACGCTGCTAATCGTTGCTGTGGGAGGGGTAGTGGCCTCCGGTAGCGGTCCCTCGGTATCGAGGGGGACCAGATTCGCGTCTGGGTCGTCTTCCGTCGCTGCGTTCTCGTCCACAAGCGTAGACGAGTCACCCATAGCTGGCTCGGAAGGAGTTGCCGCCTCCATTGCTATTGTCGCTGCGTTCTCGTCCACAAACGTAGACGAATCACCCATAGCTGGTTCGGAGGGAGTTGCCGCCTCCACGACCATTATAAGAGGAGTGGAGAAGCTGAGCCACATTCCGAGGAAGAGAGCCATCGGGAGGACGGCATGCCCGGGCCTGAGTGGCGTCATCGGAGCGCGATGGCAATCAGTATTGTGTGTGAGATTTGTCATGTTCTGTGAGGCTAGACTATCGACCGACTGCGCTCTTGTCAAGGATTTGCAAGGGGCATGACGCCCCTCCTGTGGTAGCCCAGAAGCCAGACCATCTTACGTTTTCACAAACATAATTGTGAGCGGAAGTCACGCCGGCATCAGCAGGCCGCAACAGTCTGAAAACACGCGTGTCTACACGGTTCCTCGCCTTGACAGCTTTTGGGAGGCAATGGTATCGTCCCTCCTTCCCGCGTAAGATTTTTCACGCTTCATCCGGAATTAGGAGGATCAGTCGATGCTGAAGCGGTATTTGCTGGCTCCCGGTCCGACCCCTGTGCCCCCTGAGGTGCTGCTGGCCATGGCGCGGCCCATGTTCCATCATCGTGCCCCCGAGTTCGATAAGGTGTTCGCGGAGGTCCGTGATGGACTCAAGTGGCTGTTCCAAACAAAAAACAACGTGCTCATGCTGGCGGCTTCCGGAACCGGAGGCATGGAAGGTTCAGTGTCTAACTTTCTCTCCCCCGGCGATAAGGCCCTCACCATTAACGGGGGGAAGTTTGGGGAACGATGGACCAAGCTCTGCAAGACGTTCGGCGCCGAGGTGACCGAAATCAAGGTGGAATGGGGGCGAGCCGTCGATCCCCAAATGGTAGCCGATGCGCTGAAAAAAGATCCTGGAATCAAAGCGGTGTATGTGCAGGCGAGTGAAACCTCCACCGGTGTGGCGCACGACGTCAAGGCTCTTGCGGAGATCGTGAAGCCCTATGGCGAAACCATTCTTGTGGTCGATGCCATCACCGCCCTGGGAGTGTTCGACATCAAGACCGATGAGTGGGGGATCGATGTTGTCATTACGGGGTCGCAAAAGGCGCTGATGCTCCCGCCGGGCCTTGCATTTGTGAGCGTGAGCGATAAAGCTTGGCAGCTGGCAGAGAAAGCGAAAAACACGGCGTTTTATTTCAATTTCAAGAAAGAGCATGAAAATCAGCAGAAGAACCAGACGGCCTGGACGCCGGCCGTGTCCCTCATCGTCGGCTTGCAGGAAGTACTGAAGATGATGAAGGCGGAGGGGCTTGAGGGGATGTTCGCCCGCCAAGCCATGCTTGCGAAAGCCATGCGTGAAGGGGTGCAGGGCGCCGGGTTGGCGCTACTTGCGAAAGACTCGCCCAGCGATGCGCTCACCGGCATTTTAGCGCCGGAAGGCGTGGACGGGCAGGCTATCTATAAGAACCTGCGTGTTCAATACGGCATGACGGCGGCCGGTGGACAAGACCATTTGAAGGGGAAGATTTTCCGGGTCTCCCACATGGGGTACATGGACCGCTTCGATATCATCATGGGGGTGGCCGCTATCGAAATGGTGCTCAAAGGATTGGGGCATCCCGTGAAGCTTGGAAGCGGTGTCGCGAAGGCGCAAGAAATCTTGATGGTGAAATAGGCGGGTCCCTATGAAAATTCTGATCAGCGATAGTCTGTCGAAGCAAGGCGTCGAACTCCTCGAGAAGGCTGGTTTTACCGTGGTGGTGAAATCAAAAATGTCGAAAGAGGAGTTGTTCAAAGAGATCAAAGACGCCGATGGCTTGATCGTGCGATCCGGAACGAAAGTCACGGCGGAGTTGATCGCAGCAGCCGAGTGTCTCAAAGTCGTCGGGCGGGCCGGGTCGGGGTTGGACAATGTCGATACCCCTGCGGCCACCCGTCGCGGCATCGTGGTCATGAATACGCCGGGCGGCAATACGGTCACCACTGCTGAGCATGCCATGGCGATGATTTGCGCCATGAGCCGGCGTATTCCCCAAGCGACGGCGTCGATCAAGGCTGGTAAGTGGGAAAAAGAAAAGTTCATGGGCGTTGAGCTCTATAACAAGATTCTCGGCATCGTCGGTATCGGACAGATCGGTGGGTATCTGGCGAAGCTCGCCCAGGGCATGGGCATGAGCGTCATCGCGTACGACCCGTATTTGGCGGCGGATCGGGCTCAGAGTATGGGCGTCGAGATGGTGGAACTGGCCGAGTTGTTCCGGCGCGCCGACATTATTTCCGTGCATACGCCATTGACGCCTGAAACCAAGGGTCTCATCAATGCACAAGTGATTGGGACGATGAAACCCGGCGTGATGATCGTGAATTGTGCCCGCGGTGGAATTATTCACGAGGGCGATCTATTCGAAGCCTTGAAGAGCAAGCGAGTGGCGGCGGCGGCCTTCGACGTATTTGAAGAAGAGCCGGTGAAGCCCGACCATCCGCTCTTAACCTTGGACAATTTTCTGTGCACACCTCACATTGGCGCGCAGACCATGGAGGCCCAGGAAAACGTGGCGGTTGGGATCGCTGAACAGGTTGTCGATTACTTCAAAAATGGGATAGCCCGTGGAGCGGTGAACGTTCCGTCCGTTTCCCCTGAATTGTTGCCGCGGCTGCAGCCGTATCTCTCGCTCGCGGAGCAGCTGGGGAAGTTGCAGATACAGCTCTGTGAAGGGGGGCTTGAACGCGTGACGGTCGAATATAGCGGCGAGGTGACGACCCTCTCCATTGCGCCGCTCACAATCGCCGTGTTGAAGGGATTGTTGAACCCGATTATGCAAGCGCCTGTAAACTACGTGAACGCGCCGATCGTCGCGAAGGAACGTGGGATAGAAGTGAAAGAAGTGAAGAGCTCCGATGCGGGCGATTTCACCAGCTTGATTCGTGTGCGCGTGGAGGCCGGTAAGAAATCCTACCAGGTGGCCGGCACGCTGTATCACAAGAAAGATCCGCGCGTCGTAGAGATTGATCAGTTCAAAGTTGAGGTTGTGCCGGAGGGACACGTGCTTCTGATCCTCAACATCGATCGTCCAGGGGTGATCGGGATGGTGGGGAAGGTGCTCGGTGACAATCAGATCAACATCGTCAGGATGCAATGCGCACTCGAGAAGCGGGGTGGAAACGCGCTGCTTATCATTGGATCCGATGCGGTCTTTCCGAGCACGGTGCTTGAGGCGATCAAATCAAGCAAGGACATTCTCTCAGTCAAAGTCGCGGCTCTGTCCTAACCCCGCGCGCCATCAATCAGGTCAGCAATGGTCTCCACTCCTCCGAAGCTCCGTCTTTCTTCGGGCCAAGTCCCGTCGTCCCGCGAGCGCTCGCTCGTCCCCGTGGGCATGGCGACGATTCTTCCTCACGCGGCGAAGCAGGTTCGTCGCCTTGAAGAACAGTTGCTCGCTCAAGTCAACCGCTGGGGCTACGATGAGATCATTCTTCCCACGTTCGAGTATCTCGACGTCTTGGCTCCGGGGCTTGAGCCGGAACTGATCGAGCACTGCTATCAATTCGTCGATCGTACGACGGGGCGGACGTTACTGCTCCGTCCGGATGCCACGGCACAGATAGCCAGGACGGTCGCAATGGGGCTTACGGGCACGGCTCTGCCGTTGCGTCTCTCCTATCGAACGTCCGTCTTCCGCTACGAGCAGGAACATGCTGGGCGTGGTCGAGAAATTTTTCAGGTCGGAGCCGAACTCATTGGCCTGGACGATGTCGCGAGCGACAGCGAAGTCATCGATTTGATGATCGAGTGTCTCCGTACGATTGGTCTTCAGTCTTTTAAAGTGTCTCTTGGCCATGTGGGATTTATTAAGGGGCTCCTGATACGGTCCGGACTATCGGCGCAGGGGCAGAAGTTGGCAGAGCAGGCGGTTGCGCGAAAAGATCTGCCGAGACTCGAAGAGATTCTTGCGAACGAGCGTATCTCCAAAACTTCGGCGCGCGCCATTCGGGAAGCGCCCGAGCTGTACGGTCAAGAGGAAGTGCTGGGACGCGGACGGGTTCTCGCGGCCGGCGATCCGGCATTGGCCGCTCCGCTCGAACGGCTTGCCCAGGTGTATCAGCTATTGTGTGCGGCAGGCCATCGGGAATTGCTGCTTCTGGATCTTGGGGAATTCCGCGGGTTCGACTATTATGATGGGGTTGTCTTCGACGTGTTTGCCGAAGGGATGGGGGCGGAGTTAGGCGGCGGCGGACGGTACGATCACTTGATCGGTCGATTTGGCCGGCCACTGCCCTCAACCGGGTTTGGGTTGGACGTCGATCGGCTCTTCCGTACAGTGCAATTTCCTGAGGAAGGATCGGAATCGTCGCGAGTCGACTATCTTGTGGCTGCGCCACGCCGGGCCACTCGGTTGTTGACGGCGGTCGCAGCGCAGTTGCGTCGGACTCGTTCCCGAGTGGTGCAGCAGACGATGAAGGGGAGCGATGCGGCGCTCGTGTCTGCCGCAGTGACGGCGGGGTTGGCCCAGCAGGCGGCGGCCGTGGTGGTGGTCGGTGCGCCAGGAATGGATCATGATGATGTGCTGGTGGTCGAGCCCCTCGGTGCTCACATGCATGGCCGCCGATCCGGCAATCTGAGTCGTCTTTCAAAGAAAATGGGGCTCGCCGACTTGGTGGCCGCGGCTCGTCGGTCTCGGCGGCAGCTAAAGGAACGGTCATGAAATCCATGTCGGCCGTCGATCTGTCCCAGCCCAAACTGCCCCCTCAGAATGTGGAGGCTGAGCAATCGGTCCTCGGCGCAGTTCTTCTCGACAATAGCGCGATGGCCAAGGCGATGGAATTGCTGGTCGAAGAGAATTTTTACCGCACGTCGCATCGGAAGATCTATCGTGCGATGCTGGAATTGTCGGAAGTCGGAGAAGTGATCGATCAGATTACGTTGACGGAACGGTTGAAGGCGCAGGGAGAAATTGAGGCCATCGGGGGCGCAGCCTATTTAGCAGAGCTTGTGCAGAGCGTGGCCAGCTCCGCCAATATTCGCTACCATTGCAAGATCGTGCGCGACAAGGCGCTGTTGCGAGAGCTGATCCATACCTCCACGGAAGTCCTCACACGCGGGTACGAAGGCACCTCTTCAGTCGACGACCTGCTCGATTTCGCGGAGCGGTCGGTGTTCGGCATCGTCCAAGGGAAACTGGATCGGTCGTTCACCCCCCTCAATGCCATCATCAAGGAAAGTCTCGACCTCGTCGACAAGCTGTCAAAGCGAAAAGAACATATCACGGGCGTTCCCACCGGTTTTTACGACCTCGACGACATCACGGCGGGGCTCCAACCCTCCGATCTCGTGGTGATCGCGGGGCGGCCCAGCATGGGGAAGACGAGCCTGGCGCTGGGGATGGCGGTACACGCCGCCATCCACGCGGGCACCGTGGTCGGAATTTTTAGCCTGGAAATGTCAAAGCCGCAGATCGTACTGCGCATGTTGAGTTCAGAGGCGCGAGTCGATTCGCATGCGCTCCGAACCGGTAAGCTCCAGAAAGAGGATTGGTGGCGTCTTGCGGAGGCGGCAGGCCGGCTGGAACAAGCGCCAATCTATATCGATGACACTGGTGGCATCTCTGTGCAGCAGATGCGGGGTAAAGCTCGTCGGTTGAAGGCCGAACGGGGGCTGGATTTATTGATTGTCGACTATCTCCAGCTGATGCAGGGGCGGAGTGATTCGGAATCCCGTCAGCAGGAAATCTCCGATATCTCTCGCTCGCTGAAAGCCTTGGCCAAGGAGCTCAATGTGCCGGTCGTCGCGCTGTCGCAGCTCAGCCGTGCGGTGGAAGCCCGGAAGCCACCGATTCCCATGCTGGCCGATCTTCGCGAAAGTGGCGCGATTGAGCAGGATGCCGACGTCGTCATGTTTATCTACCGGGAGGACGTGTATGACCAGAATTCCGAACGGAAAGGCATTGCCGATATTCTCGTGAGTAAACATCGGAATGGCCCGATCGGTCGAAAGGAACTCTT
>JAQBES010000104.1:0-4017 GCA_032123755.1 Nitrospirota bacterium
CCAAGCCTAACCATTGTAGTGGAGGACCGGCGAATGTCCGAAACGACTCTGCAAGAGTTCGTAGAGCGGAAAGACTACTCTCGCATTCACAGCAGCATCGAAATTCCTGATCTTATTGAGATCCAGAAGCGCTCCTATGAAGAATTTCTTCAGCGGGATGTTGAGCCCGAGCGTCGCAAGGATCATGGGCTCCAGGCAGCTCTGGCGAGTGTCTTCCCGATCCCGGATTACAACAATACCGCCGTATTGGAGTTTACGAGTTACACGCTTGGGACCCCAAAGTATGATGAACGGGAATGCCTTGAACAGGGGATGACCTATGCCGTTCCGCTGAAACTCCGGGTACGCCTCGTCGTGTTCGACAAGGAAGACAAGGGGTCCAAGAAAAAAGTGCTCGACGTCCGAGAGCAGGAAGTGTACGTCGGCGAGCTGCCGCTCATGACGGAACGCGGGACCTTCATTGTCAATGGCACGGAACGTGTGGTGGTGAGCCAGTTGCATCGGTCTCCTGGTGCCTCCTTCACGCATGATAAGGGCCGGACGCACTCCAGCGGCAAGGTGTTGTACTCCGCCAGGATCATTCCCTATCGCGGGTCGTGGCTGGATTTCGAGTTCGATGCTCGCGACATTCTCTATGTGCGCATCGACCGTCGGCGGAAAATGCCGACGACCATTCTGCTGAAGGCCTTCGGCTTTTCAGGCGACGACTTGCTCAAGATGTATTATCCGGTCGAGGACATTCGTGTTGTGAATGGCAAGATGCTGCGAAAGCTCGACCCTGAGATTCATCAAGGGTTGCGCTGTTCAGCGGAAGTGCTTGAGAAGGGTGGCAAGGAGCCGCTGGTGCGAGAAGGGGCCAAGCTCACAAAGGGGCTCATCGCGAAGCTCAAGGCGGCTGGTGTGAAGGAAATCCCGCTTGCGCCGAGTGAATTAGTCGGGCGGGCAATCCTGACCGAGCTGGTGGACTCCAAGAAAAACAAGATCGCAGAAAAAAATCAACGACTCACGGCCGAAATCATCGAGGTGCTGCTCGAAAGCGATGTCGAAGAGTTTAAGGCAATCTATTTCGATACGGTCACGTCTACGCCGGTGATCTTGGATACCCTGGAGATGGATAAGACCACCTCCAAAGAGGAGGCGATGGTCGAGATCTATCGTCGGTTACGGCCGGGAGAAACGCCCTCGGTTGATACCGCGCGAGCCCTTTTCGATAATCTGTTCTTGAACTCCAAGCGGTACGATCTCTCTCCGGTCGGGCGTCTGAAGTTGAACAAGAAGCTCGGCCTCGATCTGCCCTTGGAGCAGCGAACGCTGACGGCGCAGGACATGGTAGAGGTGATTCGCTATCTCGTGAACTTGAAGCTGGGCAAGGGCGAAATCGACGACATCGACCACTTGGGTAATCGCCGTGTTCGTTCTGTCGGCGAGTTGTTGGAGAACCAATTCCGACTTGGACTGGTCCGCATGGAACGGAGTATCAAGGAGCGGATGAATCTGTTGGATATGGAAACGGTGCTGCCGCACGATTTAATCAATGCGAAGCCCGTCGTCGCCGCAGTGAAGGAGTTCTTCAGCAGCAGCCAGTTGTCTCAGTTCATGGACCAGACGAATCCGCTCGCAGAAATTACCCACAAACGGCGGCTTTCCGCGCTCGGTCCCGGCGGGTTGACCAGGGAGCGGGCGGGGTTCGAGGTTCGCGACGTCCACCCGTCGCACTACAGCCGTATTTGCCCGATCGAAACGCCGGAAGGCCCGAACATCGGCTTGATCACGTCATTGGCGACCTATGCGCGTATCAATAAGTTCGGGTTTATCGAAGCGCCCTATCGCAAAGTGGTGAAGGGGCGAGTCACCGATGAGATCGAGTTTCTTTCCGCGATCGAAGGGGACAAGTACATCATCGCGCAGGCGAATGCGAAAGTGGATGCTTCTGGTCGCCTGGTATCCGAAACCATCTCGGCGCGATCTGCCGGAGATTTCGTGACGGCCACCTCAGACAAGATCGAATACATGGACGTGTCGCCCAAACAGGTGGTGAGCGTGGCCACGGCCTTGGTGCCGTTCTTGGAACACGATGATGCCAACCGTGCCTTGATGGGATCGAATATGCAGCGTCAGGCCGTTCCGCTGCTCACGTCAGAGGCTCCGCTGGTCGGCACAGGAATGGAAACCGTGGTCGCGCGTGACTCGGGCTATGTGGTGCAGGCCCGACGTGCTGGCGTCGTGGAAAGTGTGGACGCCACGAGGATCGTCGTGCGTGCCGATTCGAAGGAAGGTCGGAAAAGGAATGATGCCGGTCTGGACGTGTATGATCTGATCAAGTTCCAGCGATCGAATCAGAGCACGACCATCACGCAGACGCCAGTGGTGCGGCTTGGGCAGCCAGTGAAAGTGGGACAGGTCTTGGCTGACGGTCCCGCCATTGATCACGGCGAACTGGCACTAGGTAAGAATATTCTCGTTGCCTTCATGCCTTGGGGCGGATACAACTTCGAAGACGCTATTTTGTTGAGCGAAAAACTGGTGCGGGAGGACGCATTCACCTCGATTCACATTGAGGAATTCGAGGTGGAGGCCCGCGATACCAAGTTGGGGAAAGAGGACATTACTCGCGACATCCCGAATGTCGGAGAAGAAGCGCTTCGCGATCTCGATGAGAGCGGGATCATCCGTATCGGGGCCGAGGTGAAGCCTGGAAATATTTTGGTCGGGAAGGTGACGCCAAAAGGCGAAACACAGCTTACGCCTGAAGAAAAACTTCTGCGGGCCATCTTCGGTGAAAAAGCGGGCGATGTGAAGGATACATCGTTAACGGTGCCGCCGGGTGTCGAGGGCATCGTCGTTGATGTGAAAATCTTCTCGCGCAAGGGGCTCGATAAGGACGAACGATCCAAGAGCATCGAAAGTGACGATGCGACGAAGCTCCAGCGTGATCACCACGAGGAACTCCGTATTATCGACGATGAAAAAACGAAGAAGATCAGAAAACTGTTGCTGGGGAAGGTGGTTGGTCGTGACTTGATGGATCCTGAGAGCGGCGATGTCATTCTGAAGAAGAAGGGCAAGCTGACTGCAGAGATTCTCAAGCGGTTGCCGGATGAGACTGTCCGCTACATCATTCTGAGTGACCCTGACGAGCAGAAAGAGCTGGAAGACGTCGAGCGGCGGGCGAAGGAGCAGATCGAAATCCTTCAGACGCTGTACGACGAGAAGGTTGGGCGGTTGAAGCGGGGCGATGAGCTTCCGCCTGGCGTGATCAAGCTCGTCAAGGTCTATGTGTCGATGAAGCGCAAGATTCAGGTCGGCGACAAGATGGCCGGGCGGCATGGAAACAAAGGCGTGGTCTCTCGGGTCTTGCCCGAGGAAGACATGCCGTGCTTGCCGGATGGGACGCCGGTGGAAATTGTGCTGAATCCACTGGGCGTGCCGTCACGTATGAACGTCGGTCAGATTCTGGAAACTCACCTGGGTTGGGCGGCCAAGGCATTGGGGATTAAGGTAGCGAGCCCGGTGTTCGATGGAGCGTCAGAAACAGAGATTAAGGAGCTGCTCAAGAAGGCAAACTTGCCGACTAGCGGGCAAACCATGCTGATGGACGGCCGAACCGGGGAAATGTTTGGTAGTCCCGTCACGGTCGGCTACATGTATGTCTTAAAGCTCCACCACTTGGTCGACGACAAGATTCACGCACGGTCGATCGGTCCCTATTCGCTCGTCACGCAGCAGCCGCTGGGTGGCAAGGCCCAATTCGGCGGCCAGCGGTTGGGAGAAATGGAAGTGTGGGCGTTGCAGGCCTATGGCGCTGCTTCCACACTGCAAGAGTTCTTGACGGTAAAATCGGACGACGTGCCGGGCCGATCGCGGATGTATGAAGCGATCGTCAAGGGTGAGCCGTTCCTGGAGCCTGGATTACCTGAGTCGTTTAACGTCTTGGTCAAAGAGCTGCAGAGTTTGGGCCTCGACGTCGAACTGATTAAGTCGCAAGACTAACCCATTTGTGTGCCGGCCCTAGAGGTC
>JAQBES010000105.1:0-6043 GCA_032123755.1 Nitrospirota bacterium
CATCTGATCTCTTGGCCTCGGTAGAAATCAAGCGGGCAGCAATCCGGTAGGGCTTTGGTGGGTTGGGCGCAGTCTATCGCGAAAACACGTCGAGTCCACCGATGTTCTCGTAAGCGAGTAAGACTGGTTCACGGAAGATGCTCGTGAGCTTGTTTGTTGCGTCCTTCTGCTCTCCGCCGATTGTGTCTATGCCCTTGGCAAACAACGTTGCTCTCCTTCTATTCTTCTTTATTGAGGCGTTTCATCAGTAGAACCAAAGACATTAGGACTGCCAGAAATCCCAAGATTCCTGCCAGTACCCATCCGAGCACACAGGTAAAATCCTCGTTGCAGTAATTAAAAAGATACTGCCAAAACATGAGCATGTTGGTCTTGGCTAGTATGGTTTTTGTAAGCATCGTGTCCGCTCCTTGGCCCCCCTGCTGGGCGGTAGTATACACCTCCGCAGATGGACTTGACAGCCTACGAGGATTTGTGAATAATGGAGCGCTAAAACGGAATCGCTGTTCGCCAGTTGTGGTGGGAGCGAGACAGTTGATGAAGCGTGTTGGAAATTCTAAGAGCATCGCACGGCGAGGTTGCTCGTGCGGATAAAGCAGGCGATTATTTGTGATGCGCGGTTGTGTGCTTCGAGTCCGGGCTGTGATCCTGTGCCCGCTACTACAGCGGCTATTCCTGTCTGACTCATCGATCCACGTATCGCCTCACCAACCACGAAACCTTATTGATAGGTGGATAGCCACAAAGAAGAAGACACGACCTCGACCCTGTTGAACGGTGGCAATTGGGCAACGAGGCGGGTCTCACGTCGGTTCAAGCCGGGCGCGGCCCACCATGCCGCTCTAATTCACGGGTTGTCCGAGGCAGTTCATTCACACCACTCATTAATAATTGGAGGGTTAGATAAGCCATGAAGATGTACAGAATCGTTACACTCGCAGTGGTCGGTCTCTTCTTGTCCGTGTCATTCATTGCCTCACCCGTTATGGCCGCCGAGAAGGATGGCGTCATGATGAAGGATGGCAAGATGGTGAGGATGACGGAAGGGAAAGAGATTGGCCGGATGGATCGTGCGATGACCATGGCAAATGGTACGAAGGTCACGATGAACGGCATGATGAAGATGAAGGACGGGAAAGAGATGCAGCTGCAGGAAGGCCAAATCATGATGCTGGACGGGAAGATGATGGAGGTTGCCAAGGACAAGTAGCCTCTCAGAGTCGTTGGATTTGACGACGCCCGACGTTCTGGCGGCTAGCAGAGCTCAACGTGGCTCCGCACCGCCAGTTCGCCAGGCATCCTTGGTTGTTCAGTGAAGTTCAGAACCAGAGGATGATGCTGGAATCGACATTTCAACCACTCAACCGGAGGTGCTTCATCCGTGTCTCTGCTGCACTCGGCCAGCTGGTGGGCTTATAACGTGGCAGGAATTGTTCGTATTGCCCGTCTCGGTGAGCCAGCTGATCACCAATCAACGAGGGGCCATGGTTCGGAGTCCCGGGCGGCTCACCAGCTCAAGACCCTTTCTCATCTCTCCCCAATCCTGTAAGCGCACGCACAGCTCACCGACCGATGCCCATGCGTTAGACCGTCTATCTGCTCACAATCCTCCTCAGTGGTTGCCATAGTGTGTCGCTGTTTGAGCGATCAACGGCAGAGACTCCACTACTCAGTATGCCATTGTGGGAGCGCTATCTGCAGTGTCGCGTCACTCCTGATCCCACGGAGTTGATCCTGATTATTGACCAGTTCAAGCGCGTGATGCTCACGGACCACCCGCGCATCGTACATGCGTTGTCAGGCATCGCCATCCGGTTTGAGGAAACTCCGCAGTAGCATCGAGCCCTCCTTCTACATCTCTATATAAGGAACGACGATGGAGTAGGCCGTTCGAAGCGCCGGATATTGTCGGACGCCGCGCACACATTGCTTTTCAAGGAAGCTGCAGGCCGATCGCGAACGATGCCGCATAGCCGTCAGCCGATGTCGTCGGAGCAAGCATGAGTTGATCGCCCCCACGGCGGAAGATCCAATCATGCTGATTTCGCGAGGTGCGCGGTCCTTTCGAGGCATAGGGAGGGTCAGTATGGACGCGATCCGTCAGCAGATCGTCGAAGTACAATTGCGACGTGAACTCGAAGCTCCGCTGGGCCACGGGCGCGGTGCGAATCTTGAAGTGAATATGCACCGTTCGGCCCGGATACCAGCCAGGGTACACAGTGACGAACCGAGCCAAGCCGTGCGCGTCGGTGATCTGATAGCCACGCAAGAACTTCTGGCCGATGGTGTTGAACCCAGGATCCTGCACGTCCGAATAGACACCCAGCGCATCGCAATGCCAGATGTCCACCTGGGCGCCCGACAGCGGCTGACAGTCTCCGTCGTTGAGACGCGAGACCAGTAGTGTCAGAGTTAGAGGTGTACCGGGCTTCACTCGCACGTTGGTCGGATCCGGGCGAATGTCGGAGCGATTCAAGCGCTCGTCGACAAAATACGGACCTTCAGTTTGCATTGGTCGGACTACGCATGAGGGGCCGCGGGTGCCTGCACCAGCCCGCCGAGGCTTCAGACTGCCGGCCATCAGCAAGGCCACACCCATGGCACCCAGAAATGTCACAACTGCACGGCGGGAAAGGAGAGGTCCAGCAGGCCCATGTTCATGCGTCATTGGCATTCTCCATCTTTCGAGCGCGCCAGCGTGCCGAGCAAGCCGACGGTTGCTCCTTGGGCCCGAACATCGTGGACGCGGTGTGACACCCTCAGCAGCATCGAAGTTCTATCATACCGCTGGAACCGGTCGAGACACCATTCGATTGTACGCACAAAGTCGGATTGCCACGTGCCGGGATACGGGAGTGAGTTCTCTCGCCGTTCAAAGATCTTCTGGCGTGAGCCTTGTTATCTTAGCCGACCGGGCCGGTATACGCGGGTCGATGTCGTTGCGGTCGTGAAACACAACGACAACATCGGGCCAACTAGTCCGTTGAAGGACTTTGTATGAACTGGTAGTGCGTGTGATTTGCCAACCGATCCGGAGAAGTGCGGAGAGAACGAAGGAGGCCTGGGCGAAGGCTAACGGCTCATGCCGTAATGAACAAGATGTTCAACAATTCATCAGGTATCGCTTCGTGATGTGAGCTAGTTCGGCTATTGTGCTCTACCGCATAGCATATTAGTTTGGTAAGGCTACCTTTCCTCCTGTCGGATGTTGCTTGTTGTGAATCGTTGCTGAAGTTCTCCTAGCACCGCTGGATTACAGGTGGTGCCGTTCGAGCTCTGTTTCTATTTTGCAGGCCAGTCAGCGTTTTCCGATCGCTCGCCCCTCTGCCCCGCTCCTGGTGGTGGAGTATGGGTCAATGGGCCATTCGGAATCTTGACGTGGGGATCGCGGGCACATTACACTCAAAAACCCTGGTATTTAAGAAGGAGTTTCCATGGCCGATCAGCGCGTGCGCAGGGGCGGTAAAAATTCATCGGTGTTACACGATGCGGCTGTGTTGACCACTCAGTTGGCAGCCGGTCTGGAAAAGATTGGGCTTGCGATGAAAAGCCGGACGTGGCGGCGAGAAGGTCGAGCGGGTCTTGGCCCGTTACAGCGGCAGGTCCTTACACTTCTTCGGTCCAAGACTGGGCAACGTGCGCAAGTCACTACGGTGGCGAACGAATTGGCCATTCGGCTTCCGACAGCATCGGAAGTCATTACCACGCTCGAACGGAAGCAGTTGGTTCGACGGCGTCGTGACAAGAACGATGGACGGATTGTGATGGCACAGTTGACGGCCAAAGGGAATCGGTCCTGCACGCCATCTTCCCGTATGCCCGATCGGTTGGCGAGTGCGACGGAGGCACTCTCGGCGCCGGAACAAGTCGTCCTCCTCACGTCCCTGGTGAAGGTGATTCGTAGTCTCCAAGAACAGGGGGAGATTTCTGTCGCGAGAATGTGCGTGTCCTGTCAGTCTTTTCGCCCCAATCAACACGACAATGCTGATCGACCGCATCACTGTGTCTATCTGAACGCTCCGCTCGGTGATCGTTCGCTACGTCTTGATTGCCCTGTGTACGAACCGGCTTCGACCGCACAGGTCAATAAGGCATGGGCGAACTTCACTGGTTCTCGTACTGCCTAGGACCGGTTACTCCAGCGGCTCTGGTAGGATCGGTATGGGTGGGCTTGTAGGGAAGGAGGGGAATCATGAGTGAAAGAAGGTCTGTCATTCCTCTCAAGAAAGGCTCGATTCGTTCATCAGAGGATCAATGGCTCGGGCCTGAATCCCATATGCCGAATCTGAGTCGTGAGCTCCGCCGTCGTGAACCGAGAGGAAAGGGTTTCTTTTTCGGTTGGGTAGTTGGTGCGATGTTTGCGACAGGTGTGATAGCTGGCTGTCTTGCGATGCGCCTTTTCGACCGACGGTCTCGGACCTCCTAAATAGGGTGCTGAAACAGTCCGCCAGCCTCTCAGGAGCGAGACGGGCACGCCTAGCGCGACAGGCGCGACGCGAAGTTCGGGGTTCGAAGTTCCGAAAACCTCGAACTTCGGACCTCGAACCCTCCCCCGTCTAGCGTGTCTGCGCGGCTATCCTTCGGGGATGTTCTCCTCTTGTCCGAGAATTCTGCCTAAATCACCCCCCCGCAGCCTGCTAGATCCCGCGCGTCCTCAGTGCGGTCCTTTTCGATACAGAAGGTGATCGGCTTCGATCTGCGAGAGTAGATCGTCCAGCGCAGCCTGGACAGCTTCTGCAATGGGGCTCTGATCTGAGGCCGTGATCCACCGAACGCTCGACCCCTCCGTTTCTTTTTCCACCAGATAGGACTTGATTGGCGAATTTCCCGAAGGGCCCAGGGCTGATTCTAGGCGCAGACTGTAGCGGTAGTTGCCGCGGGATCGCATTGTCAGCCAGGCTTTGACAGTGAGGGTAAGATCAGCTGGATTGTCGCCTACCGAGGCAAATGTCTGACGCGATTGGATATAGTCGATCGTGGCGGAACGAAGATCCTGAACCGGCCATTCAAGTAAGGCAATGCCCGGCATGTGATCAGCGCCTTCTACTGCGACAAAGGGCACAATTACTTGTAGCGATTGCGCGATGGTGGCAGGCGAAACAGCAGAAGGCACAGGAGTGACGTGAATTCGGTGGATACAACCCCAGCTGAGCAACAGGAGTCCGCAGAGAAGTACGTGAGAGAATTGGCGTAGGAGACGGTCGCCGTTCACGGGTTCGTCGTGGTCGTGGTGGGCGGATTGAGCATGTCTAAATCCCTCAAGGCGCGCAGGGCCTGTTCACGGTATGGTCGGTCTGTGGGATTCGTATAGGTGTCGATCACACGTCGATAGGTGGCTCGGGCTTGGAGGTATTGGCGCTTGATGGCAAAGTATTGGCCCAGCGCGAGCCAGTTTGTGGCCGCGGCTTCGTTGGCGGTATTCATCAAGGCAAACTCCCGTTCGACCGTTGTGGTGCCTTGTTGGCTGGCCCGTTTCCTGACGGTGTCTCCCATCTGGCTCGCCATCGCTTCAATCTGCTCATTGTCCCGGATCGCGGATTCCACGTGGTTGGTTTTCAAATTGTCATAGAACGCCCCGGCATGGGCCTTAATCAGGTTCGCCCGCTCTTGGTAGGTATCGTGGGCACAACTTGCCAGTGTCAGGCCGCAGGCAACGAGCACCATGGATCTGTACGATGCTAATTTGGGTCTTGCCATGAGTCGTGCTCCTTGGGTCCTTACCAGGTGAGGCTCCGATACTCTTGATACAGTTTATCCTACCGAATTCGGAGTAGAAACGCGACCGGCACCGTGAAGCCTCCCGTGTTCTCTAGTGACACATGAGTCTGAAGTATGGTAACAATCCAGCTCATTTTGCGGGCCGTGCTTCGTCCCCATCGTCTAGCCTGGCCTAGGACATTGCCCTTTCAAGGCAGTAACACGGGTTCAAATCCCGTTGGGGACACCAATCTAGCCTATCATCTCCTCGTACCCGATTCACTGTTTCCGTCTTTTGATTCCGTTGAGTGCGTCGTGTGAACTGAAGACACTAGCTGGCGGTAGG
>JAQBES010000106.1:0-2798 GCA_032123755.1 Nitrospirota bacterium
GGTCGCGTTACGGAATTTGGAGGGATACTTCCTGTCTGGGCGCTCATTGAGCGGCTGGCAAGCAGTAATCAGCATGGAAGGCACGAAGCTTGGAGCAGATACGATTCTACTCGCCCCCGTTTAGGTCGCCGGGTCATCAGAGGCATTGGGTGCCACCTGGATCATCGAAGCAACATAAGGCGAAAAAGTAGTTTGTGGGAACCCATCATCAAGCACGGGGTTTCAGAACTTGCCGGCGGTTCTATCCAGGGCAGACTCAGGCCACCATAGGAACGGCAGCAGATAGGCTCCCGCCGGGACCGTGAGCTTCATTGCAGCAAAGAAAGAACCGCCCGATTCCATCCGGTAGGGCCCGGTTCAGATGCGCGGGTCAACTGCGGAAGCTCGATACCGGGCTCATACGAGCCGTCTGTTTGTTGGACGATGATGGGTCGGTCGACGACTTCGAGCATCGGCAGATCGTTCAGGCTGTTTCCGATGGCCACACTGCTTAGAGCCCCATGGTCATCGCCTACTTGTCGGCGGTAGCATCGGATGAGATATTGCACGGCTAGCCCCTTATCGTGGGGTCCCATGAGATGGTAAAACCGGTCTCCCTTCGTGTACCGCAAGCCGCGTGCGTTGATCGCCTCGACGATCGTTTCCTCCTGGCATGCCGGGCCCTCCATGACGAAGGGCTCGTCGTAGTCGCGCTGCTTGGACAATTGCGCCTCCTCCCGCGATAGCCCCGTCCGCGCAACGATCTCTTCGACGGACATATCTCCATAGCCTCTCAGCTCTCTGCCGAGTATCTGTTGGATCTCTTTCAGCGCCGTGCGGAGCAGAGGATAGGGTGTCCCCAACTCGACGATGTGATGGCTGCTATGAAGCACCGCGTCGGTGAGCGGGAAGGGAAAGTAATGTGCGGGAATGACGACGGCGCCGCCGTTCTCAACGATGAACGGATGTTCGTTGTGCAACTGAAGGCGGATCGGCTCAATTTCCGCGCGCGTTTTACTCGAGACGATGACCAGAGGGATTTCGCGAGCCCGCAACTCGGCCAATGCCTCGCGCGCCGCATCGAAGGAGTAGGTCGCGCCGTCGAGCAGGGTGCCGTCCAAATCCGTGAAGACGACCATGGTCCCCTTCCCCCCGACTGGATTTTTCGGCGTAGGCGTTTTTTTCATGCATCCTTCAGGCGAAAGCGGAATTCGAACGCCATGACGAGGACCAAACGCAAGACTCGGAGGGCGAAGCGCTGCGCGTGCGGGACCCTGTCGAGATTCATGGTCCAGAGTTCATGCGTGACGAATTGCCGGAAACGCACTCCGGTTCGCATCGGTGAAGGCATTTCCATTTTATGCTATACCTTAACCCGAAGAGAAGTCAGACGGAAGCAGGACTTGTGAATCTCTGCAGGGGTACGGCGGACGTCTTGACCAGGGATATGAAGGCGTCAGACCTCAGGATTTCCCGCGTTCCCTATGGAATAAGCCACTGAGATCGGTCATGCTTGTGGCATGGCTGGGGTTTGCGGCACACCAGGGCATCTTCCAGGAATCCCGGGTGCGCTGGATTCAAACAGGCTCGGCCGTTTTCGTCGGACATGAAGGGGGAACCGTATGTCGGATTTTTTCCAGAACGGGGTGGTGAGCGTCCTCCATCGTTTGGGTTCCCCCAACGTGGAGCAATTGGAGCAGGAACTCGAACAGTATCGGACCGTCAGCCCCATCGCCTTGGTTCTCCCCTCTCTCTATTCGGAGTTGGAGGGTCCGGCACTATCCGGAATCGTAGAACACTTGACACAGGTAACGTATCTGAATGAAATCGTCGTGGCCCTGGGCCATGCGTCGGCCCTTGAGTTTCGACGAGCGAAAGAGTATTTCAAAGCGCTCCCGCAAGACGTGCGCCTCGTGTGGGTCGATGGAGCACGGGTACAGGCCATCCTGAAGACGTTGGTCGAGCGCGAGATCGACGTGGGGTTGCCGGGCAAGGGCCAATCCTGTTGGCTGGCCTTCGGGTATGTCCTGGCGCGCCACCGCAGCCAGATCATCGCGTTGCACGACTGCGATATCGTGAGCTACGGGCGGGAATACTTAGCACGGCTCTGTTATCCGCTCGCAAACCCGAATCTGGGCTATGAGTTCTGCAAGGGCTACTATAGTCGCGTGACGGATCGTTTGCATGGACGGGTCACCAGACTGTTCATCACCCCGCTCGTGCGCAGCTTGCAGCAACTCGTCGGGCCCCACCCTCTGTTGACCTACCTCGACAGTTTCCGCTACCCCCTCGCAGGAGAATTCGCGATGGTGCGAGATCTCGCCTGGGTGAACCGCATCCCGGGAGATTGGGGGCTCGAGATCGGTATTCTGGCGGAAGTGTACCGCAACTGTGCCTTGCGCCGCGTCTGTCAGGCGGACATTGCCGACGCCTATGAACATAAACATCAGGCGCTGTCCCCCGACGATCCCGAAAAGGGATTGTTGAAGATGTGCGTGGATATTGCGAAATCGTTGTTTCGCCACCTGGCCAGCGAAGGGGTGGTGCTCGGCGATGCGGAGCTCAAAACGTTGCGGGCGACCTATCTCCGCATAGCCGAAGAGGCCATTCGCCGCTATGAAGACAGTGCAGCCATCAATAGCCTGAAGTTCGACCGTCATGCGGAACGGACCGCGGTCGAGACGTTCCTGAAAGGAATCAAGCTGGCCTCGGAGGTCTTTCAGAAAGACCCCATGGGAGTACCCATGATTTCAAATTGGAGTCGCGTCGCAGCGGCTGTTCCGGACGTCTTCGAACGTTTGATTCATGCCGTAGAGGAA
>JAQBES010000107.1:0-7373 GCA_032123755.1 Nitrospirota bacterium
ACCAGACAGATCAAATGAACTAGACAGGCCGGAGGACTTTTTCAGCATCCTGCTAGAGTCAAATCAGATCCACGAGTAAAAGAGGAAATGGCATCAGCCCTCGTTTCGTGAGCTGGGATTTCGTCTTGTCCGTTGAACCCCTCATGCCCAATGTTTCACGGGTCTTAGATTGCATCGCATAGGGCAATCTTGATAAGTAGTGGTATCCGTTGTCTGAGGGACTCGTTCGTTATCGTCGTACCGGGAGAACTCGCATCCATGCCTGACCGCATCACTAACTTGACTCGAACCAAGCCTGTTCCCTATCTCATCACCGGCCCCCTGCTTGTCCTGATCCTCATGAGCTTCGTCCCGGCCTCGCTCAATGCGGCACAAGGAGGCAAGACGGAGGTGTTCCCTGTGCAGAAAGCTGCGCCGGCGGTGGTCGTTATCGAGACGGCTGGAAGTGAAATGGAGTTACGGCATCAACTGCGGGCCAAAAACGGGGTGTCTGAACTCAGTCCCTCCACCTCGGTGAGCCGCTTCTCGGTTGCGCCAACAGGGAGTTTTGGGTTTATTCCCGCGAAGCTTCTGGGATTGGCTTTGATCACGCAGAGTCCGGATCTCCCGTTAGAACAGGTGCCGCCCGCCACCAATGCCTATGAGATCCATAAGCTTGCCGACGGGAGTGGGATGCTGGTGGGATTCGTAGAGGCAAAGCTCAAGCCTCAGTTGACGCCCAGCCACCGACCGAAGAATGTCCGGCTCGGGCTCTATTCCAATCCATCGGACAAGGCTCCGCATATCATCGCGGTGCCCTTAGTCAAACTGATTGTCGATCGGATGCCGATCCGCCTCGATGCCAAGGAACCAGACAGTGCGGTTCTGCTCGATATGGATTTGCAGAGCACCGCTAACCGTACGTCGTCCCAAACCGGGCCGTAACCCGCACTCTTCATGACGGTTCGTCGTGAAATCATGCAGTCGTCAAGCGCGATAGATCCGCAGCGCCGCATTCGCGATTGCAGCAGACAGGTTCATGAAGAATGTGGGTTAACAGCAGTTTGTTCGTCTTGGAGCACACATCATGTCCTTGACCTCCTATAATAATGTGCCGGTTCCTTCGTTCATGTATGGCACGGCGTGGAAAAAAGAGGCCACGGCGCAACTGGTGCAGCTAGCCGTGACAGCGGGATTCACAGCGATCGATACGGCTAACCAACTGATCCATTACCAGGAAGCCTTGGTGGGGGAGGCCCTGCTGGCCCTCGCGCAGCAAGGGGTTACGCGAGACCGCCTCTTTCTTCAGACTAAGTTCACGTCGACGGATGGCCAGGACCATCGTACTCCCTACGATGCTTCAGCTGCTCTCACCACCCAAGTGACACAATCCTTCGACAGCTCGTTGGCCCACCTGCACACCGAGTATCTGGACTCCTATGTCTTACACGGGCCTTACCAGCGGCGAGGATTGGGAGATGCGGACTGGGAGGTCTGGGCCGCCATCGAAGGGCTCTATCAGTCAGGGAAAACGAAAATGATCGGCATCAGCAACGTTACGTATGAGCAACTTACCCAGCTTTGTGCCCAGGCGGTGGTGAAACCAATGGTAGTGCAAAACCGCTGTTATGCCGCACTTGGATGGGACAAAGAGGTGCGGGAGATCTGCCGGGCCCAGGGCATTATCTATCAAGGCTTTTCGTTGTTAACTGCCAATCGGGAAGTCTTTGCTGATCCAGGCATTCGGGCCATCGCCCAACGGTTAGGGGCCGGCCTCGCGCAAGTCGTCTTTCGGTTTGCGATGCAGGTCGGTATGCTCCCGTTGACCGGCACCACGAACCCGCAACATATGAAAGATGACCTCCAAGCTGAACAGCTTACCCTCACCGCTGAAGACATGCAGTTGATCGAAACGATCGGGATATAAACACGAGGTCCCGAAGGATTCTGGGGAGGGCTTCGCTACGTTGTGCGATCCGTCAGCAGGATATTGAAACAGTCCGCCAGCCTGTCTTGTTCATTTGGTCTCTCTGGTCTGTCTCGTCTGTTTGGTCTATCTCGTGTATTTAGTTTGAACCAGACTACCGAGATAGACCAGATAAACCAGAGAGACCAGACAGACCGGGCTTGCCCAGGACACGCAGTCCATCGAAGTACTGCTGTACAGAAATGGTATTTCCGCAGCCTGTTAGGGTTTATTCGATGTGGCTGGCTGGATACCGGTTGTGATGCCGAGGTCTTCAATCAAGGCACGTAGTGGTTCTGCAACCGACCAGGCCTGCGCGAAGCACCCCCGTGCCCGATGCGGCGCTTCCGCATCAAAAATCTCCGAGACCTGGCCGAGACAGGCGTCATGGAGATGACTCTCCAGCCCGTTGAAGAATGCCCGCGCCTGTCTGTTCTTCGCAGAGCTCTTGCCGTGGACCTTCCTCCAGGCTGTGACAAACGGTCCCAACAGAAACGGCCAGACCGTGCCTTGATGGTAGGCCCCGTCTCGCTCCACGACCGTGCCTTCGTACCGCGGGCGATAGCGGGTGTCTTGTGGCGAGAGAGTTCGCAGCCCCACCGGCGTGAGCAGATGGTCCTCCACGACCCGGAGGATCTGCTCGGCCTGTTCCTTGATCACCAAGTCGTCGCAGAGGGCGATGGCGTAGATTTGATTGGGGCGAATTGACACATCGTTGCCTTCTGGTCCGTCGATCACATCGTAGAGACATCCGCCTGCTTCGTTCCAGAATTTCGTGCGGAAGGACGCCACAACTCGCGTCCGATCCTCTCGACAGCGCACTGCATAGGCCGGCTCGCCGAATGTAGTGGCAAGACGTTCTCCGATTTCCAAAGTCCTCGCCCACAGCGCTTGAATCTCGACCGGCTTTCCATGACGCGGCGTGACGACCCAGTCGCCGACTTTGGCATCCATCCATGTGAGTTGCGCGCCGGGTACGCCGCCGGCAATGAGCCCGTCTTCATCCATATGGATGCTGTAGCGAGTGCCTTGCCTATAGCCGTCGATGATGTGTTTTACCGCAGGCCAGGCCACTGCGCGGACGCGCGTCTCGTCGTTGCTGTAGGCAAAATACCGTTCAATTGCGTGGACAAACCAGAGCGAGGCGTCGATCGTGTTGTATTCCGGCTCCTTGCCGATGTCAGGGAAGCGGTTCGGGATCATGCCCTGTGAGATATGTGCGGTGAAGGATTCGATGGTTTGCCAGGCGATTTCCCATCGGCCCGTCACCAGGCAGAGTCCCGTCAGTGAGATGAAGGTATCTCGTCCCCAGTCGGTGAACCAGGGGTAGCCGGCGATGACGGTCTGCCGGCTGTCTCGCGCAGAGAGATAGGCCTCCACAGCACACCAGAGTTTGCCAGCCAACGGATCAGTGCTGGGGGCGGTGGCGTGAAGACCCCCTCGTTTCTTCCGTTCACCCTCGGTCAGAGCAGCGACATCAACCGAGTCGGTTGATGTGGTGGTGAGGACCAAGGTCGCAGCGATTCCACGATCGAGTTGGTAGGTGAACTCACCTGGGGACCACCAATCTTCTTCGAAATCGAGCCCTCGTTGCTGTTCAACCGGGAACAGGAGGGTGCGAAACCACGTCGGGTCGTGGCGATACCTTCCGTTCTGGAACGCCTGCACCGATGACAATCCGACGTAGGGGCGCCAGGACACGAGTCCGTCAGTCACTGTGGTGGCGGTAGCGGCCAGACTGTCGTTAATATGATGGGTTGCGTGATAGTCGCGCCCGCTCAGCATCGGTCGCACGCGCAGGGTGATCGCCTTCTTGGTCTTTCCGGCGCGCGTCCATCGGATGACCACCAGGTTGCGGTTGCGCACGCAGAAGACTTCTCGTTGCACGACCGTGCCGTGGCAGTCATAGGCCCAGGTCGGCCAGGGGTCTGTCGTGAAGCCCGTGCATTGTTTGTACCCTTCCGGGTGAATGGCGTTGTGGTAGAGATTGGTCGAGAGCGGATAGGATTGGCCTTCGATATCGATCCATTCTTCGAGGTGATTTACGAGGACAAACCGTTCACTCGGCGGCTTGCGCGCCGTCAGCAGCAACGCATGGTAGCGGCGTGTGTTTGCACCGGCGACTGTGCCGGACGCAAACCCGCCACGGCCGTTAGTTTCTAACCACTCAAGGTTGAGTGCGCGTTCGAGGTTCTGGCAATCTTCTTCATGTATGCGCATACACGTGTCTCTCTTCAGTCATCGTATCTGCCGCGTATTTCGCTTGTCTTTCGTCGTTCGTGAGATTCGCTTCACGAACGACGCTTCACAATCTCATTCTCCACTTTGTTGAATCAGCTTCGCCACCAATCCCGTCCAGCCCGTTTGGTGACTCGCACCAATGCCGGCGCCGTTGTCTCCGTGGAAGTATTCGTAGAAGGGGACCGCGTCGCGCCAGAGGGGATCTTTCTGGAACTTGACGGTGCCACCGAAGACGGGGCGTCGCCCGGTTTGATCGCGGAGAAAAATGCGGGTCAGTCGTCGCGACAATTCTGCGGCGACTTCGTTCAAGGGGAGGGTCAGACCAGAGCCGGTCGGACATTCGACTCTATAGTCGTTGCCAAGGAAGTAGTGGAATTTCTGGAGCGATTCGATCAGCAGATAGTTGACGGGAAACCAGACCGGGCCACGCCAGTTCGAATTGCCGCCGAAGAGCCCCGTGCCAGATTCGGCAGGTTCATAGTCCACTCGATAGTCCATGCCCATCGCCGACAGGACGTAGGGGTGATCCTTGTGGTAGCGCGAGAGGGCGCGGATGCCGTAGGGAGACAGGAATTCCTCTTCATCCAGCATGTACCGCAGCACGGATTTCAGCCGGTCGCGGCTCACCAGCGACAGGAAGCGCCGGACCTCGCCGTCCTGTGATCGGGTTTCCACGTGCGAGCTGAAGTCGGGACGGTTTTCGATAAACCACTGCATCCGGTTTTTGAACCGGGGGAGGCTATCGATGAGTTCAGAATCCAGCGTCTCCACTGCAAAGAGCGGGATCAGTCCGACCAGCGACCTGATTTTTAAGGGAAATGTCTGCCCGTCAGGAAGATGGAGCACGTCGTAGAAAAATCCGTCATCCTTGTTCCAAAGCTCGATCTTCTTACCACCAATATTGTTCATGGCACGGCAGATGTAGACAAAGTGCTCGAAGAATTTGCTCGCTACATCTTCATAGGCCCGGTTCTCGCGGGCCAGTTCCAACGCGATCGAGAGCATGTTGAGGCAATACATGCCCATCCAACTCGTCGCATCCGATTGTTCGATATGACCACCGGTCGGCAACGGCGCACTGCGGTCGAAGACCCCGATGTTGTCGAGGCCCAGGAATCCGCCCTGGAAGATGTTTTTCCCCTCGGCGTCTTTACGATTCACCCACCAGGTGAAATTCAAGAGCAGTTTCTGAAACACACGCTCAAGGAAGAGCCGGTCTCCCACGCCTTTGCGTTTTTTCTCGATCTTGTAGACACGCCAGGCAGCCCACGCATGCACGGGAGGATTTACATCCCCGAAGGCCCATTCATAGGCGGGAATCTGACCGTTCGGATGCATGTACCATTCGCGAAGCATGAGGATCAGTTGGTCCTTGGCAAAGGTCGCGTCGACCAAGGCCAGAGGGATGCAGTGAAATGCCAAGTCCCAGGCCGCATACCAGGGATATTCCCACTTGTCTGGCATCGAAATAACATCGGCGTTGTATAGGTGTGTCCAATCCGAGTTGCGGCCCTTGAGCCGTTCACGCGGAGGTTCCGGCATCATCGGATCGCCTTTGAGCCAACGATTCACATCGTAATGATAGAACTGTTTGCTCCAGAGGAGGCCGGCGAAGGCTTGGCGTTGCACGAGGCGTGCGTCTTCGGAGAGATCGGGCGGCGCGAGTTCGTCATAGAACTCGTTGGCTTCCTGAATTCGCTGCGTGAACGTCGTGTCGAAGGCCTCGCGTGTGAGACCCATCTCGCCGTCTTCGTTCGTGAAGCGAAGGTGAATGGTGTCTGATGCGCCAGGAGCCAATGAGAAGGTGTAGTGGGCAGCAGCCTTCGAGCCGATTTTGTCGGGATTGACCGCCCCTTTGTCGCCCTGCACCACATAGTCATGAAAGCTGTCCTTCACATACCTGGCTCCCTCCCCGTCACCGTAGAGTCGCCTGCTGTTCGTCTCGTTCTCTGTGAACAGCAACGTCGGTTGGCGATCGCACCAGAGGCGGCGTCGGCCATAGTACTCGTGGTCCAATTCGATGACGCTCATGCCCTTGACTGCTGTTCCTTTTCGCATTCGCGGCCGTCTTGCATCGAGACCCCAGGACCAGGTGTTCCGAAACCAGAGGGTTGGCAAGAGTGTCAGTTCAGCAGGATCGGGCCCATGGTTGACGACGTGAATGCGGATCAGCAGATCCTCCGGTGAGGCCTTGGCATATTCCACGACGACGTCGAAGTAGCGATTCTCATCGAAGACGTCGGTATTGATCAGTTCGTATTCCAAGTCCCGCCGGCCTCGTCGACGATTCTCTTCGACGAGCTTCGCATAGGGGAACTCCCCCTGCGGGTACTTGTAGAGGTATTTCATGTAGGAGTGGGTCGGTGTCGAATCCAGATAGAAGTAATAGTCTTTGACGTCTTCGCCGTGGTTCCCTTCATTCCCCGTGAGGCCGAAGACCCGTTCCTTCAGAATCGGATCTCGTCCGTTCCAGAGGGCGATAGCGAAGCAGATATATTGGTGACGATCGGAAATCCCGGCCAGTCCGTCCTCATTCCAGCGATAGGCTCGCGAGCGGGCATGGTCGTGAGGAAACGCTTCCCAGGCGGTCCCGTGCGGGCTGTAGTCTTCGCGGACGGTCCCCCAGGCCCGTTCGCTGAGATAGGGCCCCCAGCGTTTCCAATGTTCCTGTCGGCGGGCGTCTTCATCGAGACGCTGATGTTCCGCGGTGAGCGGTGGTGGACTGGCTGGGTTTGATGGCACGGTTCGGCGTGAATGTGGCATGGGATTCCTCAGCGGTTCGTGAAGGCGAACAGCCGGCAGAGCGGGCTGTTCTTTGCAACCCTAACAGGAGAATGACTCAGTACGCCAGAGGCGTTCTCGAGATCTGTGGAGCGTGAGAACCTCCTGGTTACTCTGGTCTATTTGGTCTGTCTCGTCTATTTGGTTCAACCAGACTAACCAGATAAACCAGAGACACTAGAAGGAGCAGGCAACGACGTAGGAGGCGGCCCGCTTGTTTGGAGATCCTGCAGGCTCTTCCGTTATCGGTCACGTTGGAGAGGAACCTGAGTCGAGTCGCGGAACGAGCGCGGCAAGTCTTCGAGGCTTAGCCCGCATTATTCAGGAAGGTTTGTTGCAAAATGGTGAGACGCGAAGCGAGACGGGCACTCGGAGACATGACGCTCTGAGGCATACTCGTGCAGTA
>JAQBES010000108.1:0-2714 GCA_032123755.1 Nitrospirota bacterium
CTGGCCAAGGTGGCGAACAATCATGCCGCCAAAGTATTGGCCGATGCGCTTGATCAGGCCAATGCGAAGTTCCTGGAGAGCAATAAGTCGCCGGCCCGCAAGGTGGGCGAGATCGATAACCGCGGAAGCCATTTCTATCTGGCCCTGTACTGGGCACAAGCCTTGGCCCAACAGACTCAGGATAAGAACCTGGCAGCACGCTTTGCCAAGGTCGCCAAGGATCTGGCGGACAATGAAGCCAAGATCACGAGCGAATTACTCGGTGCTCAGGGGAAACCGGTCGATGTCGGCGGGTACTATCATCCTGATGATGCAAAGGCGTCAAAAGCGATGCGTCCCAGCCAGACCTTGAATGCGATCGTGGACGCGATTGCCTAAAGAAGAAGCTGCGATAGCCATTAGGGACTAGTTGTCAGGCGTGAGGGGTTTCTTCCAACCCCTTCCGCCTGACAACTCACGAAGAAAACAATGGGACAAGGAAATACCAATGTGATCGATCAACCCGAGGTGCTCAAGCCTCGGATGGTCACGGTCGAGATTGCCGGCAAGAAGTACGAAGTGCCGGAGGGGATCACGATCATCAAGGCCTTATGGTATTCGGGCCAGGACGTTGTCCGTGGAGCCGGTTGTCTTGGCGGGTTCTGCGGCGCTTGCGCGGCCTACTATCGGACCAAGGACGATCCTAAAGTGAGGACCTGTCTGGCCTGCCAAATGGCGGTGCAAGATGGCATGTCGATTACGATGATGCCGCCGTTCCCGGCCCGGAAGGCCACCTACGACATTCAGACGCTCAAAGATCCGAAACAAGACCTCTTCAACCTCTACCCTGAAGCGCCGCTCTGCCGGAACTGTAACGCCTGCACCGAAGCCTGCCCGCAGAAGATCGATGTGCGGGAGGGAGTCTGGAAAGCCGTTTTCGGTGATTTCAAGAGCGTGTCCGAGATGTTTATGGATTGCGTGATGTGCGGGATGTGCACGCCGGTCTGCATCGCGGACATCGCCCCTAATCTCGTGGCGCTGTATGTGAGCCGGGCGCAGGGGGCTCATTTCACCGAGAAGCCTCTGGGGCTGGATACGCGCATCAAGGAAATTCAAGACGGCCGCTTTAACGACGAGTGGACCAAAATTCTCAAGATGACTGAGAAAGAACTGGTCGATCACTGCGCGACGGTGAAATAGCACGACGAGCAGTCACCATTCAGCTCTCAGCTTCTGAAATTGAGGCAAAAGCTGAATACTGAACGCTGAGAGCTGAAAGCACACTCATGGACATTCACGCCCTCCAACAGATCGTGCACCAGACGCGGGATGCTCGACGCAAGCAGACTCTTCCCAAGTTTTCTCCAGCGGATCGCGACGAACTGATCCACAAATATCATCCTGATTTTCGGGAACGAGCCTATCGGCCGATCCGCTTCGGTCCCAACGTCGGGGATAAGACGGTTATCGAGCTGGCGACATTGCTGGAAGGCGATAGCCCTATTGCCGACGGGTTCGATCTGACACCAGACTATACGACCGATGTCCTCGTGGTGGGTGGCGGCGGCGCCGGCTGTGCGGCGGCGCTCCATGCGCATGCGGCTGGTGCCAAGGTCATCCTGGCTACGAAGCTCCGTCTCGGCGATTCCAATAGCGTGATGGCTCAAGGGGGCATGCAGATTTCGGTGGCGCCCGAGGACTCGCCCGTCACCCACTTCGTGGATACGCTGAAGGGCGGCCACATGCAGAACGACCATCAGCTGCTCAAGGTGATGGTCGAAGAAGGTCCCTCGATTGCGAAATGGCTATTGAGCCTGGGCGTGCTGTTCGATCGTGATGGGGACGGCAACCTCCATGTCAAGAAAGGCGGCGGGAGTTCGAAGCCTCGCCTCCTGACATGTTCAGACTACACCGGTCTTGAAATCATGCGGGTGCTCAAGGACGAGGTGCTGAATCAGAACATCCAGGTACTCGAGTTTTGCGCCGCGGTAGAGTTGACGAGTGACGAGAAGGGGGACTGCACCGGCGCCATTTTCAAAGACCTCGACAACCATCGCCACGTTGTCGTGGCAGCCAAGTCCGTCATTCTGGCGACCGGCGGGATCGGCCGGCTCCATATTCAGGGATTCCCGACCAGCAATCACTATGGTGCGACCGGCGACGGGCTGTGCTTGTCCTATCGGCTGGGCGCCAAACTCATGCACATCGATACGTTCCAGTATCACCCCTCCGGTGCGGTCTATCCCGAGCAGCTCATCGGGGCGTTGGTGACCGAGGGCATTCGATCCGAAGGCGGACACCTGGTCAATGCGAAGGGGGAACGGTTCGTCAACGAATTGGATACCCGCGACGTCGTGTCTTCCTCGATTATTCGGGAGTGTGAAGAGGGGCGCGGCATCCGGACAATGTCAGGGCGCATCGGCGTCTGGCTCGACACCCCGCTCCTCGATGCCGAACATGGCCCCGGTACCGTGGAGAAACATTTCCCCGCGATGATGCTGCAGTTCGAACGATTTGGCATCGATATCAGCAAAGATCCCGTGCTGATCTATCCGACGCTGCACTATCAGAACGGCGGGGTGAAGATCGATACCAACTCAGAAACCAATGTAAATAATTTGTTCGTCGCGGGCGAGGCTTCCGGCGGGTTGCACGGCCGCAATCGATTGATGGGTAATTCGCTCCTCGACCTGATGGTTTTTGGAAAGCGGTCCGGGCTGACGGCTGCGGCTCGT
>JAQBES010000109.1:0-8124 GCA_032123755.1 Nitrospirota bacterium
TACAGCATTCGGATGTCGGGCGCCATTTGAAGAATGCGACCGTCGGAGATTTTCTTGCTGTCCCGGACATTCATGAGGATCAGATCGCTCTGTGTGCTGGCGTCGACGAAAACAGCGGCGATGACCAGAGGACCAAAATAGTCTCCTTTGCCGGACTCATCGATGCCGATTCGCTCCACCTTCGTCTTTTCCATTGTCGTGGTCACAGGCAAGGGGCCATAGTAGAGATTCTCAAAGAGGCGCGGTAATCTAACAGAGCCTTAACGGACGGTCAATTTTCAGATCGTAGGCGATGGGTCGTTCATCAAGGAGGCTATGCGATGCAGGCATGGAGGTTCTTCCCGCTCGGAGTGCTGCTGGTTGTCGCGGGGCTCGGAGTGGCGGTGATCACCGGGTGCGAAACGAATCCGTACACCGGGCGATCACAGCTGTTGATGACCTCGGTCTCCGAGGAGATGCAATTAGGCGCACAGGCGTATAGCCAGGTGAAGAACGATCCCAAGCTCAGGCAGTCGCAAGACCCCCGAGAAATTGAACCGGTCAAGCGGATCGCTGTTCGGATTATCGAGGCGGCGAAGCGATCGAAATATGCTGAGATGGCGCAGCAGTTTCAGTGGGAAGTGATAGTCATCAAGAATGACAAGACGGCGAATGCCTTCGCGCTGCCTGGCGGTAAGATGGCGGTGTATACCGGCATCTTTCCCATGGCCAAGACGGAAGCAGGACTGGCCGCCGTCATGGGGCATGAAGTTGTCCATGCTTTGGCCCGACACGGTGCCGAACGGATGAGCCAAGGCCAGTTGACGAATGCCGGGCTCCAGGTCCTTGGCGCGGCAGCCGGTGCGGCAGGCGGGGGCGGGATGTTGGGGCAAGCGGCGATGGCGGCGCTCGGTGTGGGGGCGCAAGTCGGTGTGTTGCTGCCTTTCAGCCGAAAGCATGAATCGGAAGCGGATTATGTCGGGATTCTGCTCGCGGCAGACGCTGGCTATGACCCGCAAGAGTCTGTAGCCCTGTGGGAACGGATGGGGCAGATGTCCGGTGGCGGCGCGCCGTCAGAGTTTATGTCTACGCACCCAAGCCACGAGACCCGCATTACCCAGCTGAAAAAGTGGATGCCGGAGGCCATGGCTATCTACCAGAGCAAGCCGCCAGCGCCTGCGGCGTTGTTGCCGCCCCTGCAGTAAGTCAAGGCACTTGTGGTGAGCCCTTGAAAGCGCGGACATCCAGCCCTATAGTATTCTGGCGCGAGGGGGAAGACCGGGTGATCGCTTGGAGCGGTAACGCTCTGAGAGGAAAGTCCGGACTTCATGGGCAAGGCGCTGGGTAACTCCCAGGCGGAGCGATCCGACACCAGCACCACAGAGAACAAACCGCCGATGGCCAAGGCGACGGGATTCCAATCCGGTTGCCTTGGATCAGGTAAGGGTGAAACGGTGGGGTAAGAGCCCACCGCGGTGGTGGCGACATCACCGGCACGGTAAGCGTCGCCCGATGCAAGGCCAAATAGGAAGACATCTGTCGGCTTTCTTGAGAGAGTCGGCAACCGGCTGGCCCGGCCGAGGTCTTCGGGTAGGTCGCTTGAGGTTCGAGGTAACTCGAATCCCAGAGAAATGATCACCCCCGTAGGGGACCATATCCCAGGCGGGACAGAATCCGGCTTATAGGTCTTCTCCACCGCGCTTTTTTTATCGCTCGACGCAGTTCCCCTTCCGTCACTTTCCCTGCGAAGTGTTCGACCTCGTCGAGCAAGACGACGGGAACCCGTGCCCCATAGCGCTCCGTCAAGACCCTGTCGCCTTCGATATGGACCTTGCTCGTTTCGATGTGTAGTTCTGATCGGAGTTGGATCGCAATTCGGTAGACGACATCGCAGAGATGGCAGTCTTCACGAGACAGGATGGTCACACGGACAGGCATGCTCATGGAGGCAAGACTCCTGGCCAACGAGATGGAGCAGCGTGGAAGGTATCATGTCGGGAGCTAGACTGTCAGGGAAGGAGGCTCCCAGACCTGCCCTACTATTGACTGGTGGAAACACGTGGTGATAGGATTAGCCATATTTCTCCCTGATTTTTCAGAACGTTCTGAGTGAACGTGGAAATCGTGCCTGGTTCTCACCGGTGGTATGGATGGAGGTTCTGTCATGAAGCTCACAGGTGCTGAGATCCTCATCGAATGCCTCAAACGGGAAGGCGTCAAGACAATTTTTGCGCTTCCCGG
Organism: Nitrospirota bacterium; assembly: GCA_032123755.1. GTDB lineage: Bacteria > Nitrospirota > Nitrospiria > Nitrospirales > Nitrospiraceae > Palsa-1315. The sequence continues at coordinate 2,221 of JAQBES010000109.1, forward strand.
TGGTGTCGTTCTGAAGATTTTCGACATGCTTCATCAGCAGAAGGATATTGAGGTAGTTCTCACTCGCCATGAGCAGGGAGCGGGCCATATGGCGGAAGGCTATGCCAAAGCGACCGGTAAGGCCGGGGTCTGCCTTGTGACCTCCGGACCTGGCATGACGAACGTGATCACAGCGTTAGCGGATGCCTACATGGACTCCGTGCCGCTGGTCTGTTTTAGCGGACAGGTTCCTACCAGCCTTATTGGGAACGATGCATTCCAAGAGGCAGACAATGTCGGCTTGAGCCGCCCCTGCACCAAGTACAACTTTCTTGTGAAAAATGTAGCCGATTTGGCGACGACAATCAAAGAAGCCTTCTACATCGCGACGACGGGGCGTCCAGGGCCGGTGTTAGTGGACATTCCAAAAGACGTATCCATGGATAAGGCAGAATTTACCTATCCGAGCTCCGTCTCCATCCGTAGCTACAATCCAGTGTATGAAGGGAATAAATGGCAGATCAAGCAAGCGGCTGAGGCTATGACGAAGGCGAAGAAGCCGGTGCTGTATGTCGGCGGCGGCGTCATCTTCTCTGGGGCGTCGCAAGAATTACTGGAGTTGGCTGAACTGACTCATATGCCGGTCGACATGACGTTGATGGGGCTTGGAGCTTTCCCTGGCGAGCATCCCCAGTCCATGGGCATGCTGGGCATGCACGGCACCTATTGGGCGAACATGGCGATGCATTACTCCGATCTCGTCGTTGCCATTGGCGCGAGGTTCGACGATCGTGTCACTGGAAAGGTCTCCGAGTTTTGTCCGCATGCCAAGGTCATCCACATCGATATTGATCCAACCTCGATTCGGAAGAATGTCAATGTCGACATTCCAATCGTCGGCGACTGCAAGACCGTGCTTCGTGAGTTGATCCAGATACTTCGTGCCACGGTAAACGGCGATCAACGGGAATTGCGCAAGCCCTGGTGGAATCAGATTCGCGAATGGCAACAGGCGAATCCTCTCGCATATCAACAAGAAGCGGATGGGCCGATCAAGCCGCAGCACGTCATCAAGCGGCTCTATGAGCTCACGAAGGATCGGGACCCGATCGTTTCAACCGATGTTGGGCAGCACCAGATGTGGGCCGCCCAGTACTTCAAGTTGGCGAAGCCGAATCGCTGGTTGACCTCGGGAGGACTTGGGACCATGGGTTTTGGATTTCCCGCCGCCATGGGGGCGCAGGCCGCGTTTCCTGGTCGGCTGGTCCTTTGCATCGCGGGCGATGGCAGTATCCAGATGAATATGCAAGAAATGGCGACGGCAGTGGTACACAAGCTGCCGGTCAAGATTATCGTACTCAATAACCGCTTCCACGGGATGGTCCGGCAATGGCAGGACCTTTTCTACGAAGGTCGGTATGCCTCGAGTTATCTGGAGACGACGCCGGACTTCGTAAAGTTAGCGGAAGCCTATGGAGCGGTCGGGCTCAGGGCCAGCAAGCCATCTGAGATCGATGCCGTCCTCAAGGAAGCGATCGCGGTGAATAAGCCGGTCATCGTCGATGTGCCGACGTATCCGTATGAAAACGTCTATCCCATGATTCCCGCAGGCGGTTGCAACCATGAGATGATTTTGGAAGATCCGCCAGCCTTGAAAAATAAGCAGTCTGGAGCGGGACAGATGGCCCCGAAAGATTCAGACACGATCCTCACAGCTTAACCGACGGCGTTAGGAGTCACGCGGGGCATGGAACACATTATTTCGGTAACCGTCGAGAATAAGTTTGGTTCGTTGTCTCGCGTCGCCGGCCTGTTTAGCGGTCGCGGTTTCAACATCGAAAGTCTCTCTGTGGCGCCGACGCTCGATCCGTCGATGTCGCAGATGACCATTGTCACGTCCGGAGACGAGCGGATCATCGAGCAGATCGTGAAACAGCTCAATAAATTAATCGACGTTATTAAGGTCGTGGATCTGAACGAAAGCGATTTTGTCTCGCGGGAGACGGCGCTCATCAAGGTGCATACGCGGCCCGAAGATCGCGCGGAAGCATTGCGGATCGCCGATATTTTCCGGGCCAACATCATCGACTCCACGCCGGCGACGTACACCATCGAGGTGACCGGCGATCCTCAAAAGATCGGAGCGATCATCAATCTTCTGCAGCCCCTCGGTATCAAGGAACTCACACGTACCGGACGGGTTGCGGTCGCCCGCGAGTCGATTCGGTCGACGGGTGTGCCGGCGAAAAAGGTTGCCCGCGAATAGGCGTCATCTCGGACTCAACGTCCAATCAGTTTCTTAACACGGCTATTACCCCAGGAGTGATCGATGAAGATTTACTACGATAAGGATGCCGATATTCAACAGATCCGGAACAAGAAAGTGGCGGTAATCGGCTATGGCAGTCAGGGCCACGCTCATGCGCTCAACATGAAGGAGAGCGGCGTGAGTGTTGTCATTGGGTTGCGCGAAGGCGCCTCATGGAAGAAGGCAGAGCAAAGCGGACTGAAAGTTATGCCGGTGGCCGATGCCGTCAAGGCGTCTGATGTCGTCATGATTCTCGCGCCGGACGAAGCGCAAGCGACCATCTATCGGCAGGACATCGCTCCGAATCTGAAGCCGGGTTCCTATCTCGCGTTTGGCCACGGCTTTAACATTCATTTCGGACAGATTGTGCCGTCCTCCGCCACCAATGTATTCATGGTCGCTCCCAAGGGACCTGGCCATCTTGTTCGATCGGAATATACGAAAGGCAGCGGGGTGCCGTGTTTGCTCGCGATCCATCAGAATCCAAGCGGAACGACTCAGCAGGTAGGCCTTGCCTATGCCAGTGCGATTGGAGGGGGGCGGGCTGGTGTGATCGAAACAAACTTTCGGGAAGAAACCGAGACGGATCTCTTCGGCGAGCAGGTCGTCCTTTGTGGAGGACTCACTTCTCTCATTCAGGCGGGGTACGAGACGCTTGTGGAAGCCGGCTACTCTCCGGAGATGGCCTATTTTGAGTGCCTGCACGAAGTGAAATTGATCGTGGATTTGATCTATCAGGGCGGCATTGCCAATATGCGGTATTCCATCAGTACGACGGCCAAGTACGGGGATATCACCCGCGGTCCTCGGATTGTGACGGAGCAGACGAAGCAGGAAATGAAGAAGATTTTGGGCGAAATTCAGCAAGGTCAGTTCGCCAAAGAGTGGGTGTTGGAGAATCAGGCGAATCGTCCGGTCTATAATGCGCTGCTGGCTAAAGGTGAAGCCCATCCCATCGAAGAGGTCGGGAGCCGGCTGCGGGCGATGATGCCTTGGCTGAAGAAGGACCAACTGGTCGATAAGAGCAAAAACTGAGGTTTGAGGACTCTGTGGCAGATCGTGCCATCGGCATCCCGTTTGCCAAAGAAGGAATTCCCTTCATCGGGGCTGCTATCGGCGTTACACTGCTAGCAGGATGGCTGGGATGGATCATTGTGGCGGTCGGGGCTGCGAGCCTGACGCTCTTCGTCTCCTGGTTTTTCCGCAATCCCTATCGAGTGGTGCCTCAAGGGCCTCGTCTTATCGTGGCACCCGGTGACGGGAAAGTTATTGCCATTGAAGAAGAGTTCGAGCCGCGATTCATTAAGGATCGCAGCATTCGACTCACCATCTTCTTGAACGTGTTCGACGTGCACATCAATCGAATCCCCTGTGAAGGAGTCGTCGAGGAGGTGCAATATCAGCCGGGTTTATTCCTCGTGGCCAGCAGGCCGGATGCAACCTTGAGGAACGAGCAAAATGCCCTGATGATTCGGACGGTGCAGGGCGTGAAGGTGCTGTGTGTGCAGGTGGCCGGGTTGATTGCCAGGCGGATTGTCTGTTGGGTCTCATCGGGAGATCAGGCCGTACGCGGTGAACGATTTGGGCTGATTCGATTTGGGTCACGGATGGATACGTTTCTACCGATCGGGACGGTGATCAACGTAGCAGTCGGTGATCGTGTGAAGGGCGGAGAAACCATCCTGGGGGAACTGCGATGAAGACCACTGGACTTCGTCAATCATTCGGGAGAGATGGGAAGCGGCGCAAAGCCGCGATGCACCTGATCCCGAATCTTTTTACGACAGGGAATCTACTCTGCGGCGTGTTTTCGATGCTGTCCGTATTCAATGCGGACTACATGGTCGCAGCGGTCGCCATCCTGGTGGCAATGATTTTCGACGTGCTCGATGGAAAGTCGGCGCGGTTGACGAACAGCACCAGCCATTTCGGCCTCGAATACGACTCGTTGTCCGACGTGGTGTCATTCGGGGTTGCGCCCGGCCTCTTGATTTATTCCTGGGCGCTGAGCGGACAGGGTATGTTTGGTGTGGCGGTGATGTTCGCCTACGTGGCGATGGGTGCGGTCCGGTTAGCCAGGTTTAATTCCACTACGGCCGTACCGGACGGTAAGTACTTTACTGGGCTGGCTATTCCTGCAGCGGCAGGGGTCGTGGCGTCGCTCGTGATCTTCGACCACTATAGCGTCAGGATTGGAACGGAAGTAAAGCCCCTCCTCGTCCTGATTATTACGCTGACTCTTTCGTTCTTGATGGTGAGCACCATCAAGTATCGGAGCTTTAAAGACATGAAGTTCCGCGGCGGTCAGCACATTACCTATCTCGTGTGGGGAATTTTGGCGCTCATGCTCGTAGCCGCCTGGCCCCAAGTTATGCTATTTGTCATCTTTGCCGGTTATGCCTTGCTGGGTCCTGTAGAGCGGCTTGTCGGACTTCTGGTCAAAATGGGCAGAAAACGTCCGTCGACCAAGGGCGAGCAGTCGGTGATTGAATCAAAGTCCTAATGGCGTCGACGAGGAGTAGTACGCGATTGCGCAGCAATGAGAGAGCTGGTGAATGGTGCAAACCAGCCTGTGCGACGCCGAACTCGCCTCTGAGCCAGAATCCGTGAAACCCGAGTAATGGATTCCGCCTCGCCCTCGTGACAGGGCGTAATGAAGGGTCATGAACAGCTGGGCACGTTGTTCATGGCTAAATCAGGGTGGTACCACGGAGCTTCTCAAGCCTCCGTCCCTGGGCGTGGGGATGGAGGCTATTGTGTTTTTTGGGGCTGACGAAAATGCTTGCCAGCTGCGTTCTCAGCTTGAAACCATCCTCAACGTACCCCAGAGTGTACGCTTTAGGTGTTTTCGTTTCCTGCGGCCTTGCTGGACAACCGTTTTGATCAGCCCTGGAGGGAGAGAGGTGAAAGCATGACACGCATGGTTCGAATTTTCGATACGACGTTGCGGGACGGCGAACAGTCGCCCGGCGCTAGCATGAATGTGGAAGAGAAAATCATGGTGGCGAAGCAGCTGGCGCGGTTGGGGGTTGATATCATCGAGGCAGGATTTGCTTATAGTTCGCCCGGAGATTTTAATGCGGTGCGGCGGATTGCGCAGGAAGTCGAGGGGCCGACGATTTGCAGCTTGGCGCGGGCGCGCCCAGAGGATATCGATCGAGCCTGGGAGGCATTGAAGGGAGCCCCGAAGGTCCGCATTCATACGTTTCTCTCGACCTCGGATATCCACTTGAAGCATCAGTTCCGAATGACGCGCGACGAGGCGAAGAGGCGCGCGGTTGAGATGGTGCAATTGGCGAGGAGCTATGTGGACGATGTTGAGTTTTCACCCATGGATGCCAGTCGCTCCGATCCCGCCTATCTCTATGAGGTGATCGAGGCGGTGATTGCCGCAGGAGCCGGGACGATCAATATTCCTGATACGGTCGGCTATGCGGTGCCCCAAGAATTCGGCAGGCTCATTCGTGGGATTCGCGAGCAGGTGCCAAACAGTGCGAAAGCGGTGATCTCCGTCCATTGTCACAACGACCTCGGCCTCGCCGTGGGGAATAGCTTGGCGGCAGTGTTCGAGGGGGCCGGCCAAGTCGAGTGCACGATCAATGGGATTGGTGAGCGGG